>CAMRBZ010000007.1 GCA_947040595.1 uncultured Enterovibrio sp. | reverse complement strand
ACCGCTTGTTTCTACCGCGTTAATGGCTGCTTTTCCATAAGCCAAATGAGCCGCACTCAACATGGAGGCCTTTAACCCTTTCAGGGCCGCAAGACGGGCATCTTTTTGGAAATTCAAGAACTTAGGTGCAGCCGCTGCCACTAATATTCCTAAAATGATCATAACAATGATCAATTCAATCAGTGTAAAACCACCTTGACGCTTCATTCTATTTCCCCGACTAAACATAAAAATCTCTCTTTTTGAAAAAATGCCAAATAAAAAATGGCAGACAACTCAAACAAAAATACCTTGTGAACAATTCTTATATCTCATCAAAGATTGAATTTAACATCCGTTTTTGATTTCAATATTTTAAGCTCTGTCTTCTCAGGTTCTTTATTTAACAGCACAAAACATCCCCGATAAAAAAGGGGGGATATAACACATGCAACTTTGTATTAAACACAAAAGAAGCATACTTTCCTTTTATTTGAAATAATTTAACAGCTAATTTAACAATCCAGATCTTCAATAAAAAACGACTCACTAAAGCAAGAAAAAGAAGGCGTTAAATAAATTCACAACCGAATGCATCCCGTTGTATATGCACCGCCGCTTTAAATCCTTCAACCGCCATATTACCAAATAAAAAAATAATAAAAAACATTAAATACCATGAAGTTATAAATATATCCATTAAGGGACACTGGTCATTTTAGATTACAATAAACAAGGGTTTATCAAGTTAATCTAGATATTCTCCACTTCGTTCAACATCGCAATCTGAATCATTTTGTTCAATTACAATATCCGAAAAATCGTCTTTAAATAAATCTCTAAAATAGAGCTCTCCAAATGAAAGACTATTGTCTTTTATATCTGAAGACCGAGAGTCCGTTTTCTTAATCTCATTTTTTAAAAAAGCACTGCACTTCGTGTCTCGCTTGAAATTTTCAGAATAAAAAAAACCCAACATATCTGCACGCAGAATAAGATGTCTAAGCGGTCCAATAAATACCAAGAACAAAAGAAATAAAATCAATAACCATAAAACAGACTCGGTATAAGACCTATTGTATTTTAATTTCGGAGTTGCCACTTTGATTAGCTCTTGTATAGCACTGAGTACATATCCCACATAGGTAAGAAAATACTGAACGCGATAAACATAACCAAGCTTGCTGAAACCAAAAGCAAAAGAGGTTCGATATGATCCGTGAAACGTTTAAGATCATAATCCACTTCTCGGTCATAATAATCACTGACCCCAAGCAACAAATGATCAATTTGTCCGGTCTCTTCCCCAACCTGAATCATCTGATGGATTAATGGCGTAAAAAGTGTACTTTCCGCCGTGACCGTACTGAGGTTCTGACCTGACTCCACAGCATGCTTCATTTTTTCCACTTCGGTGTCTAAATATCGATTTTCTAAAACCTCACCCGACATTTGAAGTGCAATATTCATAGGGATCCCGGCGCGCAACATCAAAGACAGGGTACGAGCGAAACGCGAAATTAAAATTCGGTTTAAAAGGCCGCCGAAGATATACACGCGCAATTTATACCCATCCCATTTGACGCGCCCCTTCTCATCGTTTTTCCACGCATAAAATATCATCACAGCGCAGCCTGAAATCAAAAGAACCAGCCACCAATAATCCACAAAAAAACTTGACATCATAATGAGTGCTTGAGTCGGCAAGGGCAATTCAGCATTAAAACGTGAAAATATGGTTGCAAACTGAGGAATAAAAAAGATATTGAGGATCACGACCGCCAACACAAGCGCACCCATAACAAAAGTGGGATAACGAAACGCAGCTTTGATCCGGCGCATGTTTTCCACTTCTAATTCATAATATTGCCCCAGCTGGTACATGGTTTCATCTAATCGCCCTGTATTTTCACCCACCTTGACCAATGAAAGAAAAAGATCGTCAAAGACATGAGGATGATCTTCCATCGCACGGGATAAGGGCCGTCCTTTTGATAATTCTTGAGTGACAGAAATCAAAGCTTCTTTCAATGGCTTATCTGTTGTACTTTCTGCAAGCCCTGTCATGGCGCGCATCAAAGGCACCCCGGCTTTGATAAGACTGTATATCTGACGGCAAAAAATCATCAAGGCTTCAAGCTTCACCTTGCTTGTCGAAAGCACAGGCTTTTTTTGAACAAAAGAGGGTTTAATGGCCTTAATAGAAAGGATGCGTCCCCCTTGAGATTCAACAAGCTGGAAGATGTCATTTTCTGCCATTACTTCAACCACTTTCGTGACTTTTTTCCCATCGGCTTGACGGGCTATATATCGATAACGTTGCATTATCCCCCCACCGACGCTTCAGATAATTTCAACACTTCACTAAGGGATGTCTGGCCTTGTTTCGCATATTCAACGGCGCGATGTATTAAGGGTTCGTACCCTGGTTGCAAAAATGCGCGTTGAGAAAAAAGATCCGTGTCGTTTACCCGCAGCGCGTCCATCAAATCAGGGGTTATTTCTAAAAGCTCAAACACACCAATACGTCCAGAATAACCTGTAAAGTTACAACGCTGGCAACCTCGACCTTCATAGAAATCATGAAAAGCAAGCTCCGGCGTTATCACCGACAACCAAACCTTTTCTTCTTTTTTTGTTTCATATGGGATTTTACAATCAGGGCAAAGACAACGAATGAGACGTTGCGCCAAAACAGCGCGCACAGAGCTTGCCACCAAATAACCCGGCGCAGACATGTCGATTAACCGAAGGGCACTGTCAATGGCATTGTTCGTATGCAAAGTGGATAAAACAAGGTGTCCGGTCAAAGCCGCCCGTAAGCCAATTTCAACGGTTTCAAGATCTCGCATTTCTCCGACCAAAATAATGTCAGGGTCTTGACGCAAAAAAGTACGAAGCGTCGATGAAAATGTTAACCCTATTTTGTTCGAAATTTGTACTTGGTTAATTCGGGGTAAACGATATTCAACAGGATCTTCAACCGTTAATATTTTTTTTGCCGGCACATTGAGCTCATTTAACGCGCCATAAAGGGTGGTTGTTTTTCCTGATCCCGTAGGCCCTGTAACCAATAGCAAACCGTGAGGACGAAGAAGAAGTTGACGGAAACGTTCCAACATCACAGGGTCCATGCCAACATCGTCTAATGCACGCACTCCAGCAGATTGGTTGAGTAAACGCATCACAACCGACTCACCGTATTGCACTGGCAAGGTTGAAACACGCACATCAATGGCGGTGCCTCGTACATTGATTTCAAAACGCCCATCTTGAGGCAAGCGTTTTTCTGAAATATCCATGCCACTCATCAGCTTTAATCGCAACAACAAAGCCGCCGCAATGGCCCGCTCTTTCAGCAAGGTTTCGTGCAATATTCCGTCCACACGTTGACGAATTCTCAGCACATCCGAGTCAGGTTCAATATGAATATCTGAGGCTCTGATTTGAACCGCATCTTCAAACAGTGAATTGATCAATTTGACGATGGTCATTTCTTCTGTTTGAGCGTCAAGGTTCTCACCAAAAAGCCCGACGCCATTCAATCCTTGCTCTGCCTGTAAACGTTCAGCAAAAGAGGCAATTTCACTCGTTCGGCGATAATAGCGATCAAAGGCTTCAATCAAAGGCTTTTCGGCGGCCACCAGCAATTCAACATTGAATGCATGCAAAAGATTAAAAATGCTTTCTTGCGCGCTAAGGTCGGCGGGATCCGACATGGCCACACGCACTGTATTTCCAGAAAAAGCAATCACCAAGGCGCGAAAGCGACGTGCATGCGCTTCGGGTAACAAGGTGACAGCATTTGGATCTATTTGCGTTCGACGCAAATCAACAAAAGGCAAATTCATCTGTCGAGAAAGAAAATTCAACAATTGAAATTCAGATAAAAAATTCATTTCAATCAATGTTTGCCCTAACTTTCCACCCGTTTCAAACTGACGGTGTAAAGCCGCACTCAAACAATCTGGCGTCAAAATATTCTCTTCAAGCAATAAATCGCCAAGGCGCTTTTGGAGTTTAATTACCATTTTTTACTTCCCCTTTCGTCACACTCTGTAAATACAGCAAGCGTTGACGAGCAAACGCAACAGCCTGATCACTAAGACCCCCCGCTGTAACTGATTTCTGATAGGCTTTTTCTGCATCCTTGTATTCTTTTTCTCTTTCCGCCGACACGGCAAACCCTAACCACCAGCGCCCGTCCATCGGTTCTTTTTCTGTTAGCCAGCGATAACTCTCTTTTGCAAGATCGTGTTTCTCTAATTTTTGCGCTAGAGCCGCCCGCATCGAAACCAAACGAATCGCGTCTCCCTTCAGTAAATCTTCTGCAGCAATAAGGACTATCAGGGCTGATTCTTCACGGTTCGTTTTTTGATATATACGCGCCAATGTCACCCTCAACGTACTCGACAAGGGCGTCATCGAAATGCCTTTTCTCAAGACCGCTTCGGCTTCACGGATTTGCTCCCTGGCAAACAAAAGGCCCGCCAATTGGTTGATTGCAGAAAGATGACGCGGATTGTATTCCACTGCATCATAGAGGTGGCTAATGGCTTTTTTCATGTCCCCTTCTGTGGCTCTTTTCTGGGCATTTTCATAAGCTAAAGTGCTTAATTGGGCCGCAGAGAGATTCACTGATTCAACATGAAAGCTCGCAGGCTCTTCTTCTTGAACTTTAACTTTTCTTATTTGTTGAATTTTTTGAATATTTGATGCATCTGTTCGTATATGGTTTGGCAAGGTTTCAAAAACATCTATCGGATCACTCAACTGCGCTAAAATTTGCGTCGCTTGAGTGCTTGCGGGTCGTGGCATTCCAGGCCCCCCCCTTAAATCACTTGTTTGCCTCTCGTCTTGCAACAAAGCAGCAACACTAAAATGGCTGCCCAATGTTTTAAAATCCGCATTTGAAATAGCCCAAGCAATACTGGAAGCCCCCGCCAAAGTAGCAAACAAGGCTAAAAAAAGACGAGCAAAACGAAATCCCCAATTCCCAGGGATCGTCACCAACATCACTTTATTATTTTTATCATCCCGCGACGACAGGTCGCTTAAGAGGCGATTTAATTCACTCATTTAATCTTTTAACCCCATATCGCTTTTAGCGGATGATGCTGTCTTGCCATCGGTGTGTCTTTAATCGCAAGTCGAACGGTTCTGTTTGAAACAAATAATTCTTCTTTACCGTAACTGAGTAACAAGGCTTTATGACACAATTGATGGATAAGCCTTGGAATGCCTCGGCTGGCCACCCAAATTCGCCGTTTCGCCCAAAAATTAAAGATGCTCAAAGAGCCGCCCTGCTCTCTAATTCGATGATCGATGTAGGCCGATGTTTCCGCATAAGTCAGAGACGCTAAAGAGGCACTGAAGCTGATGCGTTGTAACAATTGGCGCATATTGTATTGCCCCAATCGCTCATCAAGCTCAGGCTGCCCAAATAAAATGAGCTGAATAAGCTTTCGTTGCTCTGTTTCTAAATTTCCAAGTAGACGCACAGCCTCTAAAACATCATCAGGCAAGGCCTGAGCTTCATCACATAAAATGACAACGGGTCTTCCATAACGCGCAGCATTGATTGCAACCCGCTGAATGGAACCTAATAATTTGTCATGTTCGGTTTGTTCTAAGATGCCAAGCTCACAGGAGATCATGTGATACAAGCTGACCACACTGTTCGCCGGGTTAGGCAAAAAAACCAAGGTGAAATCTCTCGCTAATGCTGTAAGTAAAAGACGACACACCATGGTTTTTCCTGTTCCGACCTCTCCCGTCACCTTAACCAACCCCTCCCCCATTTCCATCGCACTGACACAGGTATTAACGGCATCAACGTGAGAACGCAACCCGAAGAAACTTCGGGTGTCTGGAGTCAAAGAAAACGGCATCAGATTGAGGCCAAAAAATGCTTGGTACATGATTAATTCACAGTGCCTTAACTTTCAGGAAACCATTCGTCCAGCAAATCTCGCGATCGTTGGATTTCTTTTTGCCATGTATCATCACCAACCACAGACGGCTTGATCAAAATAACCAACTCTGTTTTTTGCTTCATTCGATTCACGTTACGGAACAGGTTTCCGATGATTGGAAGGTCCCCTAAAATTGGAATTTTAGAAACCAGTTCTTCGACGTGAGATTTCATCAAGCCACCAATTACAACGACATCTCCTGATTTCGCATGAATGACCGAATCAGACTCACGAATCGAGGTTTTCGCTAATGGCAAAATATAAGGCGCATTAGCAGAACCGAGTTGGATCTTTTTTTCTTCTGTTTTGACATCAATAACGGCAGGATGCACATGCAACAAGACGCCTTTGTCATCATCTATTTGCGGTGTTACATCAAGAGAAATACCCGAAAAGAAAGGCGTTAATTCAATGTTTGGCCCTGAGTCTGAATTGTCTCCAATCACATCTCCAAATGAAATGTCCGTGACAAAATACTCATCGCCGCCCACTTTAATCACGGCTTTCTGATTATTTGCGGTCGTGACGCGAGGACTGGAAAGAACGTTGACATCACCTTGGGTATTTAAAAATTTCATGACCGCATTAAAATGGCCATCACTGATGGTGATGTTGGTTTGACCGCCAACAATATTTGAAATCGCATTACCCGCAAGCTCGGCATCACCAGGGCGAGCAATGGAAACCACTCGGTTACCCACATTATTAACAATGTTGTTCCAGTTAATGCCTTGTTGATACCCATCACTGAGTGTCACTTCCAATATCTTCGCTTCTAAAATAACTTGACGTTGTAAACGTTTTTTGGAGGTCTGAAGAAAACGCTTCACTTCACGAAGTTCAGCGGGAAAGGCTTTCACTGTAATGATGCTTGCTTGTGGAGAAACAACAATACTGCGTCCCTCACCCGATCCAATCATGGCGTTGACCGCTTTTTCCAACTGCACCCAAAAATTACTTTCTGAACGCGTTTCAATCACGGTCCCTCCCGTGGCCACCGGAGAACGTGAACCGTCAGCATCTCTTACACCCGAAACGGCGCCAGAGCTGACCGACGTTAAAGAAAGACCAGAGCGCTGTAACTGCAAATAATCAACAGGGAAGGTTTCTGTTCGTAATGTTGCGGGGAAAATACGAACCAATTTGGATTGTGTTTCAATGTTGTAACCATAGATATCAGAACTTACATTTAAGACCTCTGGTACCGTTACATCTTGTAGAGAAAGAGAGATTTTTCCTTTCACATCAGGATGCAATACCAAGTTGTATCCGGTTCCTTTGAGTAAACTTGTAAAAAAAGCCTTGGCATCGACATTTTTCGCATTCACTCGTAAACGTTTTTCAGACTTGCCTCCTTTCCCTGAAGCTACAGAGAAACCATCGTCTCCCATCAACTCCTTTGCAACAGAATCCGGAAGCGCACGAAGAGGCTTATTCTTTTCTGATTCATAAGCTTGTTTCAGCTCTCTTTGAATTTCTGTCGGTTTTTGATGGCCAACATTTTGGCACGCGGCCAAAAAAGAGAGGCTTGCACAAGCTAAAACCAACTTGGTCAACATTGACTTTTTATTCACTGTATCACCTGTTCATTAAATAGCACCAGCGACCAGTGACGATCCCCGCGCTTCACAATCACGTTATTTTCATTAATTCCTGTAATGACGTAACCATTGATAGACTGGCCTTGGGTTATCACTTGACCATTTAATACTGCAGTGCATCCTTCTTGCTCGTCGCAGAGTATCGCTTCAAGGTTTGGAAGGTACACCTTCGGTTTCGCTTTCGGTCTTGCATTTGAAACATTAAAACCAAGCGGCGCCGTCGGATCGCTTTGAGCGAAAGACGCTGGAGGAACGCATAATGAAAAAATAAGCAAAATAGCTTTAGTTTCTAACCTCACGAACGCCTCCAATAAACACAGGACTTTCACCTAACGTGTAAACATTGATTTTCACCTCAGCCAATGGGTAGCGCAGAACGCGATAATCAACGCTTTGCCAGTAATATTTGACAGGCAAGGCTTCAAGAGCGGTAAGGTAATGAACAATATCAAAATAAGCACCGGTCAATGTCAGTAATACCGGATGAATGTAATAACGCTTATCCTCCGTTGAGGCGAGCTGAATCGGAGGCTGTGACTGCATGGTCAATAACTTCAATCGTCCCGAACCTTTCAGTACTTTTTCCATCAAGGCTGGCATATCAGAGGGACTCACTAATCCATTCACCTTACTTCCCAATAAATTTTCAAGATCTTTCAGATCCTTCATCTGCTTCGCGAGCTCTTCTTCAAGCCCGATGTCTGCCGAACCATTCAAGATTTTTTCTTTTTGTATATTAAGAAGAAGCACCTCTTCCAAAGCGCGCTTGTTTTCATTTTTTTGAGCGTTGAATTGCCCCAACATCTCGATTTTAGGAAACAGAAAAAAACTGAATCCCACACAAAGAATAAAAAGCCACCCAGCCACCCCAAGGAGCCATTGCTCTCGAGAAGAAAAAGACTCAAAGTGCATCTTTATTTGATCAAGAAACCCCGTCATAGAGCCTTCTCCTTTTCATCTCTTTTCGAATTCAAACGAAAATGCAAGAGGGTGTCTTTTTCATTTCGAGTCAATTCCATCGACTCAAAAACGCGCGCTGCAAGCTTTGGATTTGAATGAAAAGACTGCAGCCAAGAAGGCACCGCCTCTGGAGTTGCAGCAAGACCTTTCAAATTTAACGTTCCAAGACTGACAAAAATTTCGCCAATAGAAATATCTTTACGAGACAAGGTTGTAAGCGCATTGAATGTAGAAACATAACCTTGCTGAAGGGCGCCATCATGCTGCATTACGGCTTCCAAAGCCGCACGCTTAGAGGCGGCAAGCTCTTTTAGCGATTCAACTTCATTGGCCAAACTTAATGAGGGAAGGTGCAGGTTCACTTTCTCATCCAAACCTAAGGATGTTTCTTTAACCAACTCTAATTCGTTCAAAGAAAGCGCCAATTCTTTTTCCATTTTGGTAAGATTGACTTGTTGATAAGCGACAGCCAAACCCATAAATAGGATGCTCATTCCCCAAAAGGTGATCATTCGCCCAAACGTTAAAAAGGGTTTTTGTGTCAACGATTCGCCACAAAGCAACAAATTGAGGTAAGGTGAAAAATCATCTTTTAAAGCTGCAAGAGCAATATGTTGAAAATGTTCGGCTTGTTCAAAAATCGTCTGTGCACGTACAGGAATAGAAAGGCGTAACAACAATTGCAACGCAAGTTCATTGTCTTCAACACCTTGCAAGCTAACAACCAATCCCGTGATTTTCACTGCTTTTAATTGCTGCTGTAAATAATCCAGTGATCGCTGGATTTCAAGCACTAACTCATCAACGCTCGCAGGCTGAAGCATGGCTTCATCAAGGGTCATCCCCCTAATTTGACGCAAGAAGCACAATTTACCTTGATTAAAAACACTCAATTGAACCACGCCTTGACCGTCTTTACTTAAGACCATCTCGGTTTTATCAAGATCAGTCCATTGGCTCAAAACAACACTTTCAACAGAAACACAATTGATTTTACAGCGACGCTTTTTTAAATCGTTCGTGAATTGTAAAAGCGGTACTTTTTGCGTAACAAAAACTTGATAGCGATCTGCAATTTGTAAGCTATACCCGTCAGCAACTATTTCGCTTGGTGGTCCTGAAATGAGATCTCTAATATGAAAAGGAAGAGCAAGACATTTGTCTTGTTCAGATAAACCTGGGTCATCAATCAAAATAGATTGAAACAAACCATGTCCAAGGACGACATTTAACGTCATTTTACGAAACGCGAGTTCATCAAGTAATTCACGTGCAGCAAGCCAAGGATTTGAAGAGACAGAACAACTCGCAACTTGAGTTTTTCCTTCTTTATCAAAACCAACTGCCACAATGCTCGCAGAAACAAACAAACTGACAGTGTGTTGCTGCTTAGAATAATGAAGTCGCTCAAGAAGAGTAGATACAGCCATTTACGTCCAAATAATGCTCGGCATTTGTATAGTTTGCAATGCATTGTATTGTAACAGCGACAGGCGTCAAACTTAAGGCGCCAAATGACAATATTTTGGCGTATTCGTATGCTTTTTAACCGTTTGTTGTATATTTCATTTTTTTTTATGATCTAATTTCCATTTTTACATAAATAATCATCTAAAACTAACCTCCTTCCTCGTAAGGAAAACAACAATAAAAGCAACCGCTTGCAACCTAAAGATCAAAAATTATATATTTTATCATTATCTCCGACAAACTAAACAGATAAATAAACATATTTAAACTTTTAATGATTTTAAAAAAACAAAAGACACAGTCAATATTTCGTCATTTTAATTTTTTCAGCGTCTCAAGTATAAAATCGTCAATTCCCTTCAAAGTGATTGCATATCACTGAAGCAAAGTGAAATAAGATCCCTTAGGTTATGCATCTTAATGCTCAGTTTCTTAGGTGGGAAATGAAAGAAAAAAGGAGGTAAAGAAAAACCCCTTGAAGACAAAAAAGCACTCAAGAGGTTAAATTGAAGGTGTTTCTTTATATCTAAGAAACATGAAGATGGGGATGGCAAGCAGAACGAAAAGCCCCTGAACATAGATTCACTGTGTCATTGGGGTGAACCAAGGTAAGCAGGACTCTCGCGGCGTCAAAGGTAAGAGGTATATCCGCTTAATTTAAAATGGAATATCATCATCAAAATCAGGCATATCATTATACTGCTGCTGCGCTGGAGCTTGTTGCTGCGGAGCAGATTGCTCTTGTGGGTGATTTTGTTGTTTTGGTGCTTGCTGCTGCGAAGCTTGCTGTTGATATGCGGGTTGCTGTGGTTGCCCCCAGCCACTTTGTTGGCCTTGCGATGCGCCCATTGTTGATGACCCACCTTGTGCACGAGCGCCCAACATTTGCATAACACCATTAAAACCTTGAACAACCACCTCGGTCGTATAACGTTCTTGACCGCTTTGATCTTGCCATTTGCGCGTTTGCAATTGGCCTTCAATATAAACTTGAGAGCCTTTTTTTAAATACTCACCAGCAATTTCAGCTAACTTCCCAAACAGAGCAACACGGTGCCATTCTGTTTTTTCACGTTGTTCGCCAGTGGTCTTGTCACGCCAGCTTTCAGACGTCGCAAGGGTGATATTCGCCACTGCTCCACCACTTGGCATGTAACGAATTTCAGGGTCATTACCCAAGTTGCCTATCAGAATTACTTTGTTTACACCACGGGTGGCCATAATTTGCTCCGAAACCTTGCAGAATGAATCTTCGAGTGCGTGAATGATCTATCGTCTTTCATAATAACAGATGCACTTTACCCACACTACATAAGGCGGTTTTTTTCACCGCAATTTATTCATCTCGTGAGACGATCCCAATTTACGCTGAAACATCCCTTCTTATAAAACAGATTAAAGGGCTGTTTTGCTTAGAAAACACCAATCTCACCTCCGATGAACTTAAACGCAAAAAAAATATTGTATTAAACTTAAGAAAATCTGAGTCAATCTGTCTTTGTGAAAAATAAATTAGAAGAATCATTGCATGTTTTGTTTAAGTCATTTCATCCATGATCGGTCTGTTTTCATTCTCACTGACTTCACTCAAAGCGATAAAACAGCCTCATTCTAACAACCTATTTAGGTTAGGGATTTTAATGGACAGCATAGAAACCACCTCGGACAAAAACAGTATTTTACTCATTTCCGAACCCAGTATGAGCGTAACAGCATTAATTTCATGCCTAAAAAATGAAATTAAAAGTCATATCACTTTGGTTGAAAAACACGAAATCACCGATAAACTCTCAATCTCTTCAGGCTTAGTTTTGATTGATTTAAATGCTTTTGGGAACGAAGACATCAGCATAGTGAAACAAAATCTATCATCATTCAGTGATTTGCATGTATTTGCACTTTTTAATGCAAATGAGCTTTCAGCCAAAGAACTTGCAAGCTGGCCTTTCATTAAAGGTGTCTTTAAAAAAGAAGATGATTTGGATCACCTTTGCTATGGCATTGATAAAATGCTCTCAGGGGAATACTGGCTCCCAAGACAAAAACTGGCAGAACTTATTCATCATTATCAGCAACACAATGGGAAGCACATTGATTATTCTGATATTTGCCTTACAAACAGAGAGCAACAGATTTTAAGAAAACTCGTAACAGGCGCGTCAAACAATGAAATTGCGGAGAGTCTTTTTGTTTCCGAGCACACAGTAAAATCACATCTATACAATATTTTCAAAAAAATCAATGTAAAAAACCGTGTCCAAGCCATGTTTTGGTCAAAAAACAACCTCTCTATCATTGGGGTAGATTATCGATATTAAAATCACCGCCTTTTTTTCAAATATACATTCCCCAATCTTACATTTTATACACAGCCCTCTCCTCTTCTGCATCAAAGTATTAATAACCTAAAACGCGCGCGAAGCCTCCATAAAGTAACGCCTTCATCGCGCGTCAAGAATCAATAAACCCCAAAAAACATCCAAATAAACACCCACTTAACGAAACCCATGATCCTAGACGAACGCTGTAATAAGTCTTCGAAAACAAAATAAAAAATCTTTTATTTTCAAATCAATAGGGAAAAATCAAGACTTTATTTTTCTTATGGTACCCAATAAAAAAAGAAAAGATGCGCCAAGGCAGATGCACTGAAGAGGTAAACGAAAAAATGAAAAAAAGATGCAGGTAGGCGCCAACCTAATGCAGCTCAAGAAAATAGAAAAAGAGCGTGATAGGAAAAGCCAGCCTAACCATGACGTGTGTGTATTTTAAAGATAAAAAGAGAGAATATCATGACAGAAATTAACGGCACAGAAAGTTCAGACCTCCTTTATGGTACCCCAGACACAGATACCATTTATGCTTTTGGAGCAGACGACATCATTATTGGCTTTGGTGAAGACGACAATATTTTGGGCGGTGGAGGAAATGACCGTCTAATTGGTGGACGAGGTAACGACACCCTCAGTGGCGGCTCAGGCAATGACACCTTAGGTGGCGGAATGGGCAATGATCTCCTTTACGGCGGAGAAGGAAATGACGATCTGCTCGGTGGTCTCGGGAATGACGCACTTTACGGTTCCAGTGGGAATAACCGCTTGTTTGGTGGAGAGGGTGATGACTGGCTGGTCAGTGGTACAGGCAATGATTTTCTTATTGGCGGAAACGGCGCAGACACCTTCCTTTTTGATAACATTCTCGGAGCAGGCACAGGAAATGACCGCGTTGTCGATTTTGAATTAGGCATTGACACCCTGTTTATTCGCGCAACGGGAGACACAGATTTTGCCTCACTCGATATACAACAAGTTGGTATCAAAACAGAGATAAATCTTGCAGATGGCTCCATCATCACACTCAATAATACCCTTGCAACCTCGCTTACTTCTGACGACTTTCAAATCGTTTAAGTTTCTTCGGTCTATACTCAAAATAACTGGTCTCACAATCAGTTATTTTTTCTCTTTTTCAAGACCTTCGCATTCAGTAAGGACCCTTTAATGTAAGTGAGCAAATAAACATCACAGGTAACGCATGTCCTTATCTTCTGAGAATCAACTAAAATCCACCCTCTCCCAATGTTACAAAGCACTTATTTTTGTTGTGATCTTTAGTTTCGTGCTTAATTTATTGGTGCTCGCTCTCCCCATATACATGCTGCAAATTTACGACCGTGTTATTGGATCTCGCTCAGTCGACACTTTATTTTTACTCACCCTTATCACTGTCTTTGCGCTTCTAACCATGGCCGTATTAGAAAATATTCGCACCAAAATCATGGTGCGCATTGGCGCTTGGTTTGATCAAAGTCTTTCACCTGATATTTTAAGCGGCAGCATTGGACTTCAACTTCGCCAAGGCATTTCAGCTTCGGTTCAAAGCCTTCGAGACATCACAACGATTCGAAATTTCATTGGAGGAAACTCCGTGATCCCAATATTCGATGCCCCCTGGACCCCCCTTTTTCTTGCTTTTGTTTTTTTGTTACACCCGCTTCTAGGCGTTCTTGCCACAGCCGGCGCCGTGCTTCTTTTCAGTCTTGCGATTCTTAATGATGTAACAACACGAAAACTCCACAAAGAGGCCAGTGAATCAAGCATTCTTGCAATGCAACAAGCAGAATCAGCGGCCAGAAACGCGGATGCCATTGAAGCCATGGGCATCATGAAAAATTTCATTCAACACTGGTCAACGCTTAACAAAAAAAGCATTGAAGGACAAATTAAAGCAAATTCGCGTGGAGCCTCTCTCACCGCAATTTCCAAATTTGTTCGCATGTTGCTGCAAATTTCCATGCTGGGTGTTGGGGCATGGCTTGTCATTCAAAATGAATTAACCCCTGGAGCCATGATTGCAGGGTCTATTTTAATGGCCCGAGCCTTGGCGCCTATCGAGCAATCCATCAGTGCTTGGGGAATCGCCATTTCAGCAAAGCAAAGTTACCAACGCCTTAAAGAACAAATTCCACAGTTTCCAGAACGCGCAAAATCAATGCCCCTCCCTAAACCTAAAGGCCATATTTCTGTAGAAAAAGTCACCTACTTTCATCCAAAACAACCCGATCCCGTTTTACATGGCATTCATTTCAAACTCAATGCAGGTGAAGCCTTGGGGATCATTGGCCCTTCTGGCACAGGAAAATCAACCCTTGCCCGATTATTGCTTGGCAACTTATCCCCTAACGCGGGATCGATTCGTCTTGATAACATGGACGTCTCAAAATGGGATCCGGATGATCTTGGCTCTTATTGCGGCTATCTCCCTCAAGATGTAGAACTTTTTCCGGGAACCATTCGACAAAATATTGCGCGTCTTTGTGAAGGAAATCCTGATGACGTCATTAAAGCAGCTCATTTAGCGGGGTGTCATGACCTCATTCTGCGTCAACCTCAAGGGTATGACACCGTCATTGGTGAGCGTGGTTTAGGACTTTCAGGGGGAGAGCGCCAGCGGATCGCACTGGCTCGCGCCCTTTATGGAGAACCGAGCTTGGTCATCTTGGATGAAGCCAATGCCAATCTCGATGGTGTTGGAGAAATGGCCCTTCAGCGCGCGATAATCCATCTAAAATCACGTCAAGCCACCGTGATTTTGGTAGGGCACAGGCCCAGCATGATGCAATCCATGGACAAATTAATGATCCTCCAAGATGCACAAATTCGAGCCTATGGAAACAGAGATGAAATCCTCAAACCCTTATTAGAACAAAATGCCGCGATGGTTCAAAATGGAGGGAAAAACTAATGGAAATCCCTGAAATTCGTCGATTGGTCCTTATCGGGTTCGCCAGCATTTTCTTCTTTTTTGGCACGTTTGGCGTATGGGCCACGTTAAGCCCACTTGAAGGTGCATCTATTGCAACGGGCATTGTTTCCATCGACAGCCAACGTAAAAGCGTTCAACACCTTGAAGGTGGCATTATTGCAAAAATCAGCATCACAGAAGGAGAACAAGTCGAAAAGGGACAAGCTCTTATCACACTTGATAACACCCAGGCCTACGCAGAATTAGAACAACTCATCAATCGCCAACACAATGCAATAGCTCGAGAAACACGCCTTGTCGCCGAAAGAGATTTAGCAGAAGAAATGATCTTTGATGAGGTCCTTATGGCTCAAAAAGACGATCCTCGCGTCAAAGAGCTTCTCACTAATCAACAAAGGATCTTTGAGGCAAGAAGAGATTATTCGGCTTCACAAAAAGAGATCATCAATAAACAATTAGCACAAAACAAAGCCGATCTTGAAGGACAAAAGAAACGATTATGGATAGAAAAAAGTCGACTTTCCAATATCAGAAAAGAGCTCGAAAGCAATAAGACACTGGCAGAAAAAGGCTTTGTCAGTCAAACACACATCTTTCGTTTAGAGCGCGAAGAAAATGAAATTAGAAGTTCAATCAGCCAGCTAAGATCCAATGTCAATCGTATATCTCAACATGTGGCCGAAAATAAAGCCCAAATGAAAGAGCAAAAACTTGAATTAATCAAAGACGTCGTAGAAGGGCTTCGTGAGACTCGACAAGAGCGCTATGAGCTGGAAGAACGCATTTCTGCCGCAAAAGATGTTCTGAATCGCACCGTCATTTCAGCCCCACTGGCAGGCACCATCTTAAATCTCAAAGTTTTTTCTGAAGACGGCGTGATCTCCCCAGGACAAACGCTGCTTGATATTGTTCCCATCAATGAACGCATGTTGGTTGAAGCGCGAGTTGACCCCTCCGATATAGATCAAATCACGCAAGGGATGAAAGCACAAATTAGATTAACCGCGCTCAATATGCGCCGCATAAAACCTATTGACGGTGAAATTTTAACCATTTCTGCCGACAGGATCATTGATGATCAGACAGGCGATTCCTATTATCTCGCGCGCGTCGCCTTTACAGATGATATGCAAAAAGCACTCAATGGAATTAAGCTGTATCCAGGCATGCAAGCGGAAGTCTTGTTATTAACAGGAAGTCGCACTCCTTTGGAATACCTCACAAAACCATTAACTGAAAGTTTCAATAGAGCCTTTAGAGAAGAATAATTTAATTTTTTTATTGCTTTTTTACTTTACCCTAAATTTTTTAAAATGCAGGCAAGCAACAAGAACGAAAAGCCCCTGAGCATAGCAGTTCTAAAGCCAAGAAATTTGAAGTTGCAGGTAAACTGCAAGAACGAAAAAGTTCATGAGCCTAGATTGAGGATGTAATTGGACTTTGAGGGCGCAACCAGAACCCAAGCGGCATCAAAGGTGAAGGGTATATCTCATTGGACTTTGAGAGCCAGGCCCAAAACCCAACCTCTTCAAAGGCGACAGGTATAAAACCGAACAAAACATTGAGTAAAGACACGTTATGGATGACATGAAAATCCGCGCCCACGGCGCCGAATATGCAATTTTTTATCGGTTTTTCGATCTCTGCGTTATCACTTTTTCTTTGGCGCTCGCCAGCTATTTGAGCATGGGTCGCCTCTTTGATAATTGGCTTTTAATCAGTGTCGTCAATTCCGTTTGTTTTCTTTTGATTGCCGAAAATGCCTTCCTTTATCGCTCATGGCGTATCAGTAATTTCCAAGGCCAAGTGATGGCGACCCTTCTTTCATGGGCGGGTTCATTCCTTTTATTAATCAGCTTTTTCTTTTTTTCCAAAGATGAAGTGAACAGGCAAGCCCTCTTGCTTTGGTGTGGTATTGGCGGGTTTTTCCTTGTCTTTTGGCGCTATCTTTCCCGTAAAGCCCTGCGGTATTTAAGGCATTTAGGATTTAACACGCGAGGTGCCGCCATCATTGGCATCACCCCCAATGGCATTGAGCTTGCGCGCGAGCTTAAAAATAACCCCGCGCTTGGAATAGAAGTTCACGGATTTTACGAAGACAGAGAAACATCTCGCATCGAGGAAAACTTGCCGGCTCCCCTACTTGGGCGTGTCAGTGAAGCCCTTGAAAAAGCAAAAAGCGGCAAACTGCAACACATTTATATTGCCATGCCAATGCACGCAAAAGAGCGCATTGAGATTTATTTAAACCAATTTTCAGATACCACAGCAACAATTTATGTGGTTCCTGATTTTTTCACTTACAACTTGCTTCACAGCCGCTGGCAAACCATCGGTAAAGTGCATACCTTGAGTGTGTATGACACCCCTTTTAGTGGGATCACAGCCTTTGTGAAGCGCCTTGAAGACATTGTTCTTTCAGTGCTTATTTTACTTTTTATTTCGCCTGTGATGCTTCTTGTTTCCATTGGCGTTAAAGCCTCTTCAAAAGGTCCGGTTCTTTTTAAACAAGATCGCTACGGTTTAGATGGCTGTAAAATTGAAGTCTGGAAATTTCGTTCTATGTCCACAATGGACAACGGCGGCGAGATAAAACAAGCCACGAAAAATGATCCTCGCGTCACCTCTTTTGGGGCCTTTATTCGTCGTACCTCTCTCGATGAATTGCCTCAATTTTTTAATGTCCTTCAAGGTTCAATGTCCATCGTAGGTCCACGCCCTCACGCCGTCGCACATAACGAACTTTACCGTGCCATTGTGGATCGCTATATGCTTCGCCATAAAGTGAAACCTGGCATTACCGGATTGGCACAAATCAAAGGGTATCGCGGAGAGACCGACACCCTCGAAAAAATGCAAAAACGCGTTCAATTTGATCTCGAATACATTCAGAATTGGTCCTTTTGGATGGACATAAAAATTGTTATCACCACTATTTTTAAAGGCTTTGTCGGAAAAAAAGCATATTAAAACGCCAAAAATGCATCGCCCTTAAAAGAAAGGCATTCATCCAAAGAGGTAGGGGGTGTTCCGTTTTAAGGAGATGTTAAGGAGAGAATCGTGAATTTCAAAGGGATGGCGTTGGGGGTGTTTTTTGTGTTTATAAGCTCCGCTTTTGCCAGTGAGGCACCCGTCTATCAAACAAAAAATGGCCTTGATATTCTGCCATCAATCAGCATGAGTGCGGGATACAATAACAACGTGCTGCGCACGCGACTAAATCCAATAGCGTCTACGGCCCTAACACTCTCTCCTAAAATAATCGGATTAATCGAAACTCAAACTGGCTTATATCATCTTTCCTACCAAGTCGATGCAACACATTATGAAAACAATCAAGATGACAACATCGCAAATCAATACTTTGACGCCAGCACATTTTGGGCATTCAACATTCAAAATAGACTCCAGCTAAAATACAAATACGAAATCACACATGAGGCCAGAGGAACAGGACTAACAGAAGGATACAGTCAAGCCGTCATAAAACCACTTCGCTATCACTATCAAGAACTATATGCTCGCTACATTTATGGCTCAATCGGTGCAAAAGGCCGCATTGTCACCCTCGCAGGATACGAAAGTAAAAAATACAATAACACCCTCTTTATGCGCGCAAACAAAGCGGAGCAATCAAAGTATTACGATTGGGAGCAACCTTTTGTCAGTGGGGAGTTTTATTACGCCCTTTCCAGTCATTTTCACGCGTTAAGCATCGTTCGATTTGAAGATAAACGTTATCAATACATTGACTCAAATCAAGGGTATAGCAAAAACAGCAAAAATATATTGCTCTATGGCGGTTTAGAATGGGACGTTTCTGGAAAAACAGAAGGCCAAATATTATTGGGGGCACAAGAGAAAGATTTCACCGATAAACGCCGAGAAAATGCGCAAAGTTTTAGCTGGCGCAGTAACATCACTTGGACGCCAAGACAGTACATTCAAATGAAACTCGAGGGGGGGCAATTTCTCGAAGACGCCGAAACCCAAGGTGATTACCTTATCGAAAACCATCTGACCCTCGATTGGGAGCAAGATTGGACTCCTTTCATCAGCACCGTCACTTCAATCGCTTACGAACAACAAGATTATCCAAGCAATGCACGTAAAGACAAAGGAACCCAAACCGGCATTTCTTTTATTTATTCGCTGACTCAATGGATGGATCTCTCCTTCAACAGCAAATGGGAAAAACGTCATTCAAGCACGGAAAGATTCAGCTACGATCAAGCTCTTTTCTTTTTTGCCATGGAGACAGGCTTTTAATGAAATCGCTCATTTTTACTTTGATTTTTCTGCTCTCCAGCCATTTTCTTCAAGCCGAAGAAATTCAATATATCCTTGATGACGGAGACAGAATTTCCATCAATGTCTATGGAGAAGAGGATTTATCCATGGAGATCTTATTGAGCACAAGAGGACGATTTGATTACCCGTATTTAGGACGAATCGAAGTGGCCGGGCTTTCAATTGGAACCGTTCAAGATATTCTCGAAGAAGGTCTTAGAGGGGAGTATCTGATTGATCCTAAGATCACGGTAAATGTGATTCAGTTTCGAAAATTCTACGTCAACGGTGAAGTCAATCATCCCGGAGGCTATGATTTCCAACCGGGCCTAACGGTTGCAAAAGCCATCGCCATTGCCGGAGGTTTCACGGACAGAGCCGCACGAAATAAAATTGAAAAAACCGAATCTAATGGCGTAAATAAAGAACAAATAGTGACCCTCTCTCAAGCGGTACAAGCGGGCGATATTATTGTTGTCGAACAAAGCTTTTTCTGATCATTTATTCTGGTCAATGACAAGGACTGCGTCAAAATGAAAGATTTTAATCTAAATCCAGCACAAGAGCCTTTAAGAATTGATCTTCTTGTCTATCTTAATGTTCTTCGTCGATACAATCTTGCTATCTGCCTGTGGATCCTTCTGGTCGTGCTTATAACTACCCTTGTTACGCTTCAATTAACCCCGCAGTACCTCGCAAGCGCCACCCTTCTCATTGAAGCCCAAGCCAACAAAGCCGTCTCCATTGAAGAGGTGTACACCCTCGACACCAGTAAAAAAGAATATTACCAAACTCAATTTGAAATTCTTCGTTCTGATCATATTGCTAAAAAGGTCATTTCTCAGTTAGAGATAGGGCAGCTCAATGAATTTAGAGGAGATCTTCATCAAACATCCATCAGAGACACCTTGCTCGGTTTCATACATCATTGGGGCTTTTTTTCCCCGTATTTTTCAAAGCCAAAATTGCCCTCGAATGATCCTAACAGCATTGAAACTCAACAGGCCATATTGAAAAGCTTTAAATCACACCTCACCATTGAGCCGATTCGAAACACACAATTGGTCAAAATACATTTCAAGTCAAAAAATCCCCTTCTCGCCTCCCAAGTTGCCAACGCCATGGGCCGCGCCTATATGGAGAGCAACCTTGAAGCCCGTTTATTGGCCACTCAAACCGCATCAAGCTGGATAAGTGATCGTTTAATCGAACTCAAAGAAAAACTCAATAAAAGTGAGCTGGCCCTGATCCATTTTTTAAAAACAGAAGGCCTCATCGAACTCGATGACATTGATGAATTAGCCGGAAAGGAACTGACCCATTTAACGATTCGCTTATCTGAAGCGCGAGACAGAAGGGTGGAGGCTCAAAGCTTATTTTCATTACTAAGAAGCTCATGGGAAGGAAAAAGCACCTTGCTCTCTGTTCCTGAAATATCAAATCACCCTCAAGTCCGTGACGTGAAAAACGCAGAAATAGACGCAGAGCGAAAAGTGTCAGAGCTTGCCAAGCGCTATGGACCCAAACATGACAAAATGATCCAAGCCATCGCTCAGCGGGATGCGGTCATCGCACGCACAGACACAGTGATCAATAACCTTGCAAGAGGAATAAAAAAAGAACTCGACAGTGCCCAACAACAAGAAAATGCCTTAATCAACGAGTTTGATAAGAAAAAACAAGAGTATCAAAATATCATCAGTAAACGGGCACAATATGAAGCGCACAAACGAGATGTAGAATCAAGCCGACAACTGTACGACATGTTCCTTAATCGCCAAAAAGAAACCTCCGTCGCCAGTGATTTTGAAGCCGTGAATGCCCGTTTCACAGATCTCGCGCATCCACCCGCTCATCCTTTTTTTCCTCAAACAAGCAAATTCATCCTCATCAGTGCCGCATCGGCCTTTCTCTTTGGAATAGCTTGTGCTTTTCTCGCGGACGCTTACCGAAATACGATAGAAAAACCAGATGATATTGAGGAAAAACTCGCATTGCAGCAGTTAGGGTATATTCCTCAAATCAAAACGCGCGCTTTTAAAAATGAACCCATCGATCACGCCTACTATTTTGACTCAAACGCCTTTATTTTCAGTGAATCCATCAGAACCATTCGCACCGCCATTTTACTGTCGCTCAAAAATAAACAACGGAAAATTCTGGCAATCACCTCTTCAATGCCGTCGGAAGGAAAAACAACCCTCGCTCTCAGCCTTGCTCAGTCTCTTGCAAAAATGGAAAAAACACTGCTTATCGATTGCGATCTTCGGATCCCAGCCATTGGCCAACGCTGCGGCCTACCTCGAAACCCATCAGGACTCACCAACATCTTGATGACAGACAGCCTCATTAAAGACAATATTTATCATGACGCCGTCTCTTCCCTCGACATTCTTCCCGCCGGCTTGCTTCCAAACCAACCTCAAGAGCTTTTAAGTTCCTCTAAATTTGCAGCCTTGATTGAGGATCTAAAAGAAAAATACGACCGCATTATCATTGACACCCCTCCGATACTGGTTGTCAGTGACAGCCTCATTATTGGTGGTCTCGCAGAGGGGATCATTTTGGTCGTCAAAGCCCAATCAACAACAGAAGAAAAAATAAAAAAAAGCATAAAACAATTAACCTTTCATCGCATTCCCATTGATGGCGTCGTACTTAATCAAATGTCCCTTAAACATACAGATAAAAAATACACCTTACATCAAGGATATTACAAACATAAACAAGAAGATGATGAACGCCTTGAAGCCAGTTAAATCATTAAATTTATGAAAACCATCAATCAACTTTGGATGAAAAATGAAAACCCATTTTGATGTTTTTAATGGCGATGCTGACGGCATTTGTGCCTTGTTGCAATTGAGGCTCTCAAATCCCAAACACGCCATTCTGATATCGGGTGTAAAGCGCGATATTTCACTCCTAAAACAAGTGACTCCAGACATGGCATTGGATGTCACCGTGCTGGATGTCGCCCTTGGAAAAAACATAATCGCTCTCAATCACTTATTGTCAGAAGGCAAGAATGTATTTTATGTGGATCATCACGCCTCAGGGCCTATCCCAAAGCACCCAGCACTCAAGACGCACATCCATACCAGCGCAAAAACGTGCACAAGCTTGATAGTCAATCGTCTTTTAAAAAATCAGTTTTGTGAATGGGCTTTTGTGGGGGCGTATGGGGACAATTTGATTTCGATTGCAGACGCCTTAGTAAAAAAGGCCGGGCTTTCTTCTAAACAATGCATGCAATTGATGAAATTAGGCACCTACCTAAATTACAATGCTTATGGATCTTGTCTCCATGATTTACAATTTTCACCCATTGAAATGTACCGCACCCTTTTACCTTATTCTTCCCCCTTTTCGTTTTTAAATGCCCGCCCTGAAATCCACACAGCCTTAGAAAATGGCTATTTAGAAGACAACGAAAAGGCCATCGCCATATCCGCTTATTCTAAATGCAAGGGCTCCCGCGTTTTCATGCTGCCTGATGCGCCTTGGGCAAAACGCATCAGTGGGGTTTATTCTAATTTCTTGGCCAATCAAAACCCCCATCTTGCCCATGCGGTGATCTATATAAACAGTGCAGGCGAAACGCCGAATAACTATGTGATTAGCATTCGCTCTCCCCTTAACAATGCAATAGGGGCTGACACCTTGGCCACATTATTTCCAACAGGGGGCGGACGAAAAAGTGCCGCGGGGATCAATGCTCTGCCTGAAGAGTTACTTCCAAAATTCATCCATACATTCCACCAGCATTTTTCATCTATAAGTGCATCTTAAATGCCGACGTTCATAAAAAAAAGATTACAAAATAAAAGGGATCATCCATCCCCAAAAGACAAGACAGCGTCTTTTTTAAGCCACTCAACACAAGAGGCATTCTTTGTATGAAAGTGCTTCACATCATCAATGATCTTTCTCGAAACGGTGGCGCCCAACGTTTTGTTATCGATCTTATTCAAGCGCCGCCAGAAGGCGTTGAAATAAAAGTGATTACTTTAGATGACACCAATGATTTCGCAGATGAACTTCAGGCTTCTGGTGTGCAATGTTATGCCTGGGGGCAGCTTGGGGTGCTTCAAAAATGGCGGATTTTACGTTGGCCAAATCTCGTTCACGGGCATCTTTTTCCTTCTGTTTATCTCGCCTTGGCGGCCATTGGAAAAAAACGTATTCAAACAGAACATGCAACCCATAACCGCCGTCGAGATCATGCTTGGTTAAAGCCTTTTGAGTTTTTTATGTATGGGCGTTATCAAAGGACGGTGTGCATTACAGAGCATGTCAAAGAGGCGCTTGAAGGGTTTTTACCTTTTTGGAAATCCCACTACTGTGTGATTTTAAACGGCATTGATATCAAAAAATTTTCAGGAAAAGAAAAAAAATGCCCTCAAGCTCAAGAGACGGTCCATATCGGGATGGTGGGTCGTTTTCATCGATATAAAGATCACCCCACTCTGATACGAGCTCTTGCTCTTTTACCCAAACGTTACCAGCTTCATTTGATAGGAGACGGTGAACGCAGAGAAGAGTATCACCTTTTGGTGCATCAGCTCGATTTAGAAAATCGTGTCACTTTTCATGGTGTTTGCTCTGAAATCCCTGCAATTCTCGACAGTCTTCATCTTTATGTACAAAGCTCCACTGTCGAAGGATTTGGACTGGCCCCCCTTGAAGCCATGGCCTGCGGTTTGCCTGTTTTAGGGTCTCGTGTTCAAGGAATGAGTGAGGTTATCGCAAACGAAAACGCCTTATTCGATGTCGGTGATGAGAAAGGCTTGGCTTCTCAAATTGAAGGGCTTTTCAGCTCAGTTAATCTCTATCAAAACATGTCCTTGTATTCACTTTCTCGCTGCCAGCATTTCAGTTTACGGGCCTTTCGTGAACAGTATTATCAAACGTATGAAAAGGTGATCAATGAAGCGCTCCCTTGAGCACATTGCTGCTTTTTCTTTTCTCTTATTTTTCATTCCCGTGCGAGTCCATTTTTCTGGAATTCAATGGCATTTAGGGGATCTTATTGGGTTGATGAGCTTGGCATTTCTGCTTCTTCTTCTCGCCCGAGGACGGCTTTGTCAAAGCACACTGAAAGCCTCTGGATTCATTCTTGTTTTTATTGCTTACATTGCCCTTTCTGGCGCAATCAATGACGCACCGATAAAAAAAATATTCACTGAAATGGTCCAATGGCTCTCCATTGCCTCATTTCTTAGTTTGCTTCACCAAGCCCGTTATCTTGCCTCCTTCCGGTTTTTATCTTTGCTGGCCCAGTATATTTTTGCAGGGGCGTTATACACCGCAACCTGGCATTTATTACAAGGCGATCTTCCCGATTTTAAACAACTTGAAAATACGAAATACCTTTTTGGTTTTTCTTGCGTTTTGCTTTTTCTGATGAGAAAGCACATTCGCTTTAGCCGATTATTTTTGTGTGTCGCCCTCGTCATGCTCTTTATGTCTGAGGAGCGTAAAGCCTTGTTCGGTTTTATCATGATGCTGATAGCGCATTATTTATTGTGCCAGCCTAAAAACCCTTACAACGAAATAAAAATAAATCTGTTTTTTAGCCTGTTATTCAGCGGACTTTTTGTTTTTCTTTTTTCCGCTCTTTATTGGTTTGATGTCCCCTCTCTTTTAGAAAGCGTGCAAATTAGCCCTTTTGATCTTGTTTTCGCAGATCAATATCAAACGCGATGGAATTCCGATCTCTGGCGTAAGCTGCTCATTGTAAATGGCTTTAACTTGTTTTTGGAGCATCCCTTCTTGGGTGTCGGCCCCAAAATGCTGCCTCAATTCATCGCCCCCTATTTTTTAAACCCAGAGCTTGTAAATTACACACACAATTTCATTTTGGACATTGCAATTGAATACGGACTTTTCGGAGTGAGCATTTTGCTTGGAGGCTTTTTACTTTCAACAAAAACCCTTTACAAAGAACGTACCCACAACCCCGTTTCTTTTTTAATGGCGGTGTACATTCTCTCTATGGTGTTTTTCGTTGCCATCAATAGCACAATTATGTTGCTCTTTCTTATGCCCTTTTTTATCGATATCAAGATACAAGAACACACAGGAGAAGAGCATGCTCAGGTTTCATCTTGAAAGACAAAAAGCCTTTGACAAAAATCTACAAGCGCAAGATTTTGTTTTTATTTATCAAATGGGGAAGGTGGGATCCTCGTCAATTGAAGCCTCTTTAATAAAAAGCCAAATACCCAGTTGGCACCTTCATACATTTGATGATAACGAGGAATTTCAAATATATAAAAACAAGAAAGACGTGGCTTGCTTTTTTGATTGGCCAACGCGCATGGCGTACAAAATGACGCTGGCGCATCGACGGCGTCTTTTACAACGAAGAAACGAACTTAAAATCATCACCCTGGTTCGAGACCCTATCGCCACCGTCACCTCGCGCCTATTCCAAGATCTTCATCTTCATTTTATTGCGGCCAAAAAAAACCTTTCTCTTCACGGTGACATCCAAAGCACCCTTACCCACATTGAAAATGCATTTGAAACCCTCATGCGTTGGGATTATTTCACGCATTGGTTTGAACGCGAAATACAGCGTCATTTTAATGTGGATGTATTGGCGCATGTGAATGATCCAAATCAAACACACTGGCACATAAAACAAGGTGGACGCGAGATCTTGCTGATGAAATGCGAGGCCATCAATACCTCTGTCGAGACACTGCAGGATTTTTTACAGCGTCCCGATTTTTCTCTTCACCCCAGCAACGAAGCAACAAATAAATGGTATTCAGCGCTATATCGTGAATTTAAAGAAAAATATCCGTTCGAGCGTTTATTTCATCTCTATCAAGCCCCTTTATACCAAACTCTTTACAGTGAAGAAGAAATCAATGGATTCAAACAAAAATGGACGGCGCGATGAAAACGGTTCTTCATATTACAGAGGCTTTTGGTGGCGGAGTTCAAACCGCCATTGACAGTTACATGAAATCGACTAAAAACACCTCTATTCAGCACATTTTGCTTGCGAAACGACGCCCTCAAGACGATATAGGAATAGATATTCACAATAAATTTCAACAGGTTGATATCGTAGAGGGCAATTTATTTCATTTCTTTATGAAAGCCAAAACTCGCGTTTTAGAGCTTCAACCCGACATTATTCATCTTCATTCAAGTTTTGCAGGCTTTTTAGGACGCTTTTTACCCAAAGGCGCTGGGAAGATCATTTATACCCCACACTGTTATTCCTTTGAACGCCTCGATATCTCTCCAATAAAACGCGCAATTTATCAAAATTTAGAACGCATAGGACTCTCTCGTATCGACGTCGTTGCTGGATGCAGCCTGCGAGAATGCGCTCTCGCTCAAAAAATTGGCGCCAAAAAAGCCGTCTATCTTAATAACTATTCAGAAATCCAAACCCCGCAGGTTTTTCATCCGCGTCCTCCCCAAAAAGAAAACTTCAATGCGGTTATCGTAGGGCGCGTCAGTGCACAAAAAGATCCTGATTTTTTACTCAGGACCCTCCCTTATTTAGCCGAAACGCCAGAATCAAAACAATTAAAAATCCATTGGATAGGCGGTGGTGACAAAAAATGGACCGAAGATTTAGAAAAAGCGGGCGTCAAGGTGACAGGCATGCTTGATCATCACGAAGTAATCAAAACACTTGAAAGTGCAGATCTTTATTTACACACAGCCGCATGGGAAGGCATGCCATTAACCCTTCTTGAAGCCGCAAAACTCAATATCCCAATCATTTTAAGAAAAATTAGCGCAACAAAAGATTTTCCTTATCCTTTTCTCGTCTCTTCGCCTGAAGAAATGGCGAATGCAATCATTCACTTCATTCGCTCTCCATCAAAGAAAAGCCATCAATCTGCATTGGCTTTTTTTAATCAAGAATACACTCGCGAAAAACAAAGAATATCTCTGCTTCATTTGTATGAAGAAAACAACAAAACAGCCATTGATAAATGACAGATAAACTTCGGGCGCTTGCTCCCCTTTTCAGACGTTTAAAAAACAGTACATCAGAGCAAAAAGCCTTTCTTTTGCATTCTGCACTTGCAACCCTTTTTAAAGTCCTCTCTGCGGGTATGGCGTTTTTTCTTAATATTTTTGCCGCCCGAACCCTTGGCAGCGAAGCTGCTGGCCTTTTTTTTCTTGGATTAAGCCTTGCAACCTTATTTGGAACCCTTTCTTTGGCAGGAATGGACAATGGCCTCGTGCGTTTCATGGGAAAACTTGACGAAAAAAAACAATATAACGAAATCAATCGTATTTTCACACAAGCCTATTTACTTGTGCTTCCTGTCAGTGTCCTTGTTGGAGTCGGGCTCTATTTTCTT
Source organism: uncultured Enterovibrio sp. (assembly GCA_947040595.1). Classification (GTDB taxonomy): domain Bacteria; phylum Pseudomonadota; class Gammaproteobacteria; order Enterobacterales; family Vibrionaceae; genus Enterovibrio. Next base: position 12,160 of record CAMRBZ010000007.1, on the reverse strand, counting down.
TCTCCATTTCTTGCGCACTCCTTGTTTGAAAAACCAGAACTCGCCCCGAGCTTAAGTTATTTTTCCTTTTCCATTCCTTTTATCAGTGTCTTTTTACTGAACGGCTACGCACTTCAAGCGCGGCGCGAAATCATTGCCTCACTTTGCTCCATGCAATTGGGCGTTTCTTTTTTCATGATCATCTGTTTATTGATGTTTAAATATCTCCAAATTGATGTAACTCCAGAGCGCGTGGCACAATTTTTTTTAGGCGTGAGCATGATCGTCGCTATTTTAGGACTTCAATGCTGGTTTCATGCCCCAAATAGAAAATTCGATACAAGCGGAAAAAAAAATGCAGCACTTTGGAAAGCGGCTCCCCATTTTTGGGTTATTTGCGTCGCAGGACAAGCCATTCCCTGGGGATGTGTAGTCATTGTCGGTTTTTTTGTCTCTTCCGAAAACGTCGCATTTTTTTCTAGCGCATTGAGAACCTCCCTTTTAATCAGCTTTATGCTGACAGTGGTCAATTTTGTGGCCGCACCGCGTTTTTCTACCTATTGGCAAGCGGGGCAATTAGATAAATTACAACAACTCGCTCAATACTCAACCCGCTTTATGTTCCTTATTTCTATTCCTATTTTGTTGACTGTTTTTTTGTTTCCAAGCCAAATCATGTCGCTTTTCGGAGAGGATTTTTCAAAAGCGGCCACGCCGTTACTCCTTCTTTGTATAGGGCAAACGGTGAATCTCTTTACCGGACCTGTTGGTTTTTTACTCTGCATGTGCGGGCATGAACGAGAAATGCGCAATCTCACTGTTTTCTCAGGTTTTATCACAATTATTTTGCTCGTGACCTTCACCTTGTTATGGGGAATCATGGGCTCTGCTATCGCCATGAGCCTTGGGATCATCACACAAAATCTATTGGCCATATACCAAGTCAAAAACAAGCTCGGCTTTTGGCCTTTTTAGAGGCGAGAGCAAATTAATAGAGAAACCCATACTAATTTATCAATCAAAAATTATTGAATGGAAATGTTGGATCCAGATAAATGAAGATAAAATGAAATAAGAGGATTTATGCTGCTCGATTGAGCAAAAAAACGTAATGTTCAGCAAGCCTTAATCAATCCATTTTTAAACAGAAGTTGGCGACATAAGGTTTTCCGTGTCGAGACCGCGTTAAACCTGTTAGCCAATTTTCGTTTATTTTTAAACTGGAAATATTGTTGGTCGCGCGGCCGCGAGATCCAAAAGAGATTAACTATTGAACCTCATATGAATTTTGCTCGGGAGTGTGAAAGCCCACGATCTTAAGAGATTAAGATATCAGCCCAAGCAAATTAATCCTGGGTGTCTCGATTAATCCCAATTAATCCATCCAAAAAAAGTCATTTATCTTGAGAAATATATTTCGTATGAGCGATAAAATAGAAGCAAATCAAAAAACATTACATACACACGTGCATTAAAAACTAGTCATACAAAAGCGATTCACATACTATACATCCTCTAAATAGTTAGAATTTACACAATCCGAAACACAGCTTTATTATGCAATTTCTAATTGAACACCCTCCTTTTTCATCCAAACTCAAAATAATCTGGGGACCAATCAAATTACAAGCAGCGAGGGTAACATATCGACTTGATTCCAGCGATCTTGAAAATAATTAATTTCTCTTTTAAGTCAACACTTTAACAATTACTTCTGGTTGGCGGTGAATCTTGTGAATTGTTACCCCTACTTGATGGGTTCCATAATCTGTGTTTTTTTCATGTTATTAATAAAGGATTTTTAATGGCTTTTGATGCCTCACCATCTTGGAGCGGCTTTAACTATCAAGGTAAGGTAGCGCTCTACCACGCTTTAACGTTGATCAATGCAGAGCCTTTAGAGACAGATTTTTCCGACTTCTCTCTGATGCTCGAAAACATTGAAGACTTTGAAATAATGCGTAATGGAATCCTTGTCTCAATCCATCAGGTTAAAGCGTATAACTCTAGCTCTTATGGTCAATATTCTGATGCTTTACTTGAAATAACCCTAGAACTCCACAAACAGCCAAATCTTATCGGAAAAATCCATACTTGGAAGCCAATCACCTCAAAAAAAAATTTTCAAGACCTTGCAACCTCTATCAAAGATGATTTAAAGCTTCTTTTAGATGAACATACAAACACCGATCAAGAGAGTGGAAGTTCGATAATAGAAAAAGCGGTATCTAGAGGCGAAAATAAACCTAAAAAGGCCAAGATCTTGCAGGCTGCTTTTCCGACATTTACCGCAAAAGTAATATTTGACACCCTAGATTCTATTTATAGAGGGCAGAATAACGCATTAAGTAGATTAGAAAGCTATCTGTACGAGGATGATAATAAGAGGTTTTGCGATCTTGGTACAATTAACGGGAAAATTAAGTCAGAAATTTCAAAAGCACTCCATCCTCGAAATATCCCTAACACACAAGAACAATTAGATAAAACATTTCTTTATTTTTTAGGCGTGATAGATGAATACATTATCCAACGACACAAAGATAAACAACAAGCAGAAAAAATATCAATTAAATTTAATGAAATCATTGAAGCGATAAAAGAGGATCATGAAGATGTTGGGTTGCAATATCTGGCATTTAAATTTAAAGAACAATTTACTTATCAGATAGATAAATATATAAATGACCCCGACGATTACAAAGGATCAGAAGACGGCGTTATTTGTAATCTAAAAGAGACCACTAAGATTATTTTAAGCCTTAGCCCAATGGAGTTATGGAGGTATTACCGAACCTTTTCTCCTCACATTGAATTAGATCACGATAATAATACAGAGAAGGCTATGTTGGTGGATCTAGAAGGAATTAGAAATGTACTTATAAAAATATTTCACGAAATCAATTTTGATTATATTTCAGTCGACAAAGAAAAATATAATTTAAGCTATTGCACAACAAAACTGCCATACAATAGATATCTCCCAACGACGATTACTAATAGTTCCCGTCCTAAGCAAATTGAACAAAAAATTATACGTAATAAAGCCATGGTTGAGACTTTGTTTGAGTTCAAAAATCTAATTTACCAAGGCAAAAATAGTCATACATTTTCTACGACTTCAATCGCACACACAGAAGCCCCTCCTTCAGAAGATGAAGACCCTCGCTCTAAAAGAAATGATATTTTAAAAAACATATCGCTTGTTCCAATATCTACCGCAAAGGCCGAGTTAATATAATGATCAAAATAATAAATAATATACTCAGTAGCAATAACTATGAATTAATCGAATTACCGTTACAACAGCAGATGGTCAATATCTATGTATTCAGATCGTCAAATGAAAGTAATAAGGAAGAATATTTTGTTACAGTGCAATTTCATGAACACTCTGATAATGCAGCAGTAAGCTTGCTCGATGAAAAAGCGCAGGAATGGTTCGAGGAAATAAGTAGATCAGGAAAAGCAGATCAAACATTTGAAAAAAATTGCACCATGATCCTTTGCCATGAAGAAAGTAAAATTAAACAACAGACAATTTTGATGATTGAAGAAGATCAATATAACTTCAAAAAAAATATAATCACCTACAACAAAAAAGAACTTACCGATTTACAAGATTATCTAGTTCAAAAAAAGATAGAAAAGATCACTATAAATGTAATAAATGATTTAATTAATACTGATAACGGTAATCAATTTTTAAAATTTAAACAAAATAATAAACAGCAAAAAGATCATTATTCACTTTTTTTAAAAATAGCCCTCAAATTGCCTTTTGTTACCTATACCCCCAAAGAGAAGCAACTTATTAATTTGATAGATGATATTGAAAAATCCTTAACAAAAGAACAACTTTCGCTCTACAAACAGTTGGAAAATTTAGATAATGAATGGACAGAAAAAAACACTGAGCAACGTGTTGAGAATATTTGGGGGAATTAAGAATGATTAATTTAAATAAAATCACCTTCAAGAACTTCAAGATATTCGGTGGTGAGCCATATAGCATCAATTTTGATGATAATCGCCTCGTTTTACTTGATGGCCCGAACGGCTACGGAAAAACCTCTGTCTTTGACGGCATCGAACTCGGATTAACGGGAAATATTACACGTCTTATATCGTTAGAAAACAGACAAAACCCTGCCGATACTGTTGTTGCTTATCAAGGAAAGGGACATGTCGAAATAGAATTAGAATTTAAAGATAAAGATTCCAAAGTAAGAACATTTAAAAGGAAGATGAAAAATTCAGTTCCTAACAGCTACAAAAAAATATCCAAATTTTTAGAGCTTTGGGAGCTTAATGAAATAATTGATGGGAAGCCACAGCTATCAAGTCAATCGGAATTAAACAAGTATTTTGATAGCAAAGATTTTACGCGAGATTTTCTATTATTCCATTATGTACAGCAAGAAGAAACCTCTCGATTCTTAAAGGGTAACAACGAGACACAACGCGCTGAAGCACTAGCACAACTTTTTGGTAATACTCGTGAAGCAGATCAGAAACTCGGAAAACTGGCACTAATTCGCAAAAAAATATCTGAATCGAAAAAAACGAATGACACAAAAATTAATGATATCAAACAACAGTACAATATCGATGAAAATACCGATATAACAAAAGGACTTAGTAAACCTCATGCTTATGCTTTTCCATGGTTAGTAGAGCTGAAGAGGCTTCCTTTCTGGGATGATGTTAAAATAGCTGAGTTAAACCAAGAAAATTTAAACAAGGCTCTTGAAGAAATAATTAACGTTAAATATTTTCTTGAACATCAAAGTTATTTTCTTAGAAGTCGAAGTTTTAAAAACGCGATTAGTCAAAGAGAAGTGCTTGAACATTATGTTGGCTATTTTAATGCTATCAGTACGCATGACTTATATGTATCTCAAAGCAAACAATATCAAACAATCAAAACTTTAGAAACTACGCTAAAAAATGGCATTCTTAAACAGATATCTACAGTAAATGATATTGAAGCGATATTTAAAACGTTATATTTTGACAGTTGCGATGCATTTAAAACAGCGCTTCAATCTCTTATCGACCAAGAAAATAAAACCAATGGTCTTAGTTCTATTTTTTCAGAACTAATTAAACATCATGATGCCATGTTCGCTGATCTTCAGGCAATGCCAAATGAATCGTCATGTTTACTGTGTGGGCAAGATTATCCATCTCATGATTCGCTATCTAAGGTCATATCTGAGCACGCTCATTTACTTCGTTCAGAACTTTCAGGGCAAGATAATCTTCTGGTCGCTTCCAGAGATCTTTTCAAGCAAACATACATCTCACCTTTACTACAAGCTTGTGCCACTTACCTAAAGAAAATGCCTGCCGTTTCTCAAGAAGATTTGCTTTCGCTTTCTAATGCGCAATCCATGAAAGAGCGTTTTGAAAATCTTCGAAATTGGCTTATTTCTGAAAACATTGATCATGATGACTTACTCAGCGTCATTTTTCCCATTGAAGGTGGTCGTAACAATATTATCGAGGCCGCAGATCTCCTTTGTGAGCGCATACGTTCAAAAATCGGTGTAGCCCCTGATGGGTATTATGAAGCCGATGGTGCCAATAACTTCGATAGAATTTATAGGGATTATTTCAGTAGCAAAAAAGACAAACTAATACAGATAAATATTGCTCAACTTGAAAAGAAAGAAAGGTATATCAAAAATCTTTATTTTAACTCTCTGAAAGACCTCATTGATAAGCTTTCCAAGCTTTCAAAAAATAGGGATTTATTAGAAAAAGCGATCGCTGATGTAGATAAGTTGATCAAAATTTTTAACACTAAAATCAAGAGGTATAGAAAAACACTGATTACCGAAATTGAAATTCCTTTCTATATCTACTCAGGGAAAATTCTCCAATCCCATCAAGCAGGTCTTGGTAATGGCATATTTATTAAAGATCCCACTGGTGATGATGAGCTAAAGAACGTGCGTTTGGTTTCAAATTGGGAAAGTGATCACGACATTCTCAATACCATGAGTTCTGGACAGATATCAGCAGTCGTTATTTCTTTAACTTTGGCATTGAATAAGGTTTATGCTTCTAGATTCGGCACTGTGCTCATCGACGATCCTGTTCAAACTATGGATGATGTGAACATGTCTTCATTGGTTGAAGTATTACGGAACGATTTCAGCGAGAAACAGATCATTCTTTCTACACATGAAGAGAAGGTGGTTAGATACTTTACTTACAAATATTTAAAACACAGCGAGAGCGTAAAAATTGTCAATTTGATGCAGCGAAAAGAATACGTTCCGAGCAATAAATTCAAATACAGAAGTGATAATAAAACGCTTAAAACAAACTAAAAATCATATGAATTAAAGATCTAGCAACACAATTAAAACTGAATCTTAAAGAAGGTTCAGTCTATTTTGAGAGCAAAAAGTCCTTTTTCCATATGATCAATAAGAAATACGTTATTTCGCTGTTTTCTCGGGTTTTATCACCCTGATTTTGCTCGTGACCTTCACCTTATAATGGGGAATAATAGGCTCCGCCTAGCGATGAGCCTTGGGATCATCACACAAAACCTATTGACCATATATACCCAAGACACTTGAAGATGCGTGTAGGCGGAAAACGAGTGAGGGCCCTGAGCATAGATTTACTATGTGATTGGCCTGAACGAGAGCAATGAGCACCCACGCAGTTTCAAAGGTGATGCTATAGCAAGTCAAAAACAAGCTCGATTTTTGGCCTTTTTGAAAAATCCGCCTCTTACAAGGGGTGTTTTAAGTACTCATGCAAAAGCTTTCAAGGGCTTGTCTCCGGCGCGATAAGGCTCTGAACGTTAAAAATACCTGATTAATTATCTGCTCTTACTTACGTAACAAGACAAAAAATGCTCTTCGGAATAGAAAAACGCAGGTAAGAACAGGGTAATCTTTCGCCAATTAAAATAATCAATTTAAATAGAATAACTTAAAGCTATAATCAAAATTCGGTTTCGCATTTTTAATGAAAATACCCAAAACATTTGAAGAGGCAACTTGCACTTAATGAAGCAAGCCGCTGCACACAAGAATTACACGAAGAAACGCGTTAAGTGGGAGTGGAGTCAACCGACAAAACCAAAACCAGCGAACCTTTAACCGCCACAGATATAAACAAAAACACATTCTCTTTTACAACCCAAGAGCTCACTGTGAACATTGATCGTTCGCCACGCGAAAAGGAAGAAAAGTACATGATTAAAAAATGCTTATTCCCGGCAGCAGGCTATGGAACTCGCTTTTTGCCCGCAACCAAATCCATGCCAAAAGAAATGATGCCCATCGTCAACAAACCACTGATTGAATACGGTGTCGACGAAGCGATTGAAGCCGGAATTCACAGCATGTGTATCGTGACAGGTCGAGGAAAACACAGCCTCATGGATCATTTTGATAAAAATTACGAACTTGAACATCAAATCAGTGGAACGACAAAAGAAGCCCTCTTAACGGACATTCGAGCCAGCATTGATGCAGCCTCTTTCACTTACATTCGCCAAAAAGAAATGCTCGGATTAGGGCACGCGATTTTAACCGGAAAAGAACTGATTGGAGATCAAGCCTTCGCTGTCATACTCGCGGATGATTTATGCATAAACAAAGAACAAAGCGTCCTCAATCAAATGGTTGAATTATATAAAGAATTTGCTTGTTCCATCGTCGCCGTGGAAGAAGTGCCTGAGAATGAAACCCACAAGTACGGAGTGATTTCAGGTGAAGAGATACGAGATGGGTTATTTCGCATAGAAAACATGATAGAAAAACCAGAGCCGGGAAGCTCCCCAAGCAATATGGCCATCATCGGTCGCTATATTTTGACACCGGATATTTTTGATATCCTTGAAAAAACACTCCCTGGAAAGAACGGAGAAATTCAAATAACCGATGCCTTACTCAAACAAGCACAAACAAACTGTGTTCTAGCCTATAAATTTAAAGGCCAACGTTTCGATTGCGGCAGTGTTGAAGGCTTCATAGACGCAACAAACTATTGTTATGAAAATATTTACATGAAAGACAAGAAAAGAGCCAACTTATAATCTGTTCCCTACCCGTCGCCTTTGAAGCTGCGTGGGTATTGGCTACGATCGTTCAGGCCAATCACATAATCCATCTATTCTCAGGGCTTCCTTCGCTTGGCGCAGGCGTGCATATTCAATCACTTTGGGATATCTCCTTTCGAACAAAACAAGGTTCACAAAAAAACGCACTCTCTTTTGAATTATCCAAATCGGATATTCTGGGCTTTAAGAGATGCGTTTTTTTTCTATCGGTCAGATATCAGAAAATAAGTGTTATTAAAAAGGCAATATACCCGTAGCCTTTGAAGCTACGCGGGTGTTGGGTACGCTCGCTCAGCCCAATCACATAGCCTATCTATGCTCAAGGGCTTCACTCACTTGCCGCAGGCGCGCAACTTCAAGAGTCTTGGGTATAATACAAAATTAATTAATTCGTTTTCGGTAATATTTTTACAGATCTAATTTTATCATTCATATCCTCATGTAATACCCTCTCACTCTCACTTCTTGTGAAATAACGACCTTCATAATTAAGTCCAGAATAAAATCTCACAGTCATACCTTTTGGCAGAACAAAAGAAGACATTTTATCAAGGAATTCATTCTTACCTAAATTAGGGTTATCTCTTCTTATATGGAAAGCACGACCATCATGATTCACATTCTCATATAGCACTACTGCATTTTTCATTTTTGGGTAGCACAATAAATCATCCGAGGTACCTTGTTCTACCAAAATACGAGCGTTAGAATTAACGAGAATCCAAGGATATTCCAATGCAGCATGAGTTCCATTATCGAAGACACGATCAAAGGCATTTAAGTTCTCACTTACTTCAAACTCAGTCGGCACTCGATAATCATCAGGGCAATGTGTAGTACCCATAAATTTTTCCACCAAAGACGGTATAAATAATTCAGAGTCAGCTATTTCCTCTCCTGAATTACTAATAGGTGCATCTGGATAACAATATGTTTCATTCGCACTCCCTTCTTCCAAATACTTCTCATAACCGTTTCCTGAAAGTTTATAAGGCCTCTCGATAGACGTAATTTGATAGAAACTCATATTCTCTCTAATGTAGTCTTCATATTTTAAGGCTTCATCTCTGGTGATCGGTCGATAATCTATTTTGCATTGGTGCATGAACCCCTTATGCAGCTCTATAAGAACTGGATTAGAAATGGTTTTCTGTGGATAACAATATGTTTCATTCGCACTCCCTTCTTCCAAATAGTTGTTATAACCCAAGCCTGAAATTTTATAAGGGTTCTCGATAGAAGTAATTTGATAAAACCCCATTTTGCTTTTTATGTAACTTTCATGTGTTAAGGCTTCTTCACGGGTGATCGGTCGATAATTTATTTTGCATTGATGCATGAACCCCTTATGCAGCTCTATAAGAGCGGGATCAAAGACGGGTGCTGCATTGGACAAAAAAGGAATCATGAGCATTAGTAGAGCCAAAATCTTTGTCATACAATCTCTCTTTTCTATATTTCTTTATTCTGTACCTCCAGCCATTGAAGCTAAGAAGGTATACCCAAGATATTTGAAGTTGCAAATAGATGGCAAAAACGAAAATCCCCTTAACATAAGAACTCTATATGATGAGGATTTGCGGGTCCCAACCAATAACCCTATTATTTCAAAGGCGACGGGTGTATTGGATGAACTCGCTTTTCGAGGATACGTAACTATAAGTATTTTTGCCGTATACAAACTTCAATTGTTAATTAAGCTTTTTCTAAATGTAGATTTAGATATTTTAAAATTCGCAAAGAAACACAAACCACATTGAATTAGAATATGCAACAAAGAAAAAACAAAATTCTTTTATACGAAAAAATCAAATACCGTTATTCTTGTTTAGATACTAAGTGCTTATTCTGAATTTTTCAGGGGCTTGTCTCCAGCCCATCAAGGCTCTGAATGTTAAAAATACCTGATTAACTATAAACTCTTACTTATTTTTACAGAGTGCACTTTATTCCCAAAATCGCTCAAAGAAAGCTTGCTGTCTTTTATTGTATAATAAGTACCAGCGTAATTTATCTCTTCATAAAAGATCACTGTCCAACCTTTTGGTAAATAAACTGAACTTATATTTCCATTAAAAGCACCCAAGTCGCTAAGATCCGATCGGATACGTAAGGATTTACCTTTGTTATTGTTATTTTCATAGATGATTAATTCATCAACACTTTCATCCTCAACAAGGGGGTAACACCATGTTGAATCAGAATGGCCTTCTTTAATGATGTGCTTATTATCTGAGCCCATAATTACCAGAGGAAATTCGATAGACACACTCGAATCTTGCTCGGTAAGCAAGCCGAGAGACTCTCTATGTTTAGAGGCTTCCAACCCAGTCAATGGACGATATTGTTCATAACAAGTATGAGGTCCTGCTTTTTGTAAAGAGGCTAAATTAATATCAAATTTAGGAGGACTATTCGTTGGGTTTGGATAACATAATGTTCTTTCTGGAGAGTCTGTCGTTAAAAAAATATCCTGCTGACTATCATTAACGGCCCAAGGAGATGCAATAGAAGCGCTTCCTGTACTTTCAAGAAGAACCCGCAATTCCTTTGAATAAAAAATCGCTTCAGAATAAGAAACCGGCCTCAAATTTTTTGGACACTGATGACTTTCCCCCTCCTTTAAAACGATTAACTCGACCCTAAAATTAGGTTCTGTTGCATTGGACAAAAAAGGGACCATTAATATAGGTAGAACCAAAATTTTTCTCATAAAACATCTCTATTTTTTATATATTAATCTTCTAGACAAAAGCACTTCAACGATTGATTCAACATCCCTTGATTCATTCGGCTGTTTTCTTCTTCACAACTTCAAGAAGAATAAATATTGGAGAAATTGAATCAAGACAGCTCTATTTTTTGATTGAAGCGTCTATTTCAGATAAAGCGTTTGATCCCGTTTTATTGCGCTGAAATGAATAACTCCAAAGCACTTTAAACGAACACCGCATTAATTAAATTACACATATTTTCCCTTTTTTCCTATAAATATACGATGGGAGCAGGAGAGCAATATTAATTTAATCTAGAAAAAAGCAAATGCAATATAATTCATATAGCCGAAATATTTAAAGTTGCAGGAAGACGCCAAGAACAAACACTCTCGAAATACAAGTACTCTATCTAATGAGAGTTTGATAGCGCAGCCAACACCCCTTCAGGTTCAAAGGCGATGGGCACATTAATCAAACAAGAACGCTACAGTATAATAACATTCAAGATCCATTAAATTCAACATCCAGATGAATTATTTTCATCTCTTGTTTATTACTATTAATCTATGTTTCAGCCACCTTTAACCTTGCCTGGGAATAAGTAAGAGCACATAACTAATCAGGTATTTTTAACGTTCAGAGCCTGTCTCTTAAGTTACATCTCCGTTCATTTTTTCAGCATTTATTGACTTTTTCGCGGCGCGATAACCCGTCAGCATATTTTGAAATTTTGACCCGCCGTCCAAAACCGTTAACCCACTCGCTATCCCTGTTCTTTTTGTATCGTTAAATCCACCCAGTTTTGCAATTGAAAGATAAGCCCATTTTAATGAAGGCACTGTGCCTTTTTTAGCGCCTTTGTGCGAATTTAAATGCAGAAGTAATTTCCATTCATCTTACTCTAAAGCCTTGTTACATTTCGTTTTTTTGTAGATTTCTGCTTCTTTGATTAGGCCTTTTCTCTTCAGGTATATCGATACAAACAGAGCCTCTTTTAATTGCAAAAGCCTGACTGCAACAAAAGCTCAAATCGATGCGACGCGTTCGAGGTTATCTGGGCTTGTCATCCTTCATCGTTTAACTCCAGCAGCTGTTTTCCAAGCGTTATGAAAATCTTCTATCCGCCATCTTGTTGTATAAATATCAAGGGATCTTGCAGGGTATTTATTGGCTCTGTCGTTAACAATAGCCAGGATAATTTTTCATCATTTGTGCCTGTTTCTTCTGCAGAAACAACATTTATATCCATTTCACGAATGCGAATTTTGGCTGTCTTCACCTGCAATTTTGCTGTTCTATTTGGACGATTAACGGTTTTTCCTGCGTTTCGTCTGCAACATTTGGGCGCAACCCCCATCCTGGTCAATCAAAC
>CAMRBZ010000006.1 GCA_947040595.1 uncultured Enterovibrio sp. | reverse complement strand
CGTTGCAATGTTTGTTGTTTGAGTGTCTCCTGGCGGAGTTGCAATGTCTGTTGTTAGACCGCTTTCGAATAAATCATTATCAAAAGAGATAAGATCTGTTGTATGAGTATTCCCTGGGGCCGTTGCAATGTTTGTTGTTTGAGTGTCTCCTGGCGGAGTTGCAATGTCTGTTGTTTGACTGTCTCCCGGCGGAGTTGCAAGGTTTGCAATATTGATGGGTTGAAGAGGTTCTGTGGGCGTTGATACTGTTCTTGCCGAAATCCCAAAACTATTTAGAGTGTTCACCAAGGATGAGGTAGGGGCGGAGGGGCTGACTTCCATTGTCGGTAAAGGAGGGGTGTGGCTTCCAAATCGGTTAATGGGTCTGTAAATGGAAGGCTCTCCGTTTAATAGCTGCCTCATTACTGGGCCGCGAACCCCCGCGCCTTGTGGCATACCGTTATTTCTGTACGGGTTGTAAATCGTCGATTCCGTATTATTAACCGAGAGAATTCTTGTGAGGTTATTGGGATTTCTCGCGACGGAAATTTGGCCTAATCTTGGTAATGGTGTAAATAAATAACGAATCATCAGGAAAGTCCAAAAAAGTTAGAAAATAAACGGGAAATAAATAGCGGATATTTATTTATCTTTTAGTTATTTGTTTAAATAATGCATTGGTTTAAAAAATGCTTTTAATGTAATTAAATTTCTAATAAGATGTGAAAATAAAGATTGTTAAAATAAAAAAGCGTTATGGTATCGTTTTATTCGTAATAGAATGCGAAGGTGTTATACCCCTCGCATTTGAAACTGTGTGGGTGTTGGCTGCTCTCGCTCAGGCCAATCACAGAGTCCATCTATGCTCAGGGCCTTCGCTCGTTTGCCGCCTACAGGCATCTTCACGTGTCTTAGGTATATTTTTTATTTCAACAAAATGAAGCGTTTAGTTTCTTTGTTTTTAAGGTGTTAAAAAGAAGGTTTATTGGCATTAAAAAGCAATAAGAAAAGGTTTATAAAACACTCAATTCATTTAAGTTGTATATGTGTTATGTGTTATGTGTTATGTGTTATGTGTTTAATTAGGGCAATCATATATGAAATTAAATTTAAGATCTATTTATAGCCTTCTCTCTTTTGTGATTAAAAGTGAAAATAATGATAAGCGCATGATTTAAAAATAGTTTTCTTATTTTGGTGGTGTTGTTGTTTTTTATATGTGCTTATTATTAGACACTTGAAGTCACGCGCCTGCGGTAAGTGAGTGACGTCCCGGAGCATCGATGTAGTGTCTGATTGGACTTTTCTGCACCCTGTCCTTTCAAAGGCGAGAGGTATAGATTTTGAATCTTTGGACGCGCCTTTTGTCGCGTCCTTTTTTTATCGTCTTACAGGGTAGGGGGGCATATAAATTTCTTGTAAGCGCATTCCTTTCATAACAGCATGCCCTTGAAAACAATCGGCACCGTTTGCCGAAAATTCAAAATAATACCGGGTTTGGATATTGATTGGGCCTTTTGGCCAGCCATAGGTTTGGCTTCCCCTTGCAATAGAGAGTAATTGTACATCAACGGTTTCACAGCGTTGTTGTATGAAACGTTTGGCAAATTCACTTTGTCTGCGTTGTTGCCAAAACCACGCCAAGGCAAAAGCAATAAAAAGGATCCACAGTAAATTCCCCATTAGGCTCTCTCTCCCTTTTTTGTGTGAGGATAACGCTCAGGATGCGACGCGTTTTGCCGGATCCTTTGTTGATATTGGCTCATGGAATGCAAAAATGGTGTCGGGTCTTTGCTGTGAATAAGGGCTAAAAGCGCCGGGCGAAGTGTGGGAAGAGTGACAAGGGAGCTGAGGATTTGTTCAAAAAAGAGCGGATCGTTTTCTTGGGTCATCAAGATGAGAAAAGAGCGTAATAAATCAGCGTCAAGCAATGCAGTCCAACAGCGTCCCGCAATGGCAATGTATATTTCACGATGCTGTAGCGCTTGATAAGAAAGTATCCTTTTTATTGTGTTTTGTTGTGAGGCTAAATCTGAACCGGATAAGCCTCGAAGGCAAGCTGCTACGAGGAAAATATCAATTTGAGGGGCGGAACATAAAAATTGTATATGGGTTTCTATGGCCTGCGTCAGCGCGATGGGGAGGGAAATGTGCTCAAGACACCCAAGAAGCGCGTATTTTGGGGAAGATGGCATCAAGAAAAGTGCATTTTGAATGTCTTTCGCATGGCTCTCTTGCTCAATACGGGCACAAAGATCAGCAACGCCTTGTAAACCTATTTCTTCCCAATGATCGAAACCAGATTGACCCGAAAAATACTGCTGTGTTGCGAGGTAGTATTGGCTTGGTGGGAGTTTGAGTTGGGCGGTAAGCAGAGCATGAAAGAGGGCTTTCTTATCCTCCTTTGGGGTAAAAATATACGGGTTTGATGGGAGGGTATTGTCCTCTTTATTGCACTGGGTTTTGCTATGGGGGCTGATTGCATTCCCCACACAGTGAACAAAATCCCCCAATGCTTTTTGTGTTAAAAGTCCTCGTTCATCCAGTGGAATTCTTAAAAACCAAATCCAAGGTGTTTCTTTTGTTTTCCAAAAGGCAATGCCTATTTCTGCGTGTTGCTTGAGAGGCAAAGGATAAGGAATTCGATTTTCTTCAATAGCGCAAAAGTCCAGGTGACTGATGAGGGTGACTCGTCGACTTAAGTCAAAGATGACAAAATCACAATGGGCTTGCTTGAAAATGGACAGAAGAGAAAAAACGTTTGTCATGAGATGTGATGGCTCTTTGTATGTTGATGGGTGAAAAACGCAAAAAATGTTTTGAGATTAAGGACGATTTTAACTCAACTTCGGTGTTAAGTGATATGCTTGCGCCGCATTGAAATTTCAAGTCGTGAGAAGGAATATCTATGAATGATTATTCGAACATTGCGTTTTTATTGAACAAATTAGAAGTTGAATTGACCCTTCATGGTTATTGGGATAAAACGTCGCCCTCTAAAACGGCATTGAAGAGTCTCCTTCCTTTTTCCATCGACAGATTAAATTGCAGCCAGTGGTTACAGTGGGTTTTTATTCCAAAAACAAGGCAATTAATGGAAGAAAAAAATCCGTTTCAAAGCAGTGTGTCTATTTCACCTTATGTTGAAGAAGCCATGCGAGGTCGAAGGGGCCATAAAGAAATAACCCTTTTATCAAAAGAAATTGATGCTTTTTTTGCCCTCTCTTTCTCTTCCTTATTAAAGAAATCCTCTTCACGCTTATGAACATTGAACTTGAAATTATTTACCGTGATAACGACTTGATTGCAGTGAATAAACCCGCTGGAATGCTGGTGCATCGCTCTTGGCTAGACAAGGGGGAAACGCGTTTTGTAATGCAAACATTGCGGGATCAAATTGGACAGCACGTCTTTCCTTTGCATCGTTTAGACCGCCCGACCTCTGGCGTTTTACTTTTTGGTTTGTCGTCAGAAATCGCTTCGAAAATGATGCCTAAATTTGCTGGACGCGATATCCATAAAACCTATCATGCACTTGTAAGAGGTTGGATCAAAGAAGCGGCCGTTTTAGATTACCCCTTAAAAGAAGAGCTGGATAAAAAAGCGGATAAATTTGCCACAATGGAGCCGCTTTATAAAGAGGCCATAACCCAATACTCTCCTTTGGCTTACGTTGAATTACCGATTCCGATGGGGCGTCATCAAAGCACGCGATACAGCCTTATCGAAATGAAACCTCTAACGGGGCGAAAACATCAACTTAGACGCCATATGCATCATCTTCATCACCCTATTATCGGTGATGTTAATCATGGAGATGGGAAACACAACCGATTATTCAGAGAAAAGTTTGATTGTCATCGCTTGTTACTTCACGCATGCAGTCTGTCTTTTGTTCATCCTGTAACATCCCAAAATGTCCATCTTTGTGCCGGGTATGATAACGCATGGAAACAGGTGCTTGAAGCTTTAGATTTGGTTCAATTTTCGTGTTGACTGTGTTTTAAATTTATCGAAAAAGAAGAGGATGAATGAACGAAGCGAACAGCGTGTTTCATCAAGTTGATTTTTCTCGTCAAGATTTGAATGGAAGAGTGTTCCAAAATTGCCAATTTTATCTTTGCAATTTTGAACATACAGATTTGAGAGAAGCCCAGTTTGAAGCATGTATTTTTGTAGAAAAAGGGGCATTAGAAGGATGTCATTTTGAATATTGTGATTTGCGAAACGCCCGTTTTAAAAACTGTCAGTTGTCTTTAGCTCATTTTAAAGGGGCAAATTGCTTTGGCGTTGAATTTAGAGATTGTGACATGAAAGGTGCCAATTTTTATCAAGCGCAATTTATTAACAGAGTCAGTCACAATATGTATTTTTGTTCTGCATATATTACAGGTTGTAATTTATCCTATGCCAACTTTGAACGGCAATGCATTGAGAAATGCGATTTATTTGAAAATAAATGGGTCGGCGCTAATTTATTGTCTGCTTCATTAAAAGGTTCTGATTTGACGCGTGGCATTTTTTCAGCGGATGTGTGGGAAGACTTTAATTTGCAAGAATGTAATTTAAGTCATTGTGAATTAGAAGGCTTAGATCCTCGAAGGGTTAATTTGTATGGCGTCACGATTTGTGATTGGCAGCAAGAAATATTGTTAGGCTCTTTGGGGCTTATTATTATGCCCAATTAATGCCATGTTATATCCATCTCCTTTGAATAAATGCAAGATTATACCCGTCGACTTTGAAGTTGGCTGCGCTCGTTCAGCCCAATCACATAGTCTCTCTATGCTCAGGGGCGTCACTTGCTTGCTGTCTACACGCATCTTCAATTCCTTTGGGTTATATTGACTCCAAATGCTGACATCATCGCCAAATGGCCTTACCCGTTCCAGTCAATATTTACTTTACGAATGACTGAAATCGGAATTAAAACATTTCTCGTACATCTTCAATATCGATGACATAACCTCGTGAATTCATCTTTTCACTTAAGGATTTAACTTCAGTTAATACTTTTAAATAATGATTTTTATGTGCTTGATTGGACCAAAATCCTTCTTCAGAGCCAGAAGAAATAAGCGCGTTCCTCAAATGCCCTAATACATCAAGAACGTGTAAGTTGGCAGCAGCCAAAAGTACAAAATCATTTTTTTCTATTTTGTGCAAAAATCGTTTATAAAAAGACAAAACGTCTTCTGTTTCATGTATTAGATTTTCAGATAAAATAGCGCCTATTGCTCTTGCGGAGCCTTTGAGTGAATGAAATTCAATAAAAAATGAATCCAATCTTTCTTCTGCATCTTCCGTGTTGTCTGCAAGCCCTTCAATCACTAAAATCGCAAGCTCTAAGGAGACGATTTTCTCGTCAGAAAAAAACGCAAGGTATTCTGAAAGATCATTAATTTTAACTTGTGAAAAATCAGGTTCAAAGCGAATTTTTTGAATTGTATTTTTTTGTTCATTTTCAATGTCATCTATCTCGGAAAAGAGAGTAAAGTCATTGCTATTCTCTGCGCAGTATGCGTGGTATTTTTTTAAAACAGGCAAGATGACCTGTGGTTTTATCAAACCTTTATTGATTAATATTTGACTAAGAGGGATCCGTTGCTTTAATACTTCTTCCTGGATCATATTTGTAAATTCATGTTGCCAAATCCCAAGTTGAATACAAGCAGAACGAAGATCTAAGGATTCATTATTTTGCAGTGAAATAATATCGAGTATTTGTTTTGAATTAATCATCTTTTTTTCGTATAAGATCACGATATTATTTGGCATCGTTTTAATTTGCTCAATCATGGCATCCGCTAAATCGGATGCTGAAATGAGATTTTCATCGAGTAAAAAACGACCAAACAATTTCATATTACCTCTCCATTTAATGATAAAAAAGAAATCGACATCATCTTATTTTCCCCGTCGCCTTTGACGCTGCGTGGGTGTTGGCTACGCTCGTTCAGCCCAATCACAGAGTCGATCTATGCAGAGGGGCTTCACTCGCTGGGTGCTGGTGAGCACCTTCAATTACTTTGGGTATAAGTGAAAAAAGAAAAAGAAAAAAACGCTCAATAAAGCGGTGATCTTTTACTGACTCGCTAGATGGCTTCTGTGTAAAATGACGTGTGAGATCTTGAAAAAATCACTATTTTTTTGAGATCAATCACCAAGGCTAAATCACCGTTTCCAAGAACGGCGGCACCTGCAAAAATATTATTTGTGTTCATTTGTGTTTCTAAAGGTTTAATGACAATGTCTAAAAATGCGTTGACAGAATCCACACAGAGTCCCCAATTTATATCCTGATAACGAAAAACAACGACACTGATTTGCTCTTTATTGAGATAAGAGGTTTTCAGCGATTGTGTGCCTGCTAATCCATCAAGGTATTCAATGGGGTCAATCAGTGAAATAACTTGATTATTTTTGTGCAATAGAGGGGGAACTGAATCAAAGCGCACTGTACTGTCATTGTCATCTTTGCTCATTCCTATAATATTTTTAATATCACCAGAAGGAATGGCATAAGTAATCCCTTTAATCGTGAATAAGATAACTTTTAAGGTTGCCATTGTCAGTGGAAAAGATAAAGCAATGTTTGTTCCTTTGTGTTTAACAGAGGATATATCAATATGTCCGTTTATTTCTTCCACTTTCTGTTTTACAGCTCCCATGCCAACACCTCTGCCTGATAATGTGCTGATGCTCTCTGATGTGCTGAGTCCTGGATGAAAAATAAGTTCGAGTTTGTTTTTTTCTGTCATGAGGTTAAGCTGTTCATTCGTAATTAAGTTTGTATTGATGGCTTTTTCTACAAGTTTATTTGTGTCAATTCCTTGTCCGTCGTCAGAAATGTTAATAATTACTTTTCCTGATGCATTATAGGCATGAATAATTAATTTTCCGACAAGAGTCTTTCCGTTTTTAGTGCGTTCGAGAGGTGATTCAAATGCGTGATCAATTGCATTTCGAACTAAGTGAGTTAAGGGTTCAGTAATGGCTTCAATGACATTATTGTCCAACTCAATGTTTTCCCCAATAATCTCTAGTTCAACCTTTTTATTTAATTCATTTGAGAGGTCTCGAACAATTCGACGGTATTTGCTTAATATTCCACCAATAGGCATCATGCGTGTTTTTAATAGGTCTGATAATACATTGTCAGAAACAGATTTTAATTTGCTTGATATTTCACTTAACTTTTGATCTTGTTTATTTTCTGCGTAATCAGCTAATGCATTTCTAATTTGAACTAATTCTTCAGAGTAATTCATCATTTGCTCTAGTAAGTAGGATTTTACTCGTGTAGTGACTTCAAATTTATTTTTTAACAATTTCGATTTTGATTTTGAAAGCGGGGTGGAGGGGATGTTTTTTGATGTGTTTATTTTATTATTTTCTAGAGGGCAAATTAAATCAGAAATATAATCGATTTCTTTTTTTATATCTATATTTGAGTTTAAAATATCCTCAGAATATGAGACGTCAATGTTCATTGCATTAAATATCTCGATTGAGAATGTTTTTAATATTTCGTCTCTTTTCTTTGAGTAAGAAAGAAAAGAAGTTTCTTTTGAAGAGATTAAAATGTCTTCTTCTGTAATATCAAGGACAGACTCTAAAGATTGTATCAGTTGATTGTTTATTTCGATTTTATTTAGGTGATGAAGTTCCAATATGGTTTCTGCATGAACAATGATTTGATTGATTGAACGAAAAACAAAAAAATCACTTTGTTTATCTGATTGATTTTTTCTGTTACTCAAGGAAATGAGTTTCGTAATTAAAGGGAGTGTCGTTTCAACATCAAATCCAGATTTTAAATGAATGCGAATAGTAGATATCAGATCCAAAGCTTCAACTATGTTTGATTTTTCACTGTTTAAACTCATATTCGCTCCTTGCTTATTTCCATGTGATCATCGTTTTTTCGATATTCGACAGAATTGAGCTGCATTTTATATAAATGCAATTTTAAGATTTCGTGAAGACAGGCTGAAATGCGACTTAATGGGAGGGTTTGACATTCGGCACCAATTTTCTTTGCTTCACGCACCATACCAAAGACAACACTGCTTTTTTCATCTTGTATTAAAGTAATTGCGCCTCTTTCTTTTTGTTTTTTTAAACATTGATCGCCATCATTGCCCATGCCACTTAATAAAGAACAAATTAATAATTTGTTCTTTATTTTAAGGGCAGAATTAAAAATAAAATAAACGGAAGGAGCAAACACATTCATTGGAGGAAAATCGATTATTTCTATGATAATATTTTCGTTTTCTAATTGATTTAATTTAAATTGTCTTTCAGAAGGGGCGATGTAGAGAGCTCGAGGAAGTCTAAAATGACACATCCCCCCCCTGTTTAAGCGTTTGTACCAAATACAGACATAGACACCCAAAAACGTGGATATAATGGAAGCTTCATTCAATGAACAATAGAATCCACTGGAAGTCACTTGAATTTTTTTCATGTTTTTTCATTCATATGTTTTATTTTTCTGTAGACAGAGGATCCGATGGGAAGCAATCCTAAATCTAAATGGTGTAATGTTTCAGTCAAGCTAACAAAGATCAAACCGCCAATATTTAATTGTTTAATCAATGAACGAAGAACCTTCAAAACAACATCATCACTAAAATAATAAAGAACATTCCGTAAAAATATGTAATGGAATGAGATCCCGATGTTGTTATTCTTTTTTGTTAAATTATACGCTCTAAATTTAATATTTTCCTTTAATTTTTCTGAGACAATGACTTTATTTTCAAAGGGTTCATGAATTGTTGAAAAATAGGTCCTTATTAAGTGTTTTGGCACATTTGAAAGTGCGTTTTTTTTATAAATCCCTTTTTTTGCTATTTCTATTTTGTTTGTGTCAATGTCGCTGGCTAAAATTCGATAATTAAATCTCGGGGAAGAGAAGGCGATGAGGTTACATATAATACTCAAAGAATATGCTTCTTCTCCACTAGAACACGCTGCCGACCATAGGTAGGTCATATCAGATGGCGATTCTTTTTCAAGATAAGATTTTAAAAAATCAAAGTGATACTTTTCTCTAAAAAAAACCGTTTTATTTGTAGTGAGTGCATTTGTGAATTCAATTAATTCATCTCCAAAAGGGTCTGCAATTAAATAATTTGCGTATTCTTTGAATGAGCGAAGTCCTAATGCTTTTAGACGAGGATTTAATCGGATTTCTATCATGCTGAATTTTTCTTTTGGAATATGAATTCCAGCATGATTTCTGATTAATCTCTGAAAATATCTAAGTGACATCTCTCTTCTCTATGTGACTTATCATTATATACCCGTCGCTTTTGAAGCTGCCTGGGTGTTGGCTGCTCTCGCTCAGGTCAACCATAGAATCAATCTATGGTCAGGGCCTTCACTCCTTTACCGCAGGCGCGCATCTTGAAGTGTCTTGGGTATAGAATTCCAATGTAAAATTTAGAGCCTATCCCAACCTGTTTTCGTTGTTTCTGTGTGGGAATTAAAGTCTCCAAGTGGCAAATTGATATTTTCTTTTTCGCGGTTATAACTTGCATTTCTTTGTGATTGAAGCGCATATTCATTTACTGTATTTTCATCTAATAAATTATGTTCATTTTCTTCTGTATCGCCTCCTTGTAAAAACCCATTCAGTTTGAAAACCATTCTATTTAAATTTTCGGCTTCTTTATTTAATTCTGAGCTTGATGAGGATGCCGTGTCGGCAATAGAGGCGGCATGTTGAGTTAATTTATTAATTGATTCTACTGCATTGCTTATTTCGAGGATCCCTTTTGCTTGTTCATTAGAGGCTTCAAATATTTTATTGGCCCCTTCGGCGACGACACCGGATTGACGTTTAGTTTCTGAAACAATGTTGCTGCCTATTTCGACGCGTTGTGTATTTTCTTTGGCGATGGATTCTGCTTCATTGATACTCTGTTTTACAATAATGGAGATATCTTTTGCTGCTTTTCCGCTCATTTTGGCTAAATTACCGACTTCTTGTGCAACAACAGCAAAACCTCGGCCATGTTCTCCTGCTCTTTCAGCTTCTACGGAGGCATTGAATGAAAGTAATTTCGTTTGAAAAACAATCTCATCAATTATTTCTGTTTTTATGCCTATTTCGGCAATGATTTTTACTAATTCTGATATTTTATGATTAGATTCTGATATTTTATTCATTGCATTTTCGAGGTCTGTCATTTTACTTCCGACTTGTTCTGACAAATTCCGAGATTCTTCTGCTGATTGGACATTGATTTTCACCATAGCCGATATTTCTTCAGTGCAAGCGGATGTTTCTTCAAGAGAGCTGGCTTGACGATTGGAGACTTGAGCAAGATTTTGTGAGACATTATCAATATTTTTAGATACGCAGGCGAGGCGGAAAGCGCTTTGGCTCATCCGTTGCACGACATTGGTAAAAGCGAGGCTGATTTCATTTAATTCTCTTGAGCTAAAAGAATGCAGTCCTTTGAAAATTTTGTTAAAAGGTTGCATGATAGATTTGCTCAGTATAAATACAATCGGAATAGAGACCAATATCGCAATAATGATGCCTGATAGAATAACAATATTAGTTTGAGAAACAACATTTTCATTCTCTTTAAGTCTCCTTTCCATTAATATCTCTTCTTCGTCGATAAAACGTTCAATCTGTTTTCTAAAGGTGTCAAAATAATTCCCGCCATTTTCTTTCGTAACAAATTCAGTGATATCATCCATTGTTTTTACATTGTTTATTCTTTGCTTTAATTGGATTTGTTTTTCGGCTGAGTTATATTTCCAATCGGCTATTAAAGAATCTATTTCTCTTAATGTTGAAAGTTGAGAGGGGGTGTTTTGAGTTAAGTATTTTAAATCTGACGCTATTTTATTTGATTCAATTTCATTCTCTTTATAGCGTTTAAGAGAGGTTTCATCACCGGTAAGCAAATAATTCCGCATTTCTGTTTCCATCTTTAAGGCCATGATATGCGTCAGTAATGCTTTGTTTATTTTCTGAGATGCCTCTTTTTCACGTTTTATATCATTAGGTTCTTTCGAGTTACTGAGTAAAGGCGCCGAGGTTATTAAAAATTCGCGTTCACGAGATATGAATTTATCGATCATTTTTTTTAGGTTATCAAAATGATTCATTTCTTTTGACTTTGAAAGTAAGTCGTGCATCTGTATCATGTCTTTTTCGTTTTCAACTTCTTTTCTTAATAGAATTCCTTTTTCTGTGATGTTTGTTTTCCAGTCAATGATGCTTTTATTTATATCATCTAATAAAGAAACTTGTGCAGGGTTATCACTGACGGTCTTTTTTAAATCAATTAAAATTTCAGAAAAGGATTGATTGCCATTTTTATAGGGCAGAAGAAAGCTTTCTTTTCCAGAAAGGAGATAACCACGCATTCCGGTTTCCATATCTTTCGCTGAAGAGAGAAGTGTGAGAGATTTATTAATGACTCTGTGAGTGTGATCGACCCATAGATCTGTTTCTCTGATTTGTTTCATGCTATCGAGACTGATAAACGAAATGCAGACCAAAAACATTAAGCTGATAGCATTACCTAAAACGATTTTTGCCCGTAATGACAGGTCTTTGAACATGGTTTTTATTCCTTTATTCGTTATCTAAATAAACTTCATGATCTTTTTTAATTGCGTTCTCAGAGATTAATGTGAGTTCTTCTGGATTTAGCATTTTGTGTATGTCTAACAAGATGATTAATTCATTTTCTACAGATTTTGCAATGCTCAAGATGTATTTTTTCTTAATGCAGTTTGATAATTCTAAATTCTGTTCAATTTGTCCATCAGTAAATCCGATGACTTCATTTACATCATCAACAATACTTCCAATTGTCAAATCATTAACATCGAAAATAATAATAGATGTTTTTTTAGGAACGTAATTTATTTCTTCTATTCCGAGTTTTAATCGCATGTCAATAACTGAAATGATACGACCTCTTAAATTAATCAGGCCTTTAAAAAAGTTGGGTACGTGAGGGGTAGGGGTGATTTTAACAATACCGATGACCTCTTTTACTGAAAAAAGAGGGATCCCATAAGGTTCACCATTGATGCTGAAAATAAGATATTTTTGCATTATTTTTGTGTTTATTATCGTGTTTTTTAATGCGGCATTTGAATCTGTCATTTCTACATTATCTATCATTTATCTCGATCCCACTGAGTAAAAAAGTAAACGATATACGCCTGATTATTTGAACCGTATATACCTGTCGTCTTTGAAACTGCCGGGTGTTATATGCTCTCGTTCAGGGCAATCATATAGTCCATCTATATCCGTCGACTTTGAAACTGCGTGAGTGTTGCTTGCTCTCGTTCTGGCCAATTTCATCGTCTCTCTATGCTCAGGGCGTTCACTCGTTTGCCGCCTAGACGCATCTTCAAGTGTCTCGGGTATATTGAATCAAGAGATATTTTGAGGTTAATTTTAATTAAATCTCGCGTTATTCTTTTCTGTTTAAACTTTTAATTTAAAATAAAGAGAGAGGAAGAAAAATAAAATAATTTTGATCAAACGAGACCGATACTGATGAAATGTTTATTTGTGCTTAAATTGTCAAATAAATGCGAGAGTTTTCTTCCTGAGATGGGTTTTCTCATATATCCAGTTGCGCCATAGTATTCAGCGATTGAAATCGGGTCTAGGCTCAGCTTTTCACATCCAGTTAAAATAGAATTTATTTTTCCTTCGACTCTTTCCTCATCAATAACCCGATGTGCTATTTTGTCCAGCAAGGTCATCTTTTCTTCTATTTCAATATCTAATGCGCCTTTTTCTACTTTGTTCACCGTCGCAATACTTTCACTTGAGACCATGACGATCTTGTTGCATTTCTTATTTGCGATGAGATAGACCAGTGCAGAAAGGCCGTCTAAATGGGGCATGCGTAAATCAGTCAAAACTAAATCTACATCAGGATTATTTTCAACCAATTGAATCAGTTCATTTCCGTCTTTAGCGGGCTCTAATATTTCAAAAGGACCAAAATCTCCTTCTATTTCTTTTAATGATGCCAACATTGCTGAACGCATTTCAGGCATGTCGTCAGCAAAAATAATTTTCATGATTCATGTCTCCAATTCGAATCCGGTGTTTCATTATTGAGTCATTTTGATTAACTATAGCTGATTTCAATAAATGTAAAGATCTTTAAAAAATCATTTAAATTTAGGGGGCTGAATCGAGCTTGAAAGGAGATATATCCAAAGTAATTGAAGAGGCGCGCTTGTGGCAAGGGAGTAAAGCCCCTGAGCATAGAGAGACAATCTGATCAGGCTCACTGAGCCTAGCCAACACCTACGCCGCGTCAAAAGCGACGGGTATAAGTTAAAGACGAATTTGATCAATTCGTCTTTTCTGGTTCATTGATTGTTGGGTTGAGTGCTTTTTTGAGACAAGGCATCAAGCAAGCAGATCTTTAATTTCTCTTGCTGTTCTTCGGTGAGGGGGTGCCTATTTTGATCTGTGATCACAAAGACATCTTCTGCTCGTTCGCCGACCGTGGTGATTTTTGCCGCTTTAAGTAAGATGTTCTGTTGTGCAAAAACATTGCCCACACAAGCGAGTAACCCCGGCGTATCGAGTGCCACCAATTCTAATAATGAATTTCGTTTTGCCTTTGTCGGTAAAAAAGCCACTTTTGTTTCGACTGTAAACGCAAGAAGTTGCGTGGGAGGGCGTTTTATAAAAAGAGGGATTGGGCCTTCTTGTATCAAGGCTTCTTTCACGCTTTCGCGTACCTTTTCATGGCGGTCAAGAGTGATTGCGTTGTTAAAGGCGTCCAGAACTAAAAAGGTATCGAGGGTGTATCCATCTTTGCTCGTTAAGATTTGTGCGTCATGAACATTCAGGTTCTTTTTATCTAAAACGGAGACCACGCGGGCAAAAAGTGAGGGTTTGTCTTTGTGATAGACAAAAATCTCCGTCCCCCCCCTTGTTGCATATTTACTGACTAAGACCAAAGGGGCGTCTGAATTGTGCTCAAGGATATGTGTACAATGCCATGCGATTTGTTTGTGGGTATGGCGCAGAAAATAATCTGCTTTTAAACGTGTCCAAAGTGAGGCGATTTTTTGTGTGGATAAGCCTTTTTTTCGTAATATAGCGGACGCTAAATGCTGATTATGGCGGATACGTCCTCTGGCATCAGGCCTGTTTTCAAGCCCGAGGCGTAACGCTTTTTGAGTGGCATAAAAAAGCTCTGTAAGAAGTGTTTTTTTCCAGCTGTTCCAAAGTGAAGGATTTGTCGCTTTGATGTCCGCCACCGTTAAACACAAGAGAAGTTCTAAGCGTTCTTCATTACGCACTTTTTTTGCAAATTCATTGATGATTTCAGGATCATAAATATCTCGTCGTTGCGCGGTGACGGACATCAATAAATGGTTTTTAACCAGCCAACTGACAAGATGGGCTTCGGGGGTGGGGAGGGCGTGTTCAAGGCAAAAGCGATACGCTTCTTTGGAACCTATTTCACTGTGGCATCCACCACGTCCTTTTCCTATGTCGTGAAAAATAGCGGCCAATCGAAGGATTTCTGGTTTTTGTAGGCGAGGATAAATTTCACAGCAAATCGGATGATGGGGTTTGTTTTCTTCTTGGCTGAAGGAATAAATGTGTTTTAGTAAGCGTATTGTGTGTTCATCCACCGTATACGTATGAAAAAGGTCAAATTGCATTTGTCCTACAATTTGGCTCCATTGAGGAAAATAAGCAGAAAAAACCCCGTGTTTGTGCATCAAAGGGAACGCCCTTGATAAGGCGTTTGGGTGGCGTGTTAAGGCCATGAATGTTTCTTTTGCCGCTGGAATTTCGCAGAGAAAACGATTTAAACGGCTTCTTGCTGTCCGCAGTTGTCTTAATGTGGGAGCGCCGATGGACTCAATACGTGAATCATTGGCAATGTGTAAGAACATCTCCAAAACAGTGTCAGGACGGGCTTGAAAGAGAGCCGGTTTTCGGGCTTCAATTTGTTTTCCTTGGCGTTGAAAATCATCATTGATGATTTCGATTTTTTTGTTTTCAGGTGTATTTTCAATTTCTAAAGTAAAGAGGCGAATGAGCATGTTGTTTAGCTCTGCAACGCGGCTCAATGTACGATAAAAATCTTTCATCATGGTTTCGACATCACGGTTCCCTTCTCCTTGGTATCCAAGGTTTTGTGCGACGGAGGATTGATGCGCGAAATTTAAACGATTGTCATAGCGTTTGAGTTCAAGGTGTAAGGCAAAACGAAAACGCCACAATGCGGTTTGGCATTCATCAAGCTCTCTAAATTCAGCCTCTGTTAAAAAGCCGTATTTGCTCATTTCTCGAAGGCTGGTTGCGCCAAAATGGCGGCGTGCAATCCAGCTCAAAGTATGGATATCGCGAAGGCCGCCTGGACTTGATTTGATGTCGGGTTCAAGGTTATAGGCGGTGTCGTTTAAACGGATGTGGCGTTGTGTTTGCTCTTGTATTTTTGCTTTAAAAAAGGTTTCGCTTGGCCAAAAATGAGCATCAAAAATACGATCTTGTAGGGCATTAAAAAGGTTTTTATTGCCGTAAATAAAGCGCGCTTCTTGTAAATTGGTGGCGACGCTTAGATCTTCTTTTCCAACCTCAAGGCATTCTTTTAAGGTGCGAACACTGTGTCCCACTTCCAGTTTTATATCCCAAAGCAGGGTAATAAATTGTTCGATGTGCTGTTTTTGCTCTTCATTCAGCCTTGAGTCACACAAAATAAGCAAATCTATATCAGACAAAGGATGCAGCTCACCGCGTCCGTATCCCCCGACCGCAATCAGGGATAAATCGGCTGTTTTCTTTGTCTCTGCTCGAGTCCATAAGCGGGTAAGAAGCGCATCAAAATAATCAGAACGCTGATGTATTAGGGTGGAAACAGAGCCTTGATTAAGAAAGGCCGTTTTTTGCTTTTTGGAAAAGAGCTGAAGTTGTTCTTTGAGAAGAGAGAGTGTGACGTCTTTTTCTTTTAAATCATGAGGTTTAATCAATAAATCGGTCATTTCATTTCCATATCGGTGCGCTTCCATATGAAAAGGCTGACCTCGGGCCAGCCCCTGAACGTTACAGATTCTTCATTATACGTGGTAAGGATTCTTCGTCGCGTAGGGTGAGAATTTCGCACCCTGTTTCTGTGACTAAAAGGCTGTGTTCCCATTGTGCGGATTTTTTACCGTCTTTGGTGCGCACAGTCCAATTGTCATCTTTATCTAAAACACCTTCAAATTTGCCCGCATTGATCATGGGTTCAATGGTAAAGCACATACCCGGCTTCATGATGGTTTGGTCGTTGTTTTTGTAATGCACGATTTGAGGGGCTTCATGAAAGGCGGCGCCGAGGCCGTGTCCACAATAATCTTTCACAATGCTAAAGCGGGTGTTGCTGTTTTTTATGAATTTTTGGATGGCCGTGCCGATTTCACCAATGCGCGCCCCCGGTTTCACTTTCTTAAGTGAATAATAAAGGCTTTCTTGAGCTACGCTGCATAATCGTTTGTCTTCTGAAGAAACCTCACCAATATAAAACATCTTTGACGTGTCGCCGTGAAAACCGTCTTTTATGACGGTGATATCAATATTAATGATGTCTCCGTCTTTAAGGATCTCATTTTCGCTCGGGATCCCGTGACAAATAACATGGTTGACAGAGGTGCAAATCGATTTTGGAAAGCCATGATAATTAAGTGGGGCAGGGATGGCGCCCTGATGTTTTGTGATGTAATCATGGCATAGATTGTTTAATTCTAAGGTCGTCACCCCTTCTTTTACATGGGGTGCAATCATGTCGAGGACCTCCGCCGCAAGTCGACCCGCTTTTCGCATTTTTTCTATTTGAATCGGGGTTTTAATAATGACGCTCATTTGATTCTCGCAATAAGCCCAAGTTTAATTTGGACAAGATAAGATGTAGGCATAGCAACATAATATCAATCGTATTGTAATGTGGAAACCTCTCACCTTCTTTTTTAGCATGAATATACCCGTCGCCTTTGAAGTTGCGTGCTTGTTGGCTGCGCTCTTTCTGCCCAATCACATAGTACCTCTATGCTCAGGGGCTTCGTTCGCTTGCCGCCGACACGCCTCTTCAATTCCTTTGGGTATAAAGCGCGCTTATTTCAGGTTTATCTTGTAAAAATAAAGAGCAAGCTCTCAAAACTGCAGACACTTTTATCCCGTCATCAGATCCGTATTGACTGAACTGAACATAGATATCCCTGACTTGTTCATCCTTTATGGAGAAGCAACGGTGCGAACCGTTTTCATCACCCATTGAATTTAAGCGATTTTAATCTTAGGGTAAAAATGCATCATTTCCCTTAAAATCAACGCATTAATATTTACAGCTATCACTAAAGTCAAAAAATGTCCGAAGTATTGATATTGAAAAAGCGTGATTTGTGCCTTACTTATTGAGGAAGGCTTTTTCTTCTGGCTTTTATGACAGGTTTTATGATATAAAGCGCACGAAAATCTTCTTTTTCATCTTGTGTCTTTCTGGCATCTTGATGAAATCGAATGATTTATTCTTATTTCTTATTAAAACTCACACACTTATCGACACATATTCCGGGGTGCTTTTTCTTTTATTAGAGAGGGTCGGTGATATGGGATAGGTGGAGGCCTAACCCCAAGAGGATGTAAAATGGCTACTGTTTCAATGCGCGACATGTTAAAAGCGGGTGTTCACTTCGGTCACCAAACACGTTTCTGGAACCCAAAAATGAAGCCTTTCATTTTTGGTTCACGTAACAAAGTTCACATCATTAACCTTGAAAAAACAGTCCCTATGTTTAATTCCGTATTAACGGAAGTAACCAAAGTCGGCGACCGTAAAGGGAAGCTTTTGTTCGTTGGAACAAAGCGTGCTGCAAGTGATGCTGTTAAATCAGCCGCTCAAAGCTGTGATCAATTTTATGTAAACCAACGCTGGTTAGGTGGTATGTTGACCAACTGGAAAACAGTTCGTCAGTCTATCAAGCGTCTAAAAGAATTAGAAGCTCAGTCTACAGATGGCACATTTGACAAATTAACCAAAAAAGAAGCGCTAATGCGCACCCGTGAGATGGAAAAGCTTGAGAAGTCTCTTGGTGGTATTAAAAATATGGGTGGTTTGCCTGATGCTTTGTTTGTCGTTGATGCTGATCATGAGCACATTGCAGTAAAAGAAGCCAATAATCTGGGTATTCCAGTTTACGCTATCGTGGATACGAATTCAGATCCAGACGGTGTGGATTTTGTTATTCCAGGTAATGATGATGCGATTCGTGCCGTTCAACTTTATGTGAACGCAGCCGCTCAAGCCTACAAAGAAGGCCGTAACCAAGACATCGTTACACAAGCTGAAGACGAATTGGTTGAAGTTGCAGAGTAAGACCCTTACTCGTTAAGCGAATTCTTAGCCTCCAGCGCGAATGCTCTGGTCCTAAGTTGGTGATTAGGGGCCCCTTGTTGGCCCCTATTTTTTGTCCAAATAAATTAATTTTGAAATTGAGGATTTAATAATGTCAATTACCGCGGCCATGGTAAAAGAGTTACGTGAGCGTACTGCTGCAGGCATGATGGAATGCAAAAAAGCCCTTGTTGAAACCGATGGCGACATCGAGCTTGCAATTGAAAACATGCGTAAAAGTGGCGCTGCGAAAGCCGCTAAAAAGGCAGGCAACATTGCAGCTGATGGCAGCATCATCATTAAAGAAGCCAACGGTGTTGCGGTTTTACTTGAAGTAAATTGTCAAACCGATTTCGTTGCAAAAGACACCAACTTCGTTTCATTTGCAAATGAAGTTGCAGATGTGGCACTCGCTTCAAAATTGTCTATCGACGATTTACAAGCCCAATTTGAAGATGCACGTATTGCACTTGTGACCAAAATGGGTGAAAACATTTCTATTCGTCGCGTGGCCTATGTTGAAGGGCAAGCTTTGGCAACGTACCGTCACGGTGAACGTATCGGTGTTGTTGTTGCAGGAACGGGCGATGCTGAAATACTAAAACATATCGCAATGCACGTTGCTGCATCTAAGCCTGAGTATGTTAACCCAGAAGATGTGCCAGCAGAGGTGGTTGCCAAAGAGCAAAAAATCCAAATTGAAATTGCGATGAACGAAGGCAAGCCTGCTGAAATTGCCGAGAAAATGGTTGTTGGTCGTATGAAAAAATTCACGGGTGAAGTGTCTCTTACGGGTCAACCATTTGTGATGGATCCTAAAAAATCTGTGGGTGACATTCTGAAAGAAAAAGGCGCGACGGTTTCTACTTTCATTCGTATGGAAGTGGGTGAAGGCATCGAAAAAGCGCAAGAAAAGAGTTTTGCAGAAGAAGTGGCTGCGGTACAGAAAGGTTAATTCCTTTAAAATAAAAGAATCCAAAAGACCGCAGCCCATTGCGGTCTTTTTACAATTGTATCCCCAGAAGTAACTCTCTAAAGGTAGTGAAAATGACAACAAATCCAAAACCCGCTTATCAACGCATTTTGCTTAAATTGAGCGGTGAAGCGCTACAAGGAAAAGAAGGCTTTGGGATTGATCCGGCTGTTCTTGATCGTATGGCACAAGAGATCAAAGAATTGGTTGAACTCGGTGTCCAGGTGGGTTTGGTTATTGGTGGTGGAAACATTTTTCGTGGAGCGGGCCTTGCTGCTGCAGGTATGAACCGTGTTGTTGGGGATCATATGGGTATGTTGGCGACAGTCATGAATGGTTTGGCCATGCGTGATGCTTTACATCGTGCTTATGTGAATGCAAAAGTGATGTCTGCCATACCTCTTAATGGGGTATGTGACAATTATAATTGGTCAGAGGCTATTCGCGAATTGCGCAATGGTCGCGTGGTGATTTTCTCTGCGGGCACGGGAAATCCTTTTTTTACTACCGATTCTGCAGCCTGTTTACGTGGAATTGAAATTGAAGCAAACATTGTAATTAAGGCAACAAAAGTAGACGGTGTTTATACAGATGATCCTGAAAAAAATCCAGAATCGACACTTTATAAACATTTAACCTATGACAATGTTCTTGAAAAAGAATTAAAAGTAATGGACTTGGCCGCCTTTACTCTCGCTCGGGATCATGAAATGCCGATTCGTGTTTTTAATATGAATAAACCCGGCGCGCTTCGAAGAGTTGTGATGGGTGAAGAAGAAGGCACACTAATTAATAACGGTTAACCGAATTTATGGCATAATCGAGTCGTTTAAAAACATCTCCAAGGACATTCTCGTGATCAATGAAATTAACGCCGATTCGAAAGAACGCATGAAAAAAAGCGTTGAAGCCCTGAAGAGCCAGCTGTCAAAAATTCGTACGGGTCGCGCGCATCCTGCGTTACTCGATGGGCTGTCAGTTGACTATTATGGTGCATCAACACCGCTCAAGCAGCTTGCTTCAATCATTGCTGAAGATGCTAGAACTCTGGCGATCACTGTTTTTGATCGCTCTGTAACAAAAGCAGTTGAAAAAGCAATTTTAAGTTCAGATTTAGGTTTAAACCCTATGTCTGCGGGTACTGTTATTCGTGTTCCGTTACCTGCTTTAACGGAAGAGCGTCGTCGCGATCTTGTTAAGATTGTTCGCGCAGAAGCAGAGCAAGGGCGTGTTGCAGTACGAAATATTCGACGTGATGCGAACAGTGATCTCAAAATCTTGCTTAAAGACAAAAGCATTTCGGAAGATGATGAGCGCCGCGGTCAAGAAGATATTCAAAAATTAACCGATGTTGCTGTAAAAGATATCGATCTGATTCTTGAAGCAAAAGAAAAAGAGTTGATGGAAGTTTAATTCCTCCTACATACCCAACACCTAAGCTTTTTCAAAGGCGACGGGTATAACTCAATTTCTGTTGACTAAGCGCTGTGCTGACAGTACAGCGCTTTTTATTTGTGAAGGAGAAAGGATGAACGCTCAATCTTCCCATCTCACAATAGAGCCGAGGCTTTTACCAAAACACATAGCGTTAATCATGGATGGTAATGGTCGCTGGGCTAAAGAGCGTGGAAAAGCACGAATATTTGGACATAAAGCGGGGGTTGACGCACTTCGAAAGACGGTGTTAGGCGCTGCGCGAATGGGAGTTCAAGTTTTAACGTTATTTGCATTTAGCAGTGAAAATTGGCGTCGACCAGAAAAGGAAGTCTCTCTTTTAATGGAACTGTTTGTTTCTGTTTTAGGGCGTGAAGTGAAACGCCTTCATAAAAACGGTGTGAAGTTTAATGTGATGGGTGATCTGACTCGCTTCAGTTCGACGTTACAGGAGAAAATCTCAGCAGCGCAGTTGTTGACAGAAAACAATACGGGTTTGATTTTAAACATTGCGGCCAATTACGGCGGACAATGGGACATTTTCCAAGCCGTTCAAAAAATAGCAAGACAAATCGAAAGTGGTGAAAAGCGGGCCGATGAAATCACTGAGATGGATATTTCTGATAATTTACTGACAGCCAACTTGCCGGATGTTGATTTGATGATCCGTACCAGTGGTGAGTGTCGTATTAGCAACTTTATGCTATGGCAGGCTGCGTACGCAGAGTTGTATTTTACTGACCAATTTTGGCCGGATTTTGATGAAGATAGCCTGCGTAAGGCCGTGGAATGGTTTATTCGTCGTGAACGCCGTTTTGGTGATGCGAAGGAAAATACTGGGTCCATGTTAGAGATAAAATAGAAGGTATCTTTTGCTAAAACAACGCGTATTAACGGCATCAGTATTAGCGCCTCTGGCTGTCGCAGGGACATTCTTTTTACCCCTACCTCTATTTGTTTTTTCAGTGATGCTCATTGCTTTATTGGGGCACTGGGAATGGCGAAAATTTGTATCTACGCCTTTTCGTGTTTTTAATATGATTGCTCCTGCGTGCATATTGATTGGCTCTTTACTGATTTTTCCTCTCGTTCAACATGGTTTCGAAGGCCCTGTTTCTTGGGGTAGCGCTATTGTTCTGATGGGGGCACTTTGGTGGGTGGGGGTTTTCTTTATGCTTGTGAAATTTCCCAAAGGAACCGAATGGTGGAAAAACAGCCCTTTACTTCAGCAAGTTTTCAGTGTTTTTACCTTACTTCCGTTTTTGTGGAGTGTGATCTTTCTTCGTGCTTATAACTACGATGCTGAACCTTTTATGGGGGCGAAATTGGTGCTCTTGGTTTGCCTTTTAGTTTGGGCGGCGGACACGGGAGCTTATTTTGTAGGCAAACGTTTTGGAAAACGCAAAATGGCCCCCTTTGTGAGCCCAAATAAAACCGTAGAAGGTTTAATTGGCGGCTTATTCTCTTCTGTGGGTGTCTCATTCGTTGCGGCTTTCTTTTTCTCAGTCCATTTTTCGTCTGTGTTTATGCTGCCTTTGATTGCCTTGATCACCTCTTTCGCCTCTGTGTTGGGCGATTTGGTTGAGAGCATGTTTAAGCGGGTGGCGGGCGTGAAAGACAGTGGAAGTATTTTGCCAGGGCACGGGGGGGTTTTAGACAGAATTGACAGTTTAACGGCTGCATTTCCTGTTTTCTCTGTCTTGTATTTTATGTTTGTATAATGATTTTGACGGCTGCTTTTTTGAAAGTGGCCTTTTTTGTTATTCATAATGATTAGAGCTTTCAATGCGTAATTTAACGATTCTTGGTGCTACGGGTTCAATTGGGACGAGCACATTGGCTGTTGTCGAAAAAAATATAGACGCTTATCGGGTGTTTGGATTAGCAGCGGACACCAATGTAGACAAAATGCTCTCTTTATCCTTAAAGTGGAAACCTCGCTTTGTTGCGATGAACAATGAAGCGGCAGCCAAGACATTACATTTAGCATTGAAAGCGGAAGGCTCTAAAACACAAGTGCTTGCGGGTATTGAAGGGCTTTCTGTATTGGCGTCGCACCCTGATGTAGATTGTGTGATGGCGGCGATTGTGGGAGCGGCGGGTCTGCTTCCTACAATGGCGGCCGTCAAAGCGGGAAAGCGTGTTTTATTGGCAAATAAAGAAGCCTTGGTCATGTCGGGTGCGTTTTTCATGAACGCGGTGCATGAACATGGCGCCGAGCTGATTCCTGTCGACAGCGAACACAATGCGATTTTTCAATGTTTGCCTCCCTGTGTTCAATCTTCTCTTGGACGTTGTTCTCTTGAAGAGCAGGGTGTCAGCTCTATACTGTTAACCGGATCTGGCGGTCCATTCCGTTTTACTGAATTGTCAGCTTTATATAATGTCACGCCATCTGAGGCGATTTCACATCCTAATTGGTCAATGGGACCTAAAATCTCGCTGGATTCTGCGACCATGATGAACAAAGGATTAGAATACATCGAAGCGAAGTGGCTTTTTAATGCGGCGCCTTCAGAGCTCGATGTTATTATTCATCCTCAATCTATTGTGCATTCGATGGTGCAATATAGAGATGGATCCTTGCTTGCGCAAATGGGTCGTCCAGATATGTGTACACCAATAGCCCATGCCTTAGCCTATCCTAAGCGCATTGATGCAGGTATTAAGCCTCTAAATTTTAGCGAAATTTCGGAACTCACCTTTATGAAACCCGATTTTAAACGATATCCTTGCTTGAAATTGGCCATCGATGCGTGCGCTGCGGGACAAGCGGCCACGACGATTTTAAATGCAGCGAATGAAGTGGCAGCAGATGCATTTTTGACCGGAAGAATTGGTTTTATGCAGATTGCACAAATTACCGAATCGGTTTTGCAAGAGGCTTCTTTTGGCGCTCTTACGTGTATTGAAGGTGCGTTAGAATTTGATTTTAAAGCAAGGATCCTGGCAAACAATTGGGTAGTGAGGTTAGCACCATGAGTGGTATTTTATGGAATTTTGTGTTTTTTATTCTTTCTCTTGGTATTTTGGTCGCCATTCATGAATATGGACACTTTTGGGTTGCGAGGCGTTGTGGTGTAAAAGTCGAACGTTTTTCCATCGGGTTTGGTAAAGCGCTTTGGAAGCGTGTGGGTAAAGATGGGACGGAATACACTTTGGCGATGATCCCGCTTGGCGGGTACGTCAAAATGCTGGATGAACGTGTGGATGATGTCCCTGAAGACATGAAAGACAGGGCATTTAATAACCGTCCACTTTGGCAACGAAGTGCCATTGTTGCCGCAGGACCATTTGCTAATTTCTTGTTTGCTTTTTTTGTATATTGGCTTGTGATGATCATCGGGGTTCCCGCGCTAAAGCCCGTTATTGGTGAGGTTATCCCTCAATCCATTGCAGCGAAGGCGGGACTTGAAAAAGGAATGGAACTTGTTGGCGTATCCGGCATCAAAACCTCTGATTGGCAATCTGTCAACTTGCAGTTTATTGCCCATATGGGTGACGATGAAATGCGCTTATCTGTTAAACCAGAGGCCAACGCCGCCTTTACCTTGGATAAAAAATTGGATTTGGCGTCTTGGTCTTTTGATCCTGAGTCTCAATCTGCACTGAATACTCTGGGAATAGTGCCTTACACCCCCGCGGTGACAACGGTTGTGAACGAAGTCATGGAAGGAAGTGCAGCCCAGGAATCTGGACTAATGAAAGGAGATCAAATTATTCAGATAAACGGTGAGTCGATTGAAAATTGGAAATCCGTGGTTGATTTCATTCGAACACATCCTAAAATGCTATTGAAAATTTCAGTCTTAAGAAATGGAACAACAGAGACTCTTTCTTTGCTTCCTGATGCGAAAAAAGAGGGGCAAATTGAGGTCGGTTATGCTGGCATCGCCCCTGTAATGGAGCCTTGGCCCGATTCTTATCGCTATACCCTGCAGTACAATCCGATTACCGCCATTCCTGCCGCAATGGATAAAACTTGGCATATGGTTGTTCTTACTGTAGAAATGATAAAAAAGTTGTTTACGGGCGATGTTGCTGTTAAAAACCTAAGTGGCCCCATCTCTATAGCGAAAGGTGCGGGGATGACCGCAGATTATGGTTTTGTATATTTCCTCGGTTTTCTGGCATTGATCAGTGTGAATCTGGGCATTATGAACCTTTTTCCTTTGCCTGTTTTAGACGGTGGACATTTGTTATTTTTTGGTATTGAGGCCCTGACTCGCCGCCCTGTTTCTGAACGAATACAAGAAATAGGATACAGAGTCGGCTCAGCCATTATCGTGGCGCTGATGGCCGTTGCATTATTTAACGATTTTGCACGGTTGTAATTGTCAATATCTAGCTAGGAAAAGTCAGAGCAAACAATGTCGATGAAGAAACTATTACTGGCCTCTCTTCTTTTTTCAAAATCTGTGGCAGCGGAACAGTTTGCTATCGATGATATTCTTTTTGAGGGGTTGCAGCGCGTAAGTGTCGGTGCTGCGTTGCTTGCGATGCCTGTGCGCGTGGGTGATACGATAAATGAAAAAGAGATTGCCGAAATCATCAAATCGCTCTTTGCGACAGGCAACTTTGAAAATGTTCGCGTATTTCGAGATGGTGACGTGCTGCTCGTTCGGGTTATGGAGCGTCCGACGATAGCAAGCATTTCATTTTCTGGAAATAAAGCGATTGAAAAAGAATTATTGTCTGAAAACTTAACCGCTTCTGGACTGCGCGTAGGTGAAGCTTTGGATCGGACGTCTTTGTCAAACATTGAAAAAGGCTTGGAAGATTTTTATTACAGTGTGGGTAAATACAATGCCCTTGTAGACACAGTGATCACCCCTTTGCCAAGAAACCGCTCGGATGTGAAGTTTGTCTTTACTGAAGGCGTTTCAGCGAGCATTGATCAAATTAATTTTATTGGGAATGAACGCTTTACTGATGAAGAGCTTAAATCTCACTTTAAATTGCGCGCGGATGTTCCTTGGTGGAATTTTTTGGCTAACGAAAAATACCAAAAACAAGCTTTAGCGGGCGATCTTGAAAATTTAAAAAGCTTTTATCTTAATAAGGGTTTTTTGAAATTTAATATTCAGTCTACCCAAGTTTCTATTTCTCCTGATAAAAAAGGGGTTTACATCACGTTAAATATCGATGAAGGTGAACCTTATTCGATTTCAGATGTTCATTTTAGAGGCAACAATGAAGCTTCGCATTATGCGACCTTGTTAAATATTAAAACAGGCGACGTGTATAACGGCGATAAAATTACGGCTTTAGAAGAACGCATTAAACGTGAATTGGGTGAACAAGGTTATGCCTATCCAAAAGTGCAAGCCTTCCCAGAATTCAATGACGATAAAAAAACGGTTGCACTCACTTTTAATGTTGAAACTGGAAAACGCGTTTATGTCCGTAAAATCAAGTTTTCAGGTAATCAAATAACCAAAGACGAAGTTTTGCGTCGAGAAATGCGCCAAATGGAAGGGGCTTGGCTCAATGTGAAATTGGTGGACACGGCCAAAGATCGTTTAAACCGTTTGGGCTTTTTCGAAACCGTGAATATTCGAACCTCACCGGTGCCGAATTCTGACGATCAAGTTGATGTAGAATATGTGGTAAAAGAAACCAATTCAGGCAGCGTTAACTTTGGTGTGGGTTACGGAACGGAATCTGGGATCAGTTTTCAAGCGGGCCTTCAGCAAGATAACTTTGCAGGAACAGGAAACCGTTTTGGTGTGAATGCGATGGTCAACGATTATCAAAAGAATCTGACGTTAGATTATCGTGATCCTTATTTTACCTTGGACGGGATAAGCCTTGGGGGGAAAATTTTCTTCAATGAATTTGAAGCCTCAGATGCGAATATTGTTGACTATACCGACAGAAGTTACGGTACCTCACTGACTTGGGGTTTTCCATTCAATGAGATAAATTACTTTGATTTCGCACTAGGGTATACGCACCGTGAAATTGAAAATCTAGGTGGGTATTACCAAATAGAGAAGTTTTTAACCTCGATGGAAGACAATGTCACGGACAATGGCGGACTAAAAGTCAGTGATTTTGATTGGTCAATCAGTTGGACACGCAATAATTTAAACCGTGGATTTTTCCCTACTGCAGGGAATTACCAGCGCGCCTCTTTTATGATGACCGTGCCGGGTTCAGATACACAGTATTTTAAAGCGCAATATGATTTAAGACAGTACGTTCCCTTAACTGAATCTCATGATTTTAGTTTATTATTTCGTGGACGATTAGGCTATGGGAATGGTTATGGAAACACCGGCAAAAATGATTATTTATTGCCGTTTTATGAAAACTTTTACGCCGGGGGGTTTTCGACCTTGCGTGGCTTCCGTTCGAATACTGCGGGTCCAAAAGCGATATATGACCAAGGTGCAGGAAACAATCCAGCCTTGATCGGAAGTGATGATGCGGTTGGGGGGAATGCGACAGCATTGGCGAGTATGGAATTTATTTTTCCTACTCCTTTTGTGTCTAAAAGTTTTTTGCATTCATTGCGAACCAGTGTTTTTATCGATATGGCATCCGTTTGGGATACCGAATACGATTTAGGCGGCTCTCGTGTTATTAGTGGGCAAGAGTTCATTTACGATTACAGCGATCCAACGAACTACCGTGCTTCATATGGTGCTGCCATTCAATGGCGTTCACCGATGGGACCCTTGGTCTTTTCGTTGGCCAAGCCAATCAAGAAATATGAAGGCGATGATGAAGAGTTTTTCTCTTTTACCATCGGTCGTACATTCTGACTTTTAAACTAGGAGAAGACATTGAAACCATTTATTAAAGCTTCAGGTTTAGGCCTTGTTATTCTAACCACTTCTTTGTTTGCAACAGCGACGGAAGCGGCTCAAAAAATAGGTTTTGTGGCGACAGGCACTGTATTGTCACAAATGGCTAAAAAGAATAATGTCACTGAAAAACTTCGTAATGAGTTTAAGGACAGAATTGCAGCTCTTCAAGCCGTTGAAGAAAAAATGAAAAAAGCCTTAGAGAAGCTCAAGCGTGATGGCGAAATGATGTCTGATACAGATCGCACTAAACTTCAACGTGATTTGAAAGCGTGGGATTCAGACTTGAAATTAAAAGTCACAAATTTAAAAGAAGATGAGCGTAAACGCAGTACAGAAGAACAACAAAAGTTGGTTAAAAGCCTTCAAGATGCAGTGAATCAAGTGGCGAAGAAAGACGGCTACGACGTCATTTTAGATAAACAAGCCGTATTGTTTTCAAATCCAGCCGATGATTTATCTGACAAAGTTTTAAAAGCGGTTAAATAGGATTAAAAATGCGGTCGATTACTCTTGCTGAATTAGCAAAAAAAATTGGTGCTCAGTTGCTTGGTGATGGCAGTGTTGCCGTGCATTCTCTTGCCGGTTTAGACAAAGCCAAAGAAGGGCAAATCACCTTTCTATCAAGCACTCAATACCGAAAATATCTTTCTTCTTGTCAAGCAAGCGTTGTTTTGCTTAAAGAAGCAGATGTTCCGTATTGCAAAACCAATATGCTCGTGATGTCGAATCCTTATCTTGGTTATGCACTGACTGCACAATTTTTTGATACAACACCCGATTGCGCAACGGACATCGCGTCGACGGCCTATATATCACCTACCGCAACCTTGGGGCTTGGTGTGAGTGTGGGCCACAATGCCGTTATCGAAGAGGGGGTTGTTCTCGGAGATCATGTGCAAATCGGGGCTGGATCTGTTATTGGGAAAAACACGTCCATTGCTTCTGGTACGGCCCTTTGGGCGAATGTTACGGTTTACCACAATGTTCAAATTGGTGAAGCTTGTTTGATACAGTCGGGTGCCGTGATTGGTGGAGATGGCTTTGGTTATGCCAATGACAAGGGCCGTTGGATTAAAATTCCACAGCTCGGGCGTGTTGTGATTGGAAACCGTGTAGAAATTGGGGCGAATACCACAATTGATCGCGGTGCCTTAGAGGATACGGTGATTGCCGATGGGGTCATTATCGACAATCAATGCCAAGTGGGGCATAATGTCACGATCGGCGAAAATTCGGCGATTGCGGCAGCCAGTGCCCTGGGTGGTAGTTTGAAACTCGGATCTCATTGCACAATTGCGGGCGCTTGTGTCATTAATGGTCATATTGAAATCACAGATGGTGTGACGGTTACTGGGATGGGAATGGTGATGCGTTCTATCACTGAGCCTGGCGTTTACTCATCGGGGATCCCTGTTCAGGCGAACCGTGAGTGGCGAAAAATGACAGCAAGAGTAATGAAGATTGATGACTTCCATAAAAGATTGAAAGTTGTTGAAAAAAAGACAATCTAGAACCTAGGTAAACTGTCTGTTATAGCCTGCTTTGATGGCAGATAAGCAACCCTTGTTGTTTATTTTTCCTCCATTGTGGGCTGTTTTCGTTCTTAACGGCAAATAATGTGCTTTCACACAGGAATAATATTTTGAGTCGCGAAAAAAACGTCTTGAAAATACACGAGATTAAAGAATTACTTCCCCATCGTTATCCTTTTTTGTTGCTCGATCGTGTTACCGATTTTGAAGCGGGTCATTTTCTTCATGCAATTAAAAATGTCTCGATCAATGAACCTCAATTTTTAGGCCATTTTCCACAGCTTCCCGTCTTTCCTGGCGTGCTTATTTTAGAAGCGATGGCTCAAGCTACCGGTTTATTGGCATTCAAAACATTTGGACTGCCCAATGACAATGAACTCTATTATTTTGCAAGCATTGATAAAGCAAAATTCCGCGCCCCTGTGATCCCGGGAGATCAATTGGTGTTGGAAGTGGAATTTTTGAGAGATAAAAAAGATAATATTGTTGCACGCCAAGGTATTGCTGCATTTCGAGGCGTTGCAAAAGTGGACGGCAAGACTGTTTGCTCTGCTGAACTTAAATGTGCGAGAAGAGAGTACTAATAGTGATTCATGGATCAGCTCAAATTCATCCAACGGCCATTGTTGAGAAAGGGGTGATTTTAGGCGCCAATGTAAAAATTGGCGCTTTTTCTTTTATCGGAACTGGCGTGGAAATCGGCGATGATACGGAAGTGAAAACACATGTTGTAATCAACGGCCCGACAAAAATTGGAAAAGAAAATAAGATATTTCAATTTGCAAGCATTGGAGAAGATTGTCAGGATCTGAAATATGCGGGGGAGCCGACAAAATTGCACGTTGGCGACCGCAATATCATTCGTGAAAGTGTCACCATGCACCGTGGTACGGTACAAGATTGTGGTATAACGCGTGTGGGAAATGATAATTTATTCATGGTTAACGCCCATGTTGCACATGATTGTGTAGTTGGCAACCACTGTATTTTGGCAAACAATGCCACTTTAGCAGGGCATGTGCTTTTAGATGATCACGTGATTGTTGGTGGAATGACGGCCATTCATCAATTTTGCACCATTGGCATCCATGCCATGTTAGGCGGAGGCTCGATTGTTGTGCAAGATGTTCCGCCATATGTGATTGGGCAAGGGAACCACTGCATTCCTTTTGGCGTGAACCTCGAAGGCTTGAAACGTCGAGGTTTTGAAAAAGAAGAGATTAAAGCGATTCGCTCGGCCTATCGTGTTTTGTATCGTTCAGGTTTGGCGTTAGAAGAGGCCAAAGTAAAAATTGCAGAAATGGCAAAATTAGCGCCAATCTTAAAGGTTTTTGTTGATTTTTTTGCCGTTTCAACACGCGGCCTCATCCGCTAATGTCTTTCTCATTAGTCAAAACGTCGATCAAAAACAAGCCCCTCAGAATCGGTATTGTTGCCGGAGAACTTTCCGGTGATATTTTAGGGGCGGGTTTTATCTCTGCGGTGAGAATGCGTTATCCTGATGCGCAATTTGTCGGGATTGGTGGGCCAAAAATGAACGCCTTGCAGTGTGAAAGCCTTTTTTGTCTTGAAGAGCTGGCTGTCATGGGCATTGTTGAAGTTTTAGAACGCCTGCCTCGTTTGTTCAAAATCAAGCGGGATCTGGTCGCCGCTTTTATTGATAATCCGGTGGATGTCTTTGTGGGAATTGATGCCCCTGATTTTAATCTTCGACTCGAAAAAACCCTCAAAGAACATGGCTTTAAAACCGTTCAATATGTGAGTCCGAGCGTGTGGGCTTGGCGTCAAAAACGCATCTTTAAAATTGCCCAGGCGACCGATCTCGTTTTAGCTTTATTGCCCTTTGAAAAAGCCTTTTATGACGATTTTAAAGTGCCATGCACGTTTGTGGGTCACACTTTGGCCGATGACATTCCTATGGACAATGAAAAAGAACACGCGCGTGCCTTATTAGGGATTGATCAAAAAGGGCGTTATCTTGCGGTCTTGCCCGGAAGTCGAAGCGCAGAGGTGCGTTTACTTGCACCTGTCTTCATTGAAACCTGCAAAAAGTTAAAAGACACCTATCCTGACCTGCAATTTGTTGTGGCCCTTGTGAATGACAAGCGCCGTGCTCAATTTGAGTTGGCCTGGAAAGAAACGGCTCCCTCACTTGATTTTATTTTGGTGGATGATACTGCCCGAAACGTGATCAGCGCGTCAGATGTGGTGCTTTTAGCCTCGGGCACTGTGGCTTTAGAATGCATGCTCATTAAACGGCCGATGGTGGTTGGATACAAGGTCAATGCGATCACCGCCTTGCTTGCTAAATGGATG
Source organism: uncultured Enterovibrio sp. (assembly GCA_947040595.1). GTDB lineage: Bacteria > Pseudomonadota > Gammaproteobacteria > Enterobacterales > Vibrionaceae > Enterovibrio. The sequence continues at coordinate 9,340 of CAMRBZ010000006.1, read as the reverse complement.
CTAAAAACAAAATTTGTGTCTTTACCCAATATTTTGGCAGGACGTCAATTGGTGCCAGAATACCTTCAAGATGCGTGTCGTTCTGAGGCCTTGGTTGAAGATATCTCCTCTCTTTTAGAAGGTGAAAACGAAGCGTTAATGCAGGAATTTCGCCTCTTACATGAAACCATTCGCTGTAATGCGGATCAATCCGCAGCCAATGCAGTGTTGACATTAATAGGGCGATAAGCCATGAAATTTGAACCCTTTGTTTATCCTATAGCACACCTTATCGCGGGGGTTGATGAAGTTGGGCGTGGTCCCTTAGCGGGAGATGTCGTTACGGCGGCGGTGATCTTAGATCCTCAAAATCCCATAGAAGGTTTAACCGACTCAAAAAAATTAAGTGAAAAAAGACGAGAGGTTTTGTTTGAAGAAATTAAAGCAAAAGCCTTGAGTTGGTCTTTAGGGCGCGCAACGCCTGAAGAAATAGACACGCTTAATATTCTTCATGCCACTATGTTGGCGATGGAGCGCGCGGTTGCGGGTCTTTCCATTAGACCTGATTTTGTATTGATTGATGGAAACCGAATTCCTAAAGGGCTTTCTATTCCCAGTGAAGCGGTCGTAAAAGGCGATTTACGGGTTCCTCAAATCAGCGCTGCGTCTATTTTGGCTAAAGTAGTTCGAGATCGAGAGATGTTGCTTTTAGACGAAAAATACCCGCAATACGGTTTTGCAAAACACAAAGCTTATCCGACGAAAGCCCACCTTGATGCCATAGAAAAACACGGTGTTACCCCAGAGTATCGAAAAAGTTTTAAACCCGTTAAAAAAGCGCTAGGCATCGTATAATGCCCTCTATTTTTATACCCAAGATATTTGAAGACGCTGCTAGGCGGCAAGGATGAAAACCTCCAGAGCATAGATACATGCTGTGTTTGGTTTTTGAACCAGCCCAACATCCCTGCATTTTCAAGGTGACGGCTATACACCGAATGCATGCGTATTCTTTGCCTTTTTTCTCTTTTTAGTAACGTAAGAGCACTATGTCTGAGCCTCGTTTTATTCATCTTCGCGTTCACAGTGACTATTCCATGGTTGATGGACTTGGAAAAGTGAAAGCCATCGTTAAACAAGTCGCAGATCAAAATATGCCAGCGATGGCATTGACTGATTTTACCAATTTGTGTGGATTGGTGAAGTTTTACAATGCGGCGCAAAGTCAGGGTGTTAAACCTATCATTGGGGCTGATTTTAAAATGCAGTTAAATGCATTTGGAGATGAGTTGTGTCAGCTGACGGTGCTTGCTGCAAACAATGTGGGATATAAAAACCTTACTTTATTGATATCAAAAGCGTATCTTCGTGGGCATATCCAGCACCAACCTGTCATCGATCAAGAGTGGTTAATTGAGCTAAAAGAAGGACTCATCCTTTTGTCGGGTGGCCGAAAAGGGGATTTGGGTCAGGCTTTGCTGAAAGGAAATACCGCCCTTGCTGATGAATGCGCTTCTTTTTACAAAACCCATTTTCCAGATGCTTACTACATCGAATTAACCCGTACTTCAAGGCCTGATGAGGAAGTTTACCTTCATTTTGCACTTGAGTTTGCATCAAAAAATGACTTTCCTGTGGTAGCCACAAATGAGGTGTGTTTTTTATCGTCTGATTTGTTTGACCCCCATGAAATTCGCGTGGCCATTCATGATGGTTTCACACTTGTGGATCCGCGTCGCCCGAAAAATTACAGCCCAGAACAATATCTTCGAACAGAAGACGAAATGTGCGCTTTGTTTGAAGACATTCCTGAAGCAATTGAAAATACAGTAGAAATTGCAAAACGCTGTAACGTAACGGTCTGCCTTGGAAAATATTTCTTACCTAATTTCCCGACAGAAGGAATGGAAATTGGTGATTTTCTTATTAAAAAATCAAAAGAAGGCCTAGAGAAACGCCTTCATTTCTTGTTTCCCGACGCAGAAACGCGCAATGCACGCCGCCCAGAATACGATGTTCGCTTAGACGTTGAGCTTCAAGTTATCAACCAAATGGGATTTCCTGGGTATTTTCTCATTGTGATGGAATTTATTCAGTGGTCAAAGGACAATGGGATCCCTGTGGGTCCGGGACGAGGTTCGGGTGCGGGGTCCTTGGTCGCCTATGTATTAAGCATCACGGATCTTGACCCCCTTGAATTTGATCTTTTGTTTGAACGTTTTTTAAATCCAGAACGTGTTTCCATGCCGGATTTTGACATCGATTTTTGCATGGATAAACGAGATCAAGTGATTGATCACGTCGCCCAAATGTATGGGCGTGATGCGGTGTCACAAATCATTACCTTTGGAACGATGGCTGCAAAAGCGGTGATACGTGATGTGGGACGTGTGCTCGGTCATCCTTATGGTTTTGTTGATCGCATCTCAAAAATGGTCCCCCTTGAACCCGGGATGACCTTGGCAAAAGCGTTTGACGTTGAGCCTCAATTAGGCGAAATATACAAAGCCGATGATGACGTTCGAGAGTTAATTGATACCTGTCGTATTTTGGAAGGCTGTACCCGAAATGCAGGGAAGCATGCCGGGGGTGTGGTGATTTCACCCACAACCATCACCGATTTTTCGCCAATATATTGCGACAGTGAAGGCCATTTTCCTGTTACGCAATTTGATAAAAATGACGTTGAAACGGCGGGTCTGGTTAAGTTTGACTTTTTGGGTTTACGCACACTGACCATCATTGATTGGGCTTTGTCGATGATCAATCCTCGTTTAAAAGCCGAAGGGAAGCCGCCTGTTCAGATTGATTCGATCCCGATGAATGACGCGGCGTCTTTTCGTATTTTGCAAAACTCAGAAACCACCGCGGTTTTCCAGCTTGAGTCCCGAGGGATGAAAGATCTTGTAAAACGCTTACAACCTGATTGCTTTGAAGACATGATAGCGTTAGTGGCTTTGTTCCGACCCGGTCCATTGCAATCAGGGATGGTGGATAATTTCATTGAGCGTAAACGCGGGCGTGAAGAGGTTTCTTATCCTGACGAAAAATGGCAGCATGCCTCTTTAAAAGAAATTTTAGAGCCGACTTACGGCATTATTTTATATCAAGAACAAGTCATGCAAATCGCGCAAGTGCTCGCAGGGTATTCCTTGGGCGGCGCCGATATGTTACGACGTGCAATGGGCAAGAAAAACGCCGAAGAAATGGCAAAGCAGCGTGAGACCTTTGAAAGCGGTGCAGTCAAGAATGGCGTCGATGCCGAACTTGCCATGAAGATATTTGACCTTGTAGAAAAATTCGCAGGGTATGGTTTTAACAAATCGCACTCCGCGGCGTACGCCTTGCTCTCTTATCAGACCCTTTGGCTTAAGACGCATTTTCCGGCTGAATTTATGGCCGCTGTGATGACGGCGGACATGGACAACACGGATAAAATTGTGGGTTTGGTCGAAGAATGTCGGCGCATGAAAAAAACCTTGTTGCCACCGGATGTTAATGCCGGGCTATATCGTTTTAATGTTAATGAAAACAATGAAATAGTTTATGGTATTGGGGCGATTAAAGGCGTTGGGGAAGCGCCCATAGAATGCATCATCAAAGCCCGTGAAGACGGCGGTGTTTTTCGTGATTTATTTGATTTTTGTTCTCGTATTGATACGAAAAAAGTCAATAAACGCGTCATGGAAAAACTGATCCAATCAGGGGCGTTAGACCGATTAGGGCCTCATCGCGCCGCCTTGATGGCGTCTTTAGAAGATGCATTAAAATCAGCCACTCAACATCATCAAGCTGAAGCATTTGGTCAGGGTGATATGTTTGGAGTATTAACGCAAGCTCCTGAAGACGTTGAGTTTAAATATACACAGGTGCCTCCTTGGCCTGAAAAAACATGGTTAGACGGTGAACGTGAAACCTTGGGGCTGTATTTGACCGGTCACCCTATTAATCGTTACATCAAAGAGCTCAAACGTTACACGACTTGGCGTTTAGAAGATGCGCATCAAACGAAACGAGACGTGGTTTCTACAGTGGCAGGTCTTGTGATTGCGGTGCGCGTCATGACGACAAAACGTGGCTCTCGCATTGGCATTTTGACGTTAGATGATCGCTCTGGTCGCATGGAAGTGATGTTGTTTTCAGATGTTTTGGATAAATATCTGGATTTCATTCAAAAAGATCGCATTTTAGTGGTTTCAGGACAAGTCAGCCTTGATGAGTTTAATGGGGGCCTTAAAATGACAGCAAGAGAAGTGCTTGATATATCTCAAGTTCGTGAAAAATACCTACGTGGTCTTGCTATCTCTGTGATAGACAGGCAAATTAATGACAAATTTTTCGAGCGATTCACTGAAATTCTAGAGCCATATCAAGCCGGCACCGTTCCGATTAATCTTTATTATCAGCGTGATGACGCGAGAGGAAAATTGGTTTTAGGGACGCAATGGCGAGTGACACCAGATGATAAATTAATCGACGATTTAAAAGCCCTTCTTGGCGAAAAACAAGTCGAGTTGGAATTTGATTGACATTCTTGCCTCCTTTTTTTTATAAGAGGCATTTAACAACTTAAACAGGATTCTTCTTCTATGAGTCTTAATTTTCTTGAATTTGAACAGCCAATTGCGGAACTTGAAGCCAAAATTGAAGCCCTGAGGGTTGTCACTAAACGTGGTAACAGCGCGGAGTCTGTCAATCTTGATAAAGAAATAGAGCAATTGGAGAGCAAAAGCGCTGAATTGACGAGGAAAATCTTTAGCGATCTAGGGGCATGGCAAGTGGCGCAATTGGCTCGACATCCACGCAGACCTTATACCTTAGATTATGCTGAACTCATTTTTACTGAATTCGTCGAATTGGCCGGTGACAGAGCTTATGCCGATGACAAAGCCATCGTGGGTGGAATGGCCCGTTTGGATGGACGTCCTGTGATGATCATCGGTCATCAAAAAGGCCGCAAAACCCGTGAAAAGGTGGTGCGAAATTTTGGTATGCCAAAGCCTGAAGGATACCGTAAAGCCTTGCGTCTCATGAAAATGGCAGAGCGTTTTAATATGCCTATCATCACCTTTATCGATACAGCAGGGGCCTATCCTGGCATTGAAGCTGAAGAGCGTGGTCAATCAGAAGCCATTGCTCGGAATTTAAAAGAGATGTCTGGTTTGAAGGTGCCTGTGATTGTGAATGTCGTGGGAGAGGGGGGGTCAGGTGGCGCTTTGGCCATCGGTGTGGGTGATTTCGTCAATATGCTTCAATATTCGACGTATTCTGTTATTTCTCCTGAAGGTTGCGCTTCTATTTTATGGCGAGACTCAAATAAAGCGCCTCAGGCGGCAGAAGCGATGGGCATGACCGCCTCGCGTCTTTTGGAGCAGAATTTGATTGATGCTGTGATTGAAGAGCCTATGGGCGGCGCTCATCGAAACCAAGCCAAAACGGCTGAAAGCATCAAAGCGCAAATCATCAAACAGCTTGATGAATTAATGAGTTTTGATGTCGAAAGCTTAAAAGAGCGTCGTTTCCAACGTTTAATGAGTTATGGCTATTGTTGATATACCCAAAGTAATTGAAGCTGCGCGCCTGCGGTCAGCGTGTGAAGCCCCTGAGCATAGATTTATTCTGTGATTGGGCTGAACGGGCGTCGCCAACAGCCATGCAGCTTCAAAGGCGACCCGGTATACCCTCATATTTGAAGATGTCAATCGCAGACAAGAACGAAAAGCCCCAGAGCCACAATGTGTCTTGTAATGGGGCTTTGAGAACGCCTTTACAATGCCACAGCTTCAAGCTTGACCGCTCAAGTACATAAGGTATTACATGGCGGATTTTTGAAAGTGATAAGGGGCTTTTGCCCCTTTTTTTATGAAGCCTCTTTTTTCTCACGCCTTTAAAGACAAAAACACCGAGTGTGATCTTTCGTTGAATCGCTTATGTTTTCGCCTTCTTTGATTATTTTATCTTTTATTTATCATGAGAGTAAACAGACGTATGTTTTCTTTGTTTGAAAATGCCCTTGATGCGCATACCCAGACGCCGCGTCAAATTATTTTGGCATTGAGTGGTGGGCTAGACTCTCGCGTTATGCTCAGTCTTTTAGCCCTTTACCGAGATATTCATCCTCAACATTCTTATTTGATTGTTCATGTTCATCATGGTCTAAGCCCCAACGCCGATGCTTGGATGACACAATGCCAATCTTGGTCAAGGGAGCTTGGACTCGCTTTTGAAGGTTTGTTTGTCAGGTTAGAAAAAAAAGGTGAAAGCCTTGAAAAACAGGCAAGAGATGCAAGATACCGGGCGATTGAAAGCGTCATGCAATCGGGGGCTTTGGTTTTAACCGCTCAGCATGCGGACGATCAAGTTGAGTCTTTTCTTCTTGCTTTAAAAAGAGGAAGTGGCCCTGCTGGATTGGCGGCCATGCCTGAGACTCGTCTGTTTGGGGAGGGCGCGTTATTTCGTCCTTTTTTACAGGTATCCCGTGATGAAATTGCAAAATATGCTGATCAAGAGGGGCTTGTCTGGCTGGAGGATGAAAGTAATTTAGATTGTCGATTTGATCGAAATTTTATTCGTCATGCATGGCTTCCTTTAGCACAAGAAAGATGGAAAGGACTCAATAAAGCCATTCATCGCGCCGCAGCTCTTTGTGCCGAGCAAGAAAATTTGTTAGATGAATTGCTTATGGCGCATGATAAAGAAGTGCTTAGCAAAGAAGGGACGCTTTTAATTGCGGATCTTAAAAAGCACTCGTTGCGCCTTCAATCGGCTCTTCTTCGTCGTTGGTTTAAGAAAAGAACTCATTTGGCGCTTTCGTATGCTCAGTTGCAACAGGTTTTTTATTGCGTGATGGACGCAAGTGAAGACGCTAACCCAAAAATAAAAATAGGAGAATGGCAAATCCGTCGTCATCAAGAGGGCTTGTATATTCTTCCTTTTTTTTCTGATGTTGCTTTGTGGGAAAGCGAGCTTAAATATGAAGTGGAATTGACACTGCCAGATGATATAGGGTGCCTGTATTTGACCCTAAACTCAGCAGAGCAAGGCTTAAGATTAAGAGAGCCTGATGAAAATGAATCGGTGAGTGTGCATTTTGATCCTCAAGGTCTTTGGGCTCATCCTCTTGGACGGCAGGGGAAACGGAAATTAAAAAAATTGTTCCAAGAATACGGTGTTCCGACGTGGGCGCGTAAAAGAACCCCGCTCATTTTTTATGGTAAGCGCCTCGCTTGTGTGGCCGATTTATTTGTGTGCGAGGGATTTGAAGGAAAAATACTCTCATTGCTTTGGAAAAAAAACGCAGATACGAGCCGATAAGCATCCGTTGATATACCCTCCTTTTTAAATCGACCAAAAAGGAGGAGAGGGGGCCGAAGGATATAAAAATGAAAATTTATATTCAGTCTAAATTAGGTTGTTCTTTCTTGGATTCTATTTAAAAAAAGGCTGGAAATGTTTTTATTTATAGAAAAACTGTAATCTTTATTTTTTCCGTTTAGTTTTATTTTTGTTTCTTTTTTTGTCATATTTTGTAGGGTTTGTTTTGATATGTTAATAACGATTTTCTCATGAACTTGGTCATCATGATTAAATGAACGCTCTATTTTCACAAGGTTAAGGCTTTCAGACTCGATTGAGGCCTCATTGATTAAATACCAATTTTTAAGCTGTAGTTTTATATGTATTTGGATCAGTTTAAGGTTGTCCTTTTTATCAAAGTAAGCCCGTAAATAATAATGGGTATTTTTATGAAATTTGTCTACAAAAAGAGCCGTGTTTAACCATACATAATCTTCCGTTGGATCTTCTTTATAAAGAGGGGGGCTTTTCGGTAATATGACATTATTGGCTGGGCTAATACTGTATTTTGACAGGTATGCCCCACCGACAAAACTTAGAAAAAACAAACAAATTAAGAGCGTTTTCATTCTATACCCAAAGTAATTGAAGATGCGTGTAGGCGGCAAGCGAGTGAAGCCCCCTGAGCATAGATGGACTCTGTGATTGGGCTGAACGAGCGTCACCAACACCCACGCAGCTTCAAAGGCGACAGGTATCTCTCTAATATGAGTAACGCCGCATGAAAAAAGAGAACGTTCGTTATTTTAATATGCAGGTAACTGCATTGAAAATAGACGAAAACAAGGCGTGAGTTTCTTTATGATGAAATGATAATATCAAGTTTAGGATGGAGAATAAATAGATCATTTCACTTTTTTTATCTTGTGTGTTTATTTTGTTCTTTGTTATTCTAGAGGTGCATTAGAGATCTTCTGACTCTGGATGATTGAGACATAAAATGTTCAGATGCATTTTCTTTTTAATTTTTAATAATGAGTTTTTATAAAAAAGAATTTTTCTATGAGAGAAGTACAAAAAAAGAACACGGCATCTGGATCAGTGGAAAAGAACAAGATAAAAAAACAGGCTTAAAATCGAAAAGAAAGCATCTTCTTTGAACATTAAGCCAATGAAATGAAAGTATATCGGGTTTAAGATATCTTATTTCATTTTGATTTAGTTTTTCATTATACGCAAGACACTTGAAGTTGCGCGCCTGCAGCAAGTGAGTGAAGCCCCTGAGAATAGATAGACTCTGTGATTGGCCTGAATGAGCGTAGCCAACACCCATGCAGGTTCAAAGTCGAGGGGTATCAATCCGTCATTCCGCATTTAACCTCGATTTTTTAAAATCTGACGTTGAAATAAAAATTGAAATGCAAATTTTTAACTTAGCGTCACGCGCAGATATGGATTTATGGACAAACCCTCATCGGGATGCCGATAAATTAATATTATTTTCTCATTTTCGGAATGTCGGATCAATGTCTTCATGATCGCTTATTAATAAGTTGGCGGCAGAAAAGGCCGCATTTTCTCTTGTTACAATGGGGAGGGTTTCGTCTGATGCGATGGAATTTAATGTTCTAATCGCACAGGAAATCGCTTGGGGAATATAAGCTTGATCTCCACTGCCAATCTCTGCATAACGTTGTCGAATTAAAGCGCAACAGTCATAAATTTTCATGGTATTTCCTTCATTTTAAAATATCTGCAATTCTAACCCATAGCCTGAGAAAAAGAGAAGGAGAGAGGATTTTCAGCAGCATTTTATACCAGCGTCAGTAAAAAAAGGCGCTGTTCCAATTTTCAGTGTCATTTGAAGAGAGGCTTTTGGAAATAGATAAAACAACTGAGTAAGCTTTACTCTGTAAAGAACAGAAGACAGATTTAGGGAAAAAAAGAGGCACCGAGCCTCTGTCAGGGAAAAATTACGTGCTGGCTTACAACTCCATATCTAAATGAAAGGCGTATAGCGTTTCATTGAGGGGTGAGTTTGGTTTTGAAGTAAAGGAAGGGGCTG
>CAMRBZ010000005.1 GCA_947040595.1 uncultured Enterovibrio sp. | reverse complement strand
ACGCTCTCATCAAGGAAAAACAAATCCTTGGCACTGTCGATTATCAGACGGAAACCGCTATTACATAAAAGGCCCAGAAGCCTTATACGAAGGTTTGATTAAGGAATGAGTGTGTGCAGAACGAGGCCGATCTCTTGGTTTACCTGTTCCACCCTCTGCTATCGCATACCTTGATCCTTTCTTACTTAAATATAATGAAGAGGCTAAATCGGATTTTGGGGGAGCAGACGGAGACTGTTACATATTTGCTTCTAGAGAAATAGCAAATCTTGTTGAGCTTAAATACTCTGATTTAAAATCTATTAAGCCACAACTGGCGAAACGTCTCTTTTTATTTGATTACTTGATTAAAAATGAAGACAGATCACTGACAGAGAAAAGTGGTAATCCTAATTTATTTCTGAATCCAAAAACGAATGACGTCGTGGTGCTCGATCATAACCTCGCATTTGATCTTGCTTATAATTTTGAAAAAAACAAAAAAACTTCATGCATTTAGTTCTTTTTGGTACAGCACCCAGCTTGATTTGCATTTCAAAAATGAAATGATGGACAAATTACCGATTGCTATAGATGATTTGGCTCAGTATGCTAAAACATTCCATCGGAATGGCTGGAAAGGTGCCCTGACTTATTAGACACAATATACAAAGAAGACCCATTTTGGGAGACTCTACAATGAGCATGGGTTGTTTATACGCGATCGTCAGATTCGCACCCTATGCGGAAACGGGCGAATTTGCTAACGTTGGCATTGTGCTGTACGTACCTCAGACAAAGTTTTTTGATTTTAAATTGGCCCCCGCAAGGTTTAAGCGTGTATCTCAGTTTTTTGAGGATATAGAAAGCAAGCTTTTTAGCGCGACAAAAATCCATATTGAACAAGAATTAGAGCGAATTAAACGCCATAGCGCTAACGTAGCTGAAGATGAAATAGTCGATCTTTTCAAAGAAATGACAAGGAAACGAGAAAGCATTCTTCGCTTTGGCGAAATAAGAAGTGCCTTGCTTAAAACAAACCCGAACGAATACATTGAAACACTTTATGACCGCTTTATTGGACGCGAGTTTGTGACGAAAGAATACCGTGAAGTCATCATGGTAAGAGCGATTAGACAGACACTACGCACAAAAGGCATGCCAAGCTACACCGAAGGAAAATTACACAATGAGTTGATTGAGGCTACATTTCCTTTAGTCAATAAAGACTGCGAGCCTAAAATTATAAAACCTTTATCATTCCAACAAACCAGTTCGACCAAAATCATTGAACATGGTGAACTTTGGCATTGGAAAATAAAACGACTCATAAAGGCGGGAAGCCTAAAAAACGATAATGTATTTTTACCTTTTGAAGAGCCGAAAGGCAATAATTCGCAATTAAAAAAAGCATACCAAGAAGTGATAAAGGAATTTAGTAGCATTCATGTTCAAGTCAGTGATTTTAATGAAACTCAAAAGCTGATTGACTTTGCGACTCGGGACATCGGGCCTGAAAAATTTAAACTTATCTAATCAATAAAGCCGCTTATATTAACAGCGGCTTTATTATCGCACCTTATCCCACCTGAATTGAAAATGCCTCCGTCACCTTCTGATTTTCAGCTTTCAAAACACATTAGTTTCAGATTTTTTGTTTTTTTTCTGTAAAAATTCACATGACTCCCCCTCCAAATACATCCCGACTCATTCCTCTTTAATTATGCGAATGTGCGGAGATCTCCCTTGCATTTAGTGCGTATTATTTTTACAATTTTTAGCTTAAATGCATGTTTTTTAAGCTTAAATCATTTCATTCTTAAAAAACATAAAGAAGTTAATCAGGCGATCCCGTTCCAGTCTTGATTTATTCACGATCCCCTGTAACCTCAGCCAACCATAAACCACAAGAATAATTAAATGAAAAAGAATAAAATAACGCCGATGTCCATTTTAACGACGCTGACTTGTCTTATCCCTTCCCATGCATTAAGTGCGGGTTTTCAAACCTATGAATATTCAGGAACAGGTCTAGGTCGCGCCTTTGCGGGTGAAGCCGCATTAGCAGACAACGCAGGCACACAATTACGCAATCCGGCCATGTTGACATTTTTATCTGGAACGCAGGTTTCTGGTGGACTCATTTATAAATCACCCAACATCGATGTCGAAGGGATCACCCATACAAACGAAGGGGACTACATCACAAGCAGCTCAAAAGACGTTATGGCTTCCAGCCTAATACCTAACCTGTCTGTGTCACATCAAATCAATGAAAAATTTTATCTCGGCCTCTCTTTAGCCCCCAGTTTTGAGGTCGATAACGCGCTAGATCCTCACTTCAAAGGCATACAATTTGGCAACGAAGCCAAGATAGAAACATTAGAAATTAACCCCAATTTTGCATATCAAATTAACGACGCATTTTCTATGGGTTTAGGCCTGCGCCTTATCCATGCGAAAGCATCGATGGGATCTAAAAGCAGTGGCGGTCTGAGCCCCGTAGGAACAAACTTAAAACACTTTCAAGGGGATGATTACGCTGTTGGATGGCAATTAGGGGGCGCTTGGCAAATAAATAAAAAGCACAGAATTGGCGTCAATTTACGTTCAGGGGCCAATTTAAACCTTGAAGGAAATGCAACAGGAGCGACTTTTGGAGTCCCTCATTCCCTGCCAGGGCATATGAATTTAAATTTACCTGCAACATCAGAAATTTCTACTTTCCATCAATTGGATAAAAAGACGGCCATACACACCAGTCTTAATTGGACCGATTGGAGCGCGTTTGAAAAATCAGAAGCGCACATTCCCTCTATCACACCTTCAAACCATGTAATACACGAAGAAGCCTGGATGTCCTCTTACCGTGTTGCCTTAGGGGCCACTCACCAATACGATCAAAAAATAAAATTACGCACCGGTATTGCTTATGATCTGTCCGCTGCAAATGATTCAAACCGCAGCATGATTCTTCCTGAAACCGATCAAATTTGGTTCAGTTTAGGAGCAGGATATGCGCATTCTAAAAATTTAACTTTGGATGCAGGTCTGACTTACATTTATCTTGACGAAGCTCAAATAACGGCGCCTCAAGCCTGTTTAGGTTCAGATCCCGATGCCATTCATCATGGCGGGAGTTTTACCGGTCATACGACGGGAAACATCTGGCTCTTTGGAGTACAAGCAAGTTACCGTTTTTAATATCGAAAAAAAAAGCCACTGAAATCAGTGGCTTTTTTATACAAAATTAAACTTAATAATCATCTATTTCATCGAGCAAAGAAGCATCAAACGTCTCACTTTGAGCTTCTTCTTTGACCGTTTTATTGCCTTGTGCTTTAAAGACTTTATTTTGTAAATAGACATCACGGGTAAAGGCATAAGGATCGGGTGAATTATTCAAAATTCCTTCTTGATAAACCAATGCAGCCCGACTTTCCATTCCATCAAAAAACCATTTCAATAAGGCTTGTGGAGCAGTCAACCACACCAAAGGGGGATAAAGATCATCCACCATATCACCCAGAGCTTCTCTTAAGGTAATAGGACCATAAACAGGAAGCATAAAATAAGGACCTGAGCCTAGCTCATAATATCCCATAACATCACCAAATTGGTTTGTGTTTAATTTTTGTATGTCCGCCGCAGAAGCCACATCAAGGATCCCACCAAGGCCAAAGGTCGAATTAATCCAAAACCGATTAAAATGGATTAAAGCAACGTCTCCTTCTTGCATGAAGAGGCTATTCAGCATACCCGATGGCTCTTCTAAATTCTGAATAAAATTTGAAATCCCCGTGCGTGCAAAACTGGGCACATAATTGACATAAAAAAGAGATACAGGACGTGCCACATAAGGATCTAAATAACCATAATTTAATTCCCAAATCATGCGATTGAACGATTCAAAAGGATCATCTGGATTAGAAAGATGAAATTCACTGTTAATTTCATCTTCTGAAGTCGAATGAGGGGACTGGGCACAGCCTCCTAAAACAACCATCACCCCCAATGCAAATATAAGAGATTTCAACATTTTAATTTTATTCTTCATATAAAGGCTGCAAATCGCAAGCATGTATTTGTTAAACAATGTATTCAATCAGTGTTCTTTGTTTATCAGGATGTCCGAAGACTCTCCTAGCGCAAAGGGCAAACTTTCACCAAACCAGTCTCCTTTTTTTGTCATTACGTTCCCATCCGTATCTATTCGGGCTTTAACCATCACATCAGATAAAGAAGAAAGAAGGCGTTCAGGGATCATACTGTCATTGTCTGTTATGTCTATTGTTACAGGAAATTCATTTAATGGTAATTTTTTAGCCGCAATGGGCATTGGCGCGCCTTCAGCTGAATGCACTGATACGATAAGCACGCCATCTTTAGGTACAATAATACCTTCAGCCAATGAAATCGTAACAGACACCGACTTGCCTTTATCTTTTTTTGTTCCCATATGGACGTGAGCCTGCTCAATACTGCGTTTTAACATTGGAAGACGCGCATCATCTGAAGGTAAAATTTGGACCATTCTTGACCAAACCCTGATAGCCTCATCAAATGCACCTCGTTCAAAAGCATCAAAAGCCAGCAAAGAAAAAGCCTGAATATTACGCTGATCTTTGTTTATCACCCTATTGAGCAACTCTCGAGATTGAAGAAGATTGTTTTCATCCCCTGTTAACATCAAGGCCTGGGCATAACCGATAACGACATCAGTGTCGTTAGGCATGAGTCGATACGCTTTTTCCATTGCACCAGAAGCCGTTAGAATGTCACGATTTGATAACGCGATACGTCCCAAAAGAAGCCAACCCGTTCCATCATTCGGTTCTTTTTGAAGCTGAGTACGTAAAGACAAGATAAGATCATTCATTTCTTGATCTGTCATTTCAGCTTCTGTATCAGACATCAATTTTGCAGAAAGTTCAGGCAAACGCGTGAACGCCTCCTGCCACAAGGTCACAGCCTGATTATTTCCGTATACGTTATAAAGAAAATAACTCAAACCGACAATAAGTAAAACACCAGGAAAAAGCATCATAAAAGAAAGAGGCTTTTTTTCTGCGTGCATTTCTTTTTCTGGAATATCATCCAATAAGGCTTGTTTTAATTCAATCTCCAATTCCTTTTTGTCTTGAACAATGCCTTCTTTTTCTTCATGAGAAAGCTCATTCATTCGTTCATGAAAAAGCGCTTTATTTAAGGTGTCTCGCGTCGCAATTTCATTTTGATCTTTTCCAAAATACAGGGGAACAATGAAAACGGCGATCGAAATAAGGAGCATGATTATCGTAATAAGCCAAAATCCAACTTCACTCATCCGTTGTTTTCCTTATTCTTTTCTGTATTTTCATCAAAAAGTGATGCTAAACGTGTTTTCTCTTGTTGACTCAATTCCACTTTTACATTTTTATTTTTTTGTGCTCGACTGCGAAAAAAAAGCAAAGAAAATCCACCCAAAACAACAAAGAATGGGCCCACCCATAAAATGAGGGTTGAGGGCGTGAGAGGCGGATCATAAGTGACAAAATTGCCATATCGGGCCACCATGTATCCAACAATCTCATCTTCATTTTTATTTTGTTTTAACAGGGAATACACCTTCATTCGAAGATCCTGGGCCAAGCCCGCATTCGAATCTGCAATGTTGTTGTTTTGGCATTTAGGACAACGCAACTCTTTGCCTAATTTTTTAAAGGTATATTCTTGCTCTGGCGTGTCAAAATCATAAATTTCAATGGCTGAAAAAACGGAAAACACACAAGAGCTCAGCACTAAAAAGAGGAAAATTCGAATTGAATTCATCATAATTTTGCCTCTAACAACATTTGCTCATAAAGAGGCCGCAATGTTTCATTCCAGTTTCGTTCATTGACATCTCCAACATGGCGATAGCGGATCACCCCTTTGGCATCAATCAAAAAAGTTTCAGGGGCACCGTAGACCCCAAGATCTAAACCTAGCATGCCGTTTCCATCAAACAGACTGATTAAATATGGATTTCCAAGATCATTTAACCAATCGATCCCTTTACCGCGATCATCTTTATAATTTAACCCGATGAGCTTGACCCCATTTTTAGCCAATTGATTCAAATAGGTATGCTCGGCATAACAGGTGGGGCACCAGGTTGCCCACACATTGAGCAACAAAGGTTGACCGAGAAAAATGCTTTGATCATACAATTTCCCCTCTTCAGCTAAATCCTCAAGACGAAAAGTCGGAACGGGCTTTCCAACAAGCACCGACTCTAATTTTGTTGGATCATCGCCTTGGGCGTTACTGCCTAATTGAAGATAAAAAACCCCAACCAAAATCATAAAAAGAACGAGGGGAATAAAAAGCAAAGGCCGCTTCATAATGACATTTCCTTTTTGGGTTCCTTCGTGGATTTTAAGGATGTATCTTTACGGAAACGATAGCGTTTATCGGATATTGAAAGCAAACCGCCCAATGACATGATCAAAGCGCCAAGCCAAATCCAACGCACAAAAGGTTTGTAATAAATACGCACAGCCCACGTACCATCGCTTAATCGCTCACCCATCGCCACATACAAATCACGAAAAAATCCAGCATCTATTGCCGCTTCGGTCATCATGGTCCGTCCAACGGTGTAATAGCGTTTTTCTGCATGCAAGGTCGTGATGTGTTTTTTGTTGTATGAAACCACGAAATCGGCAATATACCCTTCATAATTGGGCCCATTTTGAGCACGTAATCCTGCAAAATGAAATTCATGCCCCTTAATTAATACACGTTCACCTTGTGCAATTTTAATATCACTTTCAATATCGTAATTTTGAACCATGGCAATGCCTAAAAGTGACATCGCAAAACCCATATGCCCCAAGACCATGGCCCAATGACTGCGCCCTAAAAGACCGACGCCTTTCATGAAAGAATGACGAAATGTGGCCCGTTGATATATTTCAACAGAGTGCAATATAAGAATCCAAAACCCCATTACAGCGCCCAGCGCCGCCATCGGCATAAAGACATCTGTGAATAAAAAGACAAGGCCCACCCCAGCAAGAACAGAAAGCAACGCACTGATAAGCAGCTCTTTTTTCACACGACTCACATTGTCACGCTTCCAACGCACCAAAGGCCCAACACCCAACAAAAAGACAAACGGCACAGACAACCAGGTGAAGAGTAAATTAAAGAAAGGCTCGCCAATGGAGACCGAACCCAACCCCATTTGCTTGTGGACTAAAGGAAGTAAGGTTCCCAATAAAACAACCACCAAGGCCGCGACCAAAAGAATGTTATTGCCCAATAAAACATTTTCACGAGAAAAAAGCTGAAACTGACCTCTGAGTCTGATTTGCGAAGCTTTTAAAGCATAAAGCAATAAAGACCCTCCAATCACGATCACAAGAAATCCGAGAATAAAAAGACCTCGTGTTGGATCCGACGCAAAAGCATGAACAGAGACCAAGACACCTGAGCGCACTAAAAAAGTCCCAAGTAGACTCAATGAAAACGCAGAAATAGCCAATAACACCGTCCAAGCTTTAAAAGTGCCTCGTTTCTCAGTGACAGCCAATGAATGCATCAAGGCCGTACCTGCAAGCCAAGGCATAAAAGAGGCATTTTCAACGGGATCCCAAAACCACCATCCACCCCAACCTAATTCGTAATAAGCCCACCAAGAGCCAAGCGCGATTCCCAAGGTCAAAAAGACCCAAGCGGCCGTCGTCCAAGGACGGGACCAACGCGCCCAAGCAGTATCTAAACGTCCCGCCATTAAAGAGGCAATAGCAAAAGCAAATGCCACAGAAAAACCAACGTAGCCCATGTACAACATCGGAGGATGAATGATTAAACCAAAATCTTGAAGTAATGGATTAAGATCACGACCATCAATCGGAAAATAAGGCAAAGTGCGTTCAAAAGGATTGGAGGTCAAAATAATAAAAAGAAGAAAACCAATGCCAATCATTCCCATCACGGCCAAGACGCGTGCAACAGACTCTAAAGGCATACCTCGGCTAAAAAGAGCCACAGCCAAAGTCCAACCGGCTTGAATTAAGACCCAAAGAAGCAAAGAACCTTCATGAGCACCCCAAATCGCCGTTAATCGATAATACCAAGGCAGCGCACTGTTGGAGTTATTCGCCACATAAGAAACAGTAAAATCATTGCTGTAAAAAGCCCAGGCTAAAGTAATAAACGAAATCAATAGCATGAAGAACATGCCTGCGGACAATGGACGCGCAGAACGCATCATCGCTTGATTTCCAATTTGCACGCCCCATAAAGGATAAATACTGAGCAAAATAGAAAAAGAAAGAGAAACAATAAGAGCAAAATGCCCTAATTCTGGGATCATTCAAGGCTACCTTGTTTTTGTTGCGGGGTGTATTCAAGTGGCTCATGTACTTTATTCATGGCCTCAGCGACTTCAGGTGGAATGTAATCTTCATCGTGTTTCGCTAAAACTTCATGAGCCTGCAAGGTGGTCGCATCAATCAACACCCCTTGTGCGACAATGCCCTGCCCTTCTCGAAATAAGTCAGGCAAAATACCATCAAATATAACCGTGACGTGCGGACCAATGTCTTCAACCCGAAACCGCACATTCAAAGAATCAAGATCGCGTTCTACCGACCCCTTTACCACCATCCCTCCAATGCGCATTTTTTGCCCAATTTGCGGTTTCGTGCCGTCAGGCTTACCTTGAACAATTTCTGTGGGTGTATAAAATAAATTCATATTTTGATTGAGGGCATAAAGAACCAAAGCCACCGTTCCACTCAAGCCGCAAAAAAGGAACAAGGTCAAGAGCAATCGCTTTTTTCGCCTTAGATTCATAAGGTGTTCTCCATATTTTGACCCGCTTTTATACGTCGCTCACGTTCTTTTTTATTCTTGATTTCACGTATGATTTTTTTTCCGGCCATATATTCAGAAAAGACGATTAAAATCATCCCTCCAAACGTAATCCCATAAGCGAGCCACACATAAAATGCATAACCGCCCATATGAATAAAATCAGAAAGAGAAGAAAAATACATATTTAGCCTCTTTCAACCCATTCACGAACCCAAGGTTTATGAGATTCTTTTTTCAAAATTTTGTTTTTTATACCCATTAATGTCACCGCTCCAAGAAAAAAAGCAAATCCCAAAATATTAAGCAACAAAGGCCAAAGCATTTCAGCAGCAATTGAGGGCTTTGCAAATTTTGTGATGGTCGCTCCTTGGTGCAAGGTATTCCACCACTCAACAGAAAAATGAATAATTGGAAGATTGATTACACCGACAATGGCCAAAATACCCGCCGCACGTGAAGCCGTTTTCTCGTCATCAAAGGCATTATAAAGTCCTATCACGCCTAAAAATAAAAACAAAAGAATCAATTCAGAGGTCAATCTAGCATCCCATACCCACCAAGCTCCCCACATGGGCTTTCCCCAAATAGCCCCCGTCGCCAAAGCGATAACGGTGAAAAGAGCCCCAACAGGCGCGATTGCGGCCGCGGCCCAATCTGAGATTTTAATTTGCCACACCAAGCCAATAAAGGACGCCGTTGCCATTGCAAAATACGCACCCATAGACCAAATAGCTGAAGGGACGTGAATGTAAATGATCCGAAAACTGTTTCCTTGTTGGTAATCTGATGGCGCAAACGCCAAACCCCATATAGTGCCAGTCATCAATAAAAACAAAGATAAGACAGAAAACCAAGGCAACAAGCGATGGCACAGCCAATAGCTTGCTTCAGGCTTGGCGTAAGAATGAAGCCATTTCCACATGAAAAAATGCTCTACGTTATAAATAAAAAAATGTTTATTGTAAGCTAACTCGTAATGCTGCCGCTGCTGCAAAAGGAGATAAGGTGGCCGAGCCCAGCAGCATGGCCCCCAACATGGCCAGCTGCCCCTTAATGGGATAACCATTGGCGGCCATGTCAATCGCTGAGGTTGCAAATATAAGTACCGGAATAAACAAAGGTAAAACCAAAAGACTCAAAAGGACCCCCCCTTTTCTTAATCCGACAGTAAGAGCGACCCCTATCGCGCCTAAAAAATACAGCGTCGGCGTACCAAGCAACAATGTTAGAAGCACCGTTTTATAGGTTTCCCAATCTAATGCCAACAGCACGGCTAAAAGAGGGCTTATGATCAGCAAGGGAAAACCCGCCAGCAACCAATGCGCCACAATCTTTGAAAAAACCACAAAATGAAGAGATACAGGCATCAGGAGCATTTGTTCTAAAGAACCATCAAGATAATCATCTCGAAAAAGACGCTCTAAAGAAACAAGAGCAGCAAGTAATGCGGCAACCCAAATAATGCCAGGTGCAATTTGAGCTAATAAAACGGGAGAGGGCCCCAAACCTAAGGGAAACAAAGTGATAACAAGAATAAAAAACCATACAGGGTTGTATACATCTGACTGGCAACGAAAAGCGATGCGCAATTCTCTGGATATAAGGCTAAAGAAAGTCTTGCCCATTATTCCCCCAAGAAAATACGTTTTAGTTTTGTATTTTCAATAAACATGTCTTGGTGTGTCGTAAAAATAACCATGCCATTGTTGTTCACATGTTTTTGAAGCACGGTTTCTAATACGCGTACACCCTCTTTATCAATCGCCGTTAAAGGTTCATCTAAAATCCAAAGTAACGCCTCTGTGATCCAAAGCCTCGCTAAAGCAATACGTCGATGCTGTCCCGCAGAAAGCTGAGAAGCAAGAACCTCTTCATACCCTAAAAGCCCAGCACAAGCCAATGCATTCCAAATACGATCTTCATCTAACGCACCATGCATTTTTTGATAAAACGCCAGATTTTCAAAAGCAGTCAATTCTCTCTTCACACCAGAATGATGACCCAAAAACAATAAATCCCGATGAAAATCTTCACGGTGAGATTTAATTGATTGTGACTTCCAATACACCTCCCCACTCTCAGGCAACCCTAAACCGGCAATAATACGCAATAAGGTTGTTTTTCCTGCGCCATTCGGGCCCAACAAATGCAACAAATCTCCAGGAGAGACGTTGAAATGAAGGTTTTCAAACAAAATTCGCTCATCACGAATCGCGCTAAGTTGACGAATTTCCAACATTAAAATCGTGTTTACCACATAAAAAAAGAAACCTATACGATAATAACATAGAGATTTTTAAAAACGTAAGCCATACGCAGATCAAGCGAATACTTAAACATAAAATTGAGCTTAATTATGAGAATCAATGAAACAGTCAACATAAAAACATTCATCATTGAGACACTAAAAAATAAAACAGTGCATCGCTTATTAGAAATCGGTCAAGATCTCCCCCAATCAAACACCACCTCACAACTGTCCCAACTCATTAAATCAGTCAATCTTTACCCTCTTCTATTTCGTTTAGAGTCAACGCCAGAATCTCTTTTATCCCTCTTTTTAAAAAGCAGCATAATGCCCGCTAAACCTGAATTTGCTGCGCAATGGCTCAAAGAAAGGCACGCTGATAAATCGTTGATTGAAACGCTACAACAACTCTCTTTAGCAACAAACAGTCTAGAAGAAAACACAAAAATAAAAGCCGCTCTAATGCTTCTCGCAGAGCAAAAAACAACAGAAAATCAAAAACCCGGAGAAACTCATTGGGTCTTCCCTTTTTCAGAAAACACCCCCTCTCTCGCGCAAGTTTGCATCAAAAAAAAGCAAGAAAAAAAACATAAAAAAACAAGCTGGAGCATCACTATTAACTTAACACTTTCAAAAAATCGCCAATTAAGCGCAACTGCAAGATTACAAGACAATAACCTGGAATTGGCCTTTTCAACCGACTCAAAAGAACTGGCAAAAGAACTGAATAAGAGCTGGCCCATTTTAGAAGCACAACTGAAAAAACATCATCTTTTCATTTGTACATGCAACATCAAGGTTGTCGAAAGCCCTCCGCCAATAGACCTTAAACCAGGATTAAATATACAAGTATGAAAAATGAAACTAAAAGTGCCGTCGCACTTCGCTACAACGGCATAACTCCACCTCAAGTAACGGCAAAAGGCCATGACGAACTGGCCGAAAAAATAATCAACGAAATGAAAAAAACAGGGGGATTAATTCACAGTGATGAAACGCTGCTAAAATGGCTCAGCGCTTTAGAAATTGGCGACGAAATTCCAAAACCTCTTTTTTTAATCATTGCTCAATTAATTGCTTATGCCTGGTATTTAGATGGAAAAACACCTCCAGGCTGGGAAATAGAACATGTAAATGAAGAAGTTTGAGTCAATGAATTTGAAAATTGATATATTCATCATCATTTCATTCAGTCTAAAAATATATTTTGAAGAGACAGTTTGCCGCCAAGCGACTGAAATCTTTGCCAAAAGCTCAAAATGCAATGGCTTGGAGGCGTGCAAGCAATACCAACATATCCTCTAAGGAAAGATAAGGTCAAAGGGAAGGTTGAAGCAATGTTTTGGTGATCTAGCGAAGAGCGGTGTAGGTATTGTTGGTACCCATCAAGCGGGGATAACAGTTAAATAAGAGCACATAATTAATCGTATTTTTAACGTTCAAAGCCTTACCGCGCCGAGACAAGCCCCTGAAAACGTTTGCATGAGTACTTTATCAAATTCTCTGCTGACTCGAAGTAAAAAATAAATCATTGAATTAAAAGATAAATCTAGGATCCTCACGCGAGTTAGAATCAAGTCTATATGTTACCCAAGCAGCGTAGAATTTGATTGGTCCTGTATCGTTTAACACTTAGATGATAGAAACAAGCGTGGTATTTAAAAATCCCCGTCTGCAAAGGAGAATGCCCGAGTCCAGACGCTTATATTTTTACACAAGATTTTATCGATGTATCCGTGGCTTTTTAATGCTAAGTAAAAGTTCAGCTTCTGCTTTAGGAAGATCACACTCTTCCATTAATTCATAAAGATCAGCACCTAACTCAACCATTTTACTCGCACGGCTATAAAGTCGACCGTCTGAGTCGTTCATTTCCATTTCACTCTGTTTGTCCAGTAAATCATCAAAACGCCCAGAAAGCGAAGCAAGTTTTTGGCTCATTCCAATGGAGCCGGCACGTAATTCACTGAGCTGCTTTGTCAGACTTTCATTGTGTTGACGAGCATTTTTAAATAACAGTTCCATTGCATGAAATTTCGCTTCAGCACTGAGTCTTGCTTTTTTTCCTTGACGATGAATAGCAAGCACAACTGCCATTGAAAAAAGAGCAAGACACAACGGCAGCCAGGACAAAAAATATTGAAACATTACAAGGTGGCCACATCTGTCCACTCTTCATCAGAGAGAAGTTTGTTTAAATCGACCAAAATAAGTAAATTACTATTACGGTTACTGACACCTTGAATAAATTTAGCGCTTTCGTCTGTACCAACACTGGGCGTAGTATCTATTTCAGATGTTCTCAGATAAACAACTTCCGCAACACTGTCAACCATGATTCCAACAACCTGAGACTCAGCTTCAATCACAATAACCCGCGAATTATCTGTCGCCTCTGCTTGAACTAAACCAAAACGAGAACGCGTATCAATCACCGTAACCACATTGCCTCGGAGATTGATAATCCCAAGAACATATTCTGGTGCACCAGGAACAGGGGCAATTTCAGTATAACGTAACACCTCCCTGACTTGCATCACGTTGATACCGTAGGTTTCATCTTCCAATTGGAAGGTCACCCACTGAAGCACTTCGTCATTTACATTGTCTTTTTGAACTTCAGCTACCTGAGACATTTATTAACCTCTTAAGATACTATTTCACGTCAATTAAGCCAACGTTTTGGCATTAATCCCTTGATTAAGCCAACGTTTTGGCATTAATCCCTTGATTAAGCATAAAAATGAGTGCTTCTACATGAATCAAAGCGCACATTTTCTCTTTCACTAATCCTGCTAACCAAGGTCTTTTACCTGCGTGCTCACGCCACCTAATTTGTTTTTTACTGAGTACCTGTGTGCCTAACAAAGAATTGCATGCCAAGCTCCACATACCAGCATCTAAAACAACAATATAATTATAGTCATCACGATGCGAGTTATCCGGTATTTTCTCAGGCATGACCCATTTGGCCATATCAACAACATCAAATTGTTTTTGAGTATCTATCTGTAATCCTAAATACCAATCAGGCCGACCAATGAGATGATTGCAAGCCTTTAATCGATATATCCCTCCCAATTGAGATAAAGGAACAGCGTAAGTCACACCAAAAGACTCAAAAAACAAAACTTGAAATGTCTCTTCAGAAAGGATATTTTCCCATTCAAGCAGCGATTTATCGTTCGATGAAGCCTTAAGACCAAGATCATGTTCAAGAATGGAATTTACTTCACTTGGTATTACAATGTCGTTTTGTGTTTCAAGGGCAGGAGCAATGTTTTTTTCATTTTCAACAAACGCTTCTTCTTTAACGACCGATATCAAAACGGAGTTTGGCGTTACCTCCTCTTCTTTTATAAGTGACGAGGTCGGTTTTTCTGTTATTAGTGTGCTCTCAACCGTCTTAAAATGAAGGCATTTTTCTTCAATTTCAGGCGCATCTTCAAATTTTAAATGACGTAACAACTTTTCAACGGATGTTAAATCTCGCCGCTCTTCCGTTAAGGTTAGGCTGCAAATGTCTGAAGACAATGACGTCCTAGATTGAGGCATTAAAACAAAATCACTTCTGGAAAAATCAACTGAATTTACTTTAGTATCAATATGTTGATCATGCGAAGAAAAAACATCCAGCAACAACGCATCAAAATACTCATCCAACGCCTGAGCACTGGAAACAACATCGCTATTTTTCATCCTGTTCAAGCCGCTCCAAATAAGAGAGCAAGGTTTTATATGCAAAAACACCACGAGAATTTTTTGAATGATACGACGGGGGTAAATGCTTAAAGCTTGCGTCCCTGAACTTTGTGTCAATCGGTACTGCTGAAGTCCAAACTTTATCGTGGTAACGAATTTTTAACTCTTGCAGTGCTTCCAATGATGCACGCGTACGCTTATCATACATAGTTGGAACAATACACACTTTAAATATTGTACTTTGAGATTTTTGCATTATTTGCAGTGTTCTTATCATTCTTTCTAGCCCTTTCATGGCTAAAAACTCTGTTTGCACTGGAATAAGAATACGATCACTGGCCGCCAAAGCATTGACCATCATCACGCCCAAAATAGGAGGACAATCAATCAATACATAGTCATAATCTTCTTGTAAGCACATTAACATCTTCTTTAAAATCAGCCCCATTCCACCTCTATTTCCCATTGAACGATCAAGTGTTGCCAAGGACATATGTGAGGGTAATAAATCGAGATTTTCAAATTGAGTCTTTAGGATTAAAGGGAAAACATTTTCTCGATTAATGGCTTTTAATTGAAATAAATCGAATAAAGTAAGGACAAGATTTTCAGAATCGAAATCTAAATACGTCGTCAAAGATGCATGAGGATCCGTATCTATCAGTAATACGCGTTTTTTTTTCTCACTCAAAAGTCCGGCTAAGGTAATTGTTGTGGTTGTTTTCCCCACGCCACCTTTCTGGTTTGCGATACACCAAACAATCACTTTCTCTCCTTAGATAACGTTCATCTCGGCTAAAACACATTCAGGAATTTTCTCGATGGGTAAATCCAGTGTAGAAATACCTGCTTTTGAAACAGCCTGTGGCATACCATAAACAACAGATGTTTCTTCATCTTGAGCCCAAACAGTCGAGCCTCCTTCTTTTAAGATCCGCGCCCCTTCTTTTCCGTCAGATCCCATACCCGTAAGAACTAAAGAAAGCACTTTATCTGTGTATATCTTGGATATAGAGCCAAAAGTAATATCAGCAGACGGTTTATAATTAATCTTTTCTCCCGAATCTACAATCTTAATACGAGTCGCACCGGGGCGCCCTTCTACCATCATTTGTAAACCACCCGGGGCCAAGTAAGCCGTTCCGGGTATTATCATTTCTCCATCTTTTGCTTCCGTCACGTTTATTTGACACAAAAGATTTAAGCGCTGAGCGAAAGCGGCAGTAAATGCCTCTGGCATATGCTGAATCAGCAAAATAGGGTATGGGAAATTTTTAGGTAATTGACTCAAGATTTTTTGCAATGCAATCGGACCACCTGTCGATGTGGCAATCGCTAAAACCAAATACGATTTACCAGACGATTGAAAGTGCTTCCAATTATTAGGCGTTTTCGTTGTCTCAGAGATAAGTGGCCGTACACCTTTATGCAATGATTGTGAACTATCTGACGGCGTAGAATCGGATGCATCCGATGCATCCTTCGTCGTCAAGGGATTCAATCGAGACGAACTGCCTGTTTGCATCCCTGTACTTTTTCGTGCAATTTCTTTCACGCGTTGCTGAAGTTGTAAAATAGCCTCTTCGCGGTTACGCGCAATATCCTCAAATTTTTTCGGTATAAAATCAAGAGCTCCAGCATCTAATGCATCAAGCGTTTCTTTTGCACCTTCATGCGTTAAAGAAGAAAACATCAAAATAGGCGTAGGATTAGATGCCATGATTTGACGAACAGCAGCAATGCCATTCATTACAGGCATTTCTATGTCCATCGTAATCACATCTGGCTTTAATTTTTCTGCTTTTTCAACGGCTTCCTTTCCATTAATCGCTGAATCTATTACCTCTAAATTTGGATCTGAATTAATGATCTCAGTTACACGCCGACGAAAAAAACTCGAGTCATCCACTACTAACACTTTGAGCGTCATGATATTCCTTTAATATGTTATCGACCAGAATAGCGTTTAAGAAGATTAGGCACATCCAAGATTAATGCAATATGCCCATCACTGGTTATTGTCGCACCTGCCATGCCAGGCGTTCCCTGCAACATGTCATCAAGTGGTTTGATGACAACCTCTTCTTGCCCTATTAAGGAATCAACCACAAAAGCAATAGGCTGATGACTTATTTGGACGATAACAACATGGCCATTGGCCCTGTCCATTGTTGAGCTTCGATCACGACATAGCCAATCTTGTAAATAAAACAAAGGAATCGCTTTATCACGAACAATTAACGTTAATTGAGAATCAACAGTATTTGTCTTGGATAAATCTAAGCTAATGATTTCATTTACATTTGATAATGGAAAGGCGTAAGGGTTATTTCCAATACCAACCATTAATGTAGGTAAAATAGCCAGCGTCAGTGGAACTTTTATAGAAATAATCGTGCCACGCCCCAACACGGAATCAATGGATATGGTTCCATTGAGCTGTGTTATCGCTGTTTTCACTACATCCATCCCGACACCACGGCCAGAGATATCTGAAATTTCTGTTTTTGTTGAAAAGCCAGGAGCAAAAATTAAATTAAATGCTTCAGTATCGCTTAGGCGGGCTGCTGCATCCGTGTCCATTAGGCCTCTATCAACCGCAATACCTCGCAGTTTGTCTGAGTCCATACCGCCGCCATCATCTTCGATGGTCAACAAAATATGATCCCCCTCTTGCGAAGCGGCTAAAGTGACCGTGCCAACACGGGGTTTATCATTTTTTTCACGTACCGCTGGCATTTCTATACCATGATCCACCGAGTTACGAACCAAGTGAACCATTGGATCAGCTAACGCCTCTACCAAATTTTTATCAAGATCAGTGTCCTCGCCTCTCATTTCAAGAACAATGTCTTTTTTGAGGGTTCGAGCCAAATCACGAACAACACGCGGAAAACGACCAAATACTTTTTTGATAGGCTGCATGCGTGTTTGCATAACAGCGCCTTGTAAATCGGCGGTCACAACATCAAGATTTGTCACCGCTTTCGCCATATTTTCATCTTCACTGTTGGCCCCAAGGCTCACCAGTCTATTTCTCACAAGCACCAATTCGCCAACCATATTCATGATGGTATCAAGTGTTGACGTATTCACTCGTACAGTTTGTTCGACTTGAGGTACGGCCGCTTTTTTTTCTTCTACTTTCGCAGGTGGAGAAGGTTTTACTGGCACAGGCGGAGTCGCTTTGGGCGTCGGTGCTTTTTCTTCTTTGAGTTCTTTTTCTGGGGGTTGCGGTTTTAAAGAGGTTTGGTTTATTTTTTCATCATGAGGAGCGGTATGATGAATCGCTTTCCCTTTCCCATGAATTTCATCCAGCAATCTGTCAAATTCATCATCTGTAAAGTCATCAGAAGCAGAGGTTTTAGGTGCTTCCACTTTTGCTGAAGTTTCTGCAGCTTTCCCAGGGCTCTTTCCTGTACCGTGTATATCATCGAGCAAGCGTTCAAACTCGTCGTCAGTTATATCACCAGAAGAAGAAACAACGGAGGTCGCTGCAGCGGCGGGACCTTGTCCTTTCCCATGAAGCTGATCCAACAAACGGTCAAAATCGTCATCTGTAATTTCATCAACAGAATCGCGGGCGATATCAGGTATATCGTTTCTCTCAGGCTCTGGATCCGGCGTAACCTCCACTTCAGGTTCAGGCATATCAGGCGTCTTTGCAACATCTTCATCAGCTGAAGCTGGAGAGCTGTATTTATGCAACGCCGCTAGAAGTGATGGATCAGCGCTGGGAGCCGGAACACGTTCTTGTACGCATCCAAATTGTTCATTGACCGTATCAAGTGCTTGAAGGATGGTATCCATAATTTCAGGAGAAAGCTCTCTTCCCCCATTACGAAGATTATCAAAGATATTCTCTGCGCCATGGCAGGTATCAACAAGCTCTGTTAATGCCAGAAAACCCGCACCGCCTTTTACGGTGTGAAAGCCACGAAAAATAGCATTTAGAAGATCGCGATCTTCTGGCGTTTTTTCTAAATCAACTAATTGTTCAGATAACAACTCCAGAATCTCTCCTGCTTCAATCAAAAAATCATGCAGGATTTCTTCATCCATTTCAAAGCTCATATCGCACTCCTAAAAGCCTAAGCTAGAAAGCAGATCATCAACGTCGTCCTGACTTTGCATCACATGTTTTTCCTGACGCTCTTCTTCAGTGACGATGGGGCCTTCAGCCTCAATATCTGTTTTTTGCTCGATGTTGAGTTCCTCGGCATCGAGTCTAAAAACAGTTAATATATCCACTAATTGTTTTTCAACTTCTTGAACCATGTCAATAACGCGACGAATCACTTGTCCCGTTAAATCTTGAAAATCTTGAGCCATTAAGATTTCAGTCAATTGACTATGCAACTTGATTGTATCCCCTTCAACTTGCGTAAGTAACTGATCTATCTGATGACATAGGTGCTTAAAATTGTTTACATCGATTTTACCTCCCATTAAGTTATTCCACTGGGGTCTAACTTCAGAAAGGCATTCTTTTAAATTATCTGCAATAGGCAAGGTTGCTTCGACTGCATCCATGGTTCGATTTGCAGCAATTTCTGTTTTTTCCATCACGAATTGCAGTCGATCTTTTGCATGTGGAATTTCGTTTATCGCCAAATCATTAACACGGGGATCTAATCGAAAATCAGCAAGAGAATTATGCAATTGTCTTGTCAATTTACCCACTCCAATGAAAAGGGGACTAGATGAGTCAAGGGCAATTTTACCCAATAACTCATTTGCCGAATCCTGATTTCCACTCTCAAGTAAACTGACCAGCTCTTTAGCTTGGTCGATTGTTATCATCGTTCAAATATTCCTTTATGTCCGAAGAAACAAATCACATACGCTCAAATATTTTATCCAATTTTTCTTTGAGTGTGGCTGCTGTAAAAGGTTTCACAATGTAACCATTCACACCTGCTTGCGCAGCTTCAACAATCTGTTCACGCTTGGCTTCTGCTGTTATCATCAGAACAGGGAGATGCTTAAATGCATCATCTGCTCGAATGTTTTTCAGCAAATCAATTCCTTGCATACCTGGCATATTCCAATCTGTGACAACAAAATCAATACCGCCTTTTTTTAAGATTGGCAATGCTGTTAAGCCGTCATCCGCTTCAACAGTATTGTTGAAACCCAGATCACGAAGGAGGTTTTTTACGATACGGCGCATTGTTGAAAAGTCATCAACAATGAGGATCTTCATATTTGTGTCCAAAACTGCCTCCGGTGAGGTCCCTAACAATGATTAAATTTACTTAGACCAAGCAGAAAGTTTGGCCCGTAAACGTTGTGTTGCCTGATTTTGAATCTGACATACTCGGGATTCGCTGACCCCAATAATGGCCCCAATCTCTTTGAGGTTTAATTCCTCATCATAATAAAGAGAAAGGACCAACGCTTCCCTTTCTGGAAGGTTTTTGATTGCCAAGGTCAATGCACCCTTAAAATTGCCCTCT
Source organism: uncultured Enterovibrio sp. (assembly GCA_947040595.1). Taxonomy (GTDB): domain Bacteria; phylum Pseudomonadota; class Gammaproteobacteria; order Enterobacterales; family Vibrionaceae; genus Enterovibrio. The sequence goes on along the minus strand of CAMRBZ010000005.1, from coordinate 24,054 downwards.
AAAACCTCTTCAAAAGGAAGATTTTCTTCACGACGACTCTCTATAACAAAAGCATCTTCACTGACACCTAAATCGTCAATTCCAATAAGACGTCCGCCATTAATATCATTTTGCACTTGATAATACTGTTTTATATCCATTTCCAAGTATTTGGCAATTTCTTTATCATGAGGATCACGACCCAGTTCACCTTCCAATTGCATAATCGCGTCACTGATTTGCCGATTATGTTTATGAACAGAGCGAGGTACCCAATCGCCTTTTCGAATATCATCAAGCATGGCACCACGAATTCGTATCCCTGCATAAGTTTCAAAACTCGCGCCTTTAGACGGGTCATAATTCTGTTGAGCTTCAAGCAACCCGACCATTCCTGCCTGAATTAAATCCTCAACCTGCACATTCGGTGGCAATCGAGAAACAAGATGATGAGCAATACGTTTCACTAATGTGGAATATTGTTCAAAAATAAATTCTCTGGATGCTCCTTTTCTGCTGTAGGTGAGCGTTTTATTCACCGAGATAATCTCCAACCGTTCCATCACGAACAAGCAAGCGCTCAACAAAGAACTCCAAATGCCCACCAGGATGTCTCGGGACAGGCCAAGTTAAGGCTTTATTCGCCAGTGCATTTAATGCCAATGCAGCCGGTGACTTTGGAAAAGCGTCAACGACAACCTTTTGCTTTTTCACGGATTGACGTACTCTTTCGTCTAAAGGAACACATGCTACTAATTCTAGATTAGCATTTAAAAATTTTTCTGTTACACGAGTCAGTTTTGTAAATAAATCACGACCTTCTCGATAACTTCGAACCATGTTCACCGCCACCTTAAATCTTCTGACTCCGTGTTCACGACTTAAGAGCTTAATTAAAGCATAGGCATCGGTGATTGAGGTCGGTTCATCACACACAACCACGAGTACATCTTGCGCTGCACGAGAAAAGCTCAATACCATATCCGAGATCCCAGCGGCAGTATCCACAACGAGCACATCAATTTCTTCATCAAGCGAACCAAATGCCCGTATAAGTCCAGCATGTTGGGCCGTACTAAGCTCTGTCATATCACGCATGCCCGAAGAGGCTGGAATGATCCTTAAACCATGTGGCCCTTCTATAATAATATCTTTTAAGTCACAAATTCCATGCATGACATGACTTAAATTTTTTCCAACTCGTAAACCAAGAAGAACATCGATGTTTGCTAATCCTAAATCAGCATCCAACACCATGACTTTTTTTCCTTGTTTTGCCATCGCAGTGGCCATACCAAGTGAAATATTGGTTTTACCCACACCTCCCTTTCCACCTGTCACTGTAATGACTTTCGTCCGTGTTGGATTCGTCATGCGGCGTAAACCGCTTGCTTGATCATGCATGCTTATCTCAATCATAAAAGTCCGCCGCATTCGATTCTGGTGTATCAGTACTCCAGAAATGATTTTGCTGCTCTGAATTTTGTTCCATCAGCTCACTGGCCTTATTCACTAAATACCGCCCACTCGCTTGCCGAATATCTTCTGGTACTCGCTGTCCATCAGCAAGGTAAGTCACAGGCAAGGCGTTTTCTATGGTTACACTCAAGATTTCACCCAGACTTAAAGATTCATCTAACTTCGTTAATACACAACCTGAAAGAGGAATTCGTCGAAAATGGTCAATCGTTTCCTGTAACACTCGACGCTGTGAAGTGGCAGGCAACACAAGTAAACTGCGGATATGTGAGCCGCTGTTTTGAATGAGCGTATCAAGTTGTTCTGATAATCGAAGATCACGCTGCCCCATCCCGGCAGTATCCAATAAAATCAAACGACGATGTCTTAATTGATACAAAATATCAGCCAATTCTTCTGCATCTTTAGCCACTTTTACTGGGCAAGATAAAATGCGTCCGTAAGTGGCCAGTTGTTCATGTGCGCCAATACGAAAAGTGTCCGTTGTCACCAAAGCAATTTCTTCAGGTCCAAAATCCATGGCCGCTCGGGCTGCTAATTTGGCAATGGTTGTTGTTTTTCCAACCCCTGTTGGTCCGAGAAGTGCAATCACCCCTCCGGTTTCAAGAATATTTTCATTGGAAGTAATGATTTGATCTGATATCAAAGCGAGCAATTCTGACCAAGCATCTTTCGGGGATGTCTCTTCTGGAATGTATCCTGCAAGTTGATCTGCAAGAATAGGAGAGATACCCATATTTTCCAAACGTTTGATAAGCATCGCGCGCAAAGGCTCTTTTCGTTCAACTTCTTGCCACATGAGGCCAGAAAGTTGATGTTCAAGTAAGCGCCTTATGGCCAACATTTCTTTGCGCATCATTTCAATCTCGTCAGAATGACGAGGTGCTGTTTTACGTGCCTCTTGAGAATTCATCTCAAAGCGTCGATCTTGCTTTAAATTCGGTCGAGGATCACGACGTTCTATATCGTCACGGTTTTGACGATATAAATTCTCAAGCTCTTTCCCTTTCTTTTGCTGATTTCGAGTTAATCCATAACCTTGTTCTCGTGGATCTCTTCGGTTTACTGCATCGTTTTGGGGGTGTGAGGAAGACTCAAAAGAGGTTTGAGTTTGACGTCGTGTATAATTTTGGCGTTCCGCCAAGGACTCTTGTCGAAATGTAGATTCTTGTTGACGCCCCGAGGCTTTTTGTTGACGTGCCAATAAAGCGTTTAAACTGTCAGGATTTTGATCTGACTCTCTGTGAGATGAGGCCTCGGTCAGCTGTGACTGGTATCGATTCAGCAGAGTTGAAAATTTATTCCCAAGCGAACTGCTCAGCGGTTTTTTTCTGGCCTCTTTATGAAGATCGCGTTGCAAATGAACTTTATCATCATCCAAACGGCGTGATTGTTGAACAAGCCCCATATCTTGTGCCATTTGTGACTTCTGCATTTCTTTACGGGGATCACATGGCGCAGCCTCAGTGTCCACCGCCGCAACGATTTCTACTCCACCCGTTACTTTTTTGTTCGACATAATCACAGCATCAGCCCCCAGTGATTCCTTCACTTCGGCTAAAGCGGTTCTCATATCTTTTGCAAAAAAACGTTTAATTTTCAAAATCGTTGTCCTGATTCACTGATGTAAAAACTTCAGTTGCCAACCGCTTTAACAATTCTTATTTGCTTTTCATCCGGCACTTCTTGATATGACAAAACACGCAGTGTCGGGATTGTATTTTTAACAAATTTGGCCAGAGTTGAACGTAAGACTCCAGATGTCAGAAGCACTGCGGGTTCACCTTGCAGTTCTTGTTGCTGTGTCGCTTCTGCCAAGCTTTGCTGTAATCGTTCAGCAAGCCCGGGTTCAATACCAGAAGATTCACCGCCTGACGCCTGCATAGTACGATGCAATATTTGTTCCAACTCTGGAACCAAAGTAATTACAGGTAATTCAGGCGCTGTGGAGTTGATTTCTTGTACGATCATTCGCTTGAGCGCAATCCTTACCGCGGCAGTCAAAATGTCAGGATCTTGACTCTTCGTTGCATATTCTGAAATGGTTTGAACGAGGGTTCGCACATCGCGTATAGGAATGGCCTCACTGAGCAAATTTTGCATGACTTTAACAACCACACTCAAAGGCACCAAATCGGGGATCAAGCCTTCCACGAGACGAGGAGATTGCTTAGCCAGCATATCGATGAGGTTTTGAGCCTCTTCGTACCCTAACAATCGCTCGGCATTATTGGTCAACATTTGGCTCAAGTGCGTGGCTAAAACAGTTGCAGAATCCACCACGGTATAACCTAATGCTTGTGCATGCTCTCGTTGGTTTTTTTCAATCCAAATCGCATCTAAACCAAACGCAGGATCAACGGTGGCCTCCCCTTCAACAGAGCCAAAAACCTGCCCAGGATTAATCGCCAGTTCTTTATCAGGGCGTATGTCCGCGTCACCGACGCCCACCCCCATTAATGTGATCCGGTAAGAGTTGGGCGCTAATTCTAAATTATCTCGAATATGTACAGGAGGAATAAGAAAACCAAAGTCTTGAGATAATTTTTTTCTTACCCCTTTGACTCGCTCTAATAATTCGCCCCCCTGATCTCGGTCGACCATCGGGATCAAACGATACCCTACCTCCAAGCCAATCACATCCACAGGCTGTACATCATCCCAAGACAATTCTTTCATCTTTGTCGGCAAGAGTTCGGGCTCTTGAGGGGTTTCAAATGCCTTTTCTTCCTTGGCTTTTTGTTTTATTTTCCAATAAGTAAAAGCGCTGCATACCGCTGCCAAAGACAAGAAAGGCAAGTGTGGCATCCCAGGCACAATGCCCATAATAAAAAGAATACTGATTGAAATGATCAAGGCCTTTGGATTATCAACCAACTGATAGACCATTTGCTGGCCCATATCTTCATCGGTATTTTGACGCGTCACCATGATGGCGGCACCAATTGAAAGTAACAAAGAGGGTATTTGAGCGACCAAACCATCTCCAATGGTAAGAAGGGTATAAATCTCAATTGCCTCTGAAAATCCTAATTTATATTGGATCATTCCAATGGCCAAACCACCTATGATATTGATGACCAAAATCATGATCCCGGCAATAGCATCGCCCTTTACAAATTTTGACGCACCGTCCATAGAACCATAGAAATCTGCTTCTTTGGTCACTTCTTGACGCCTTGTTCTCGCCTGATCTTGATCAATGAGTCCCGCATTCAAATCAGCATCAATGGCCATTTGTTTGCCCGGCAAAGCATCCAAAGTAAAACGTGCGCTCACTTCTGAAATTCGACCCGCCCCTTTTGTAACAACCATAAAGTTGATGATCATCAATATAATAAACACCACCAAGCCGACAGCGTAATTTCCGCCGATAACAACCGATCCAAAGGCTTCAATCACTTCTCCAGCAGCTCCAGGCCCTTCATGCCCATACAAAAGAACCACACGGGTTGAAGCCACATTCAAGGCTAAACGCATTAAAGTTGAAATCAACAAAACAATAGGAAAGACGGCAAAATCAAGGGGTCGTCGAGTATAAATCGTGACAAGAAGCACAAGCAAAGACAATGCAATATTAAAAGAAAACATCAAGTCCAAAAGCAAGGTCGGCACAGGAAGGACAACCATACCCAAGGTCGAAAGAACCAAAAGCGGCGCACCGATGGCGGGCAATTTTCGGTTCAATTTGAAGGGGATTTTTTGTTGGATCTTGTCGTAATATGGCAAAGAAAGCTTCATAGTATTCTTTTCATTAAGCCGCCGTTATTTTGTTAAAGCAAAAAACGAACCACATTTGTTTATTTTTAATTTCAATCAGTTATTTTTTCTCGTTCAATTATAACCCATTAACGACGTAATTCTGTCGGTATGGGTAATTGTTTATCCTGCAGCGGTTTCGGTCTTTTACCTCGTCCTTTTTGAAATTGTTTAAGCAAAAAGACATAGGCCAACAATTGAGCCACAGCGGCAAACAATCCGTCCGGAATTGGCTGATCAAGCTCCGTGCTGTAATAAATAGCCCGAGCCAGTGGGGCTGCAGGAACCAGAGGAACATCATGCTCGCGGGCGATTTCTCTGATTTTTAATGCCATAAAATCAGATCCTTTCGCAATCACTACAGGGGCTCGCTCCGTTTTGCTGTCGTAACGCAGTGCAACAGAATAATGTTCAGGGTTCGTGATGATAACGTCGGCTAAAGGCACCTCCGCCATCATGCGTCTCTGGGCCATTTCTCGTTGCAACATTCGAATACGCCCTTTAACTTCGGGCTTTCCTTCCGTGTCTTTGTATTCATCCTTGATGTCTTTTTTCGTCATTTTAAGCTCTTCATTGTGCTGCCAGATTTGAAAAGGCACATCAATGAACAACACAACCAACAAAGAGCAACAAATCAACAAGACGAAATCCATCAAAATGTCGAGAGAATGGTATAAATTGGTTGGAAATGTTTCGATATGGAGCTCATAAAATTCATTAAGACTCCCCATGATCAAATAGTACGCCCCCCCTGAAACCAAACACACTTTCAAAATTGACTTCACAAGCTCAACCACGCTTTGCTTGCTAAACATCCGTTTGAGCCCTTGCATCGGGTTCATTTTTGAAACTTTTGGACGCGCCGCTTCCCAAGAAAAAGAAATCCCGCCAAGAGCAATAGCAGAAAGAAAAGCAGCAACAAATAAAACAAAGAGAATCAAGACCAAAGGCCAAATGGTGATATAGATAGTGTTATAAACAACAATCCCCAAAGCAGAGACATCAAAAATTTCTTCGCGCGTCAAAACAAATAATTGGCGCATCACCGCCATTAAAGCGTTACCCAGTTCTGGGCCAAACCAAATCAAAGAAAGCGCGCCAACAATCAGTACGGCGGCCGATGTCAGTTCTCTTGAGCGCGGGACCTGACCTTTTTCCCTCGCCTGCTGTCGCCTTCGTGCTGTGGCGTCTTCGGTACGTTCTTGGCCTTCGTCTTCAGCCATTAGGGCACACCAGACAAAGAGCAATCAAGACGAATAAGGGTGCAAATAGTATCAAGGCCGGTTTCCCAGTGATTAAGATAATGAGGCAAAATGCCGTTCAAAATATAGATACAAACCAAAAGCCCCACGAGCAATGCAAAAGAAAATCCTAAAGAAAAGATGTTTAGCTGAGGTGCTGCCCGCGTCATCACACCAAACGAAAGGTTAACGGTTAAAAGTGCAATGATCCCCGCCAGTGCCATTCCCAAAGAAACATGGAACATGATCCCAAACCAACTCGCAAGCAAGCGGTAGTTGACCGTCTCAAACATCTCACCAACGGGTAAACTTTTAAAACTCATTATCACAAGATGGAGCATTTGCAAATGCCCATCGGTTGCAAGAAACAACAAGGTTGCTACAAACATAAAAAGCTGCCCCAATAATGGGGTGTTCTGGCCGTTCGCAGGGTCAACCATAGAAGCAAACCCTAAACTTGATTGCATACCGATAATTTGCCCTAATAAAACAAAACTTTGTGTAATAAATTGAGTCACCGTCCCCATGGCAATACCAATGATGATTTGCTGAGACAAAATAAGAAATCCGCCATAAGAGACAATTTCAATCTCTAAAGGCCCTTTCGGTAACGCAGGCATCACAGCAAAAGTAATGGCAAGGGACAAATACAAACGAATTCGGACAGGCACAAAACGCGCACCAAAAAAGGTCATCGTCATCATCATGGAAGAAATGCGGGTCAAGGGCCAAAAAAATTGGGCCATCCAATCGAGAATAATGCTTGCAGGAAATTCCACGTTAAATCTTAATCAATACAAAATAGTGGGTATTTCTTGCATTAAGCGAAAGAAATACTCCATTAAAATACGCGTCATCCAATGACCAAAAAGCATTAAGGCCAGCAAGGTGGCTATCAGACGAGGTAAAAAACTCAATGTTTGTTCGTTAATGGATGTGGCCGCTTGAAATACCGCCACCACCAAGCCCACAATAAGACCTGGAATAATGATGGCGGAAACCATGATCAAAACCAGATACAACGCATCTTGAAAGAGTTCAACAAACGCTTCGGGTGCCATAAATTAACTCCTAGCCAAAACTGCCAGCAAGGGTTGAAAGGATCAGGTTCCAACCATCAACCAAAACAAACAACATTAACTTAAAAGGAAGAGAAACAATCATCGGTGAAAGCATCATCATCCCCATAGCCATTAGAACCGAAGCCACAACAAGATCAATGATCAAAAAAGGAAGAAATAACATAAAACCAATTTGAAACGCGGTTTTAAGCTCTGATGTAATAAACGCAGGAATTAACACTGTGATTGGAACCGTTTGTGGGTCAAGGGCGTCCGAGCCTGACATCGTCACGAAGGTTTCCAAATCTTTAATACGGGTTTGCTTTAACATAAAATCACGCAGAGGGATCTGCGCTTTATCAAAGGCTTCACGCACTGAAATTTGTTCATTGATATAAGGTTGCACAGCCGTTGTGTTAATGCGCTCTATGGCAGGCGACATCACAAAAAACGTCAAAAACATAGCAATCCCGATGATCACCTGATTCGAAGGGGTCTGCTGTAAGCCCATTGCTTGACGCAAAATACCCATGACCACCACAATCCGTGTAAAAGACGTCATAAGGATCACAATGGCAGGAAGAAATCCCAAAGCGGTCATCAGTGCCAAAATTTGCAAGGTCACTGAATAATCTTCACTGCCATCAGGGTTCACACTCATGGTGAGCGCCGATATCCCTCCTCCATTTTTCATTTGAATAAAAGAAGCTTCTCCCGCACTGTTCATCAAGGTTTCAGAAACCGTTTCAGTGGCCGCTTGAGAGGCGATCTCTTCTTGAGCAAAAGAAAAAGACGTCATCAGAGAACAAAAAATCGCCAAAATAATGGCAGTACGGTATTTAAGAGGCATCGTTCCTTCTTAAGACATTTTTAAGTTGAGATGAAAAAGAAACCTCTTTTTCCTTTACGATTATAGGGTTATCTAATTCCATTAAGAGATTTATTTGCATGGCTGTGACCCCAACGACAATTTGTTTCCCATTGACATCCAAAACAAGCACCCGCTCTTTTTGACCTAAAGCAAGATGGCTGATGATTTTCATGTTTGATTTCCCCCCGATGGAGGTCTCTTGTAGACGTTTAAGTAACTTCGCCAACAAAAAAATGACACAAATCACCAAAACGAGTCCCACAAACGTGGTGGCAAGATTTTCTTTCGACGGTCCCGTCGTTGTAACGGCCGTTGTTGTTGCTTCTGTTGCTACTGTTGCCGTCGCATAGACCGATGAAGAAAAAAATGTAACAAATGACGTCAAAACACGAAATGCAGAACCTTGTAAAATTGCCATGATATTTCTTCTTATCTATAAAATTTCAGATAATAGAGCGCACTTTGTGCTGATAAGCAAACTTCAGGCCCATAAAAAACACCAAAGCATTTATTTCAATTTATTGTGGGGAAGATCAACAATCCATACCCCAAGAAACAAAAGAGGAAACTAATTAAATGCAAAGTAATGAAATATATAAAAATAAATACATTAAATCATGATGCTAAGAGTCTATTGCCAAAAACGCAGAAAATTCAAAGTCCCTTTTTTTCACAAAAGACACCGGCGCCGTGAGTGCATGATCAAAACGCGATGAACGCAAGAAATACAAAGACAAAAAGACGAAAAAAAGTACACAAAATCGGCATTCCTTGGAGAAATACACTCCTTTTTTTCTGCCTTTTTTTGTAAGAGCTCGCCTTTAAAAATGCAGATAAAAAGCAAAATGAACGGGTATTTTAAAACTCAACACAAAGAGCTGCCGATGTTATGATGATGAGATCTATTTATCTCTATAAACTTACAGCCCACTATGCACGCAGTTCATCGCTTACATCAATTTCGGAAAAGTCAAAGTACGACCACGTTTAAAGCACGAGGGCAAAAAGTGATACGCTGTGGCTTGTGCCAATTAGCGAAACATTTTTGTATTTGTCCCTTAGCACCAAAAAAAGAACAAATAAAAACGCAATCTGGATTCTTATTATTAATGTACGACACCGAGGTTCTTAAACCCAGCAATACAGGTAAACTGATTGCTGATTTAATACCCGATACCTTTGCATTTCTTTGGTCTCGAACCGAAGAAAACAAAGCACTTTTAGCGGTACTTAACGATGAAAAATGGCAACCTTTTGTTGTTTTTCCAAAAGAATATGCAGATGAGGATCGAGAGGTATTGACGAACCAAGTGACGTGCAAAAATGGAAAACGTCCCCTTTTTATCATGCTCGATGGCAGCTGGCGCGAGGCGAAAAAAATGTATCGCAAAAGCCCATACTTAGATCAATTTCCAATGGTATCCTTTGATGCAAAATCGGCCTTCAAAACAAAACTCGATGCAATGAACTGTTCACCCGTCGGGAACGACGCTCGATATACTATTCGAAAGACGACATTAGAATATCAATTTTCAACAGCAGAAGTGGGAGCTCGGGTATTAGATATGTTGGGTGAACACGACAACGCACATTTATTGGATTTATGGTTTGATGTTTTTAATTTTCAATATCAAAAAGGCGTCTGCCAAACCAACAAAGGCAATGTTAATGCTCTACAGAATTATTCAGCCTTCTTAAATTCACTGCCTGAATAATACCAATCCCATTAAACATTTGATCATTCTTGCTTGTTAAAATCACCGATAACATCGTTATGAATTTTTCAATTAGAATAACGCGTTATCGACAATTCACACCTTGTTCTCCGTGATTTTTCCGGCGCAATTTCTGACGAACGACTTAATTGAATGGGTATAACACACACCCCGCCACCTTATAAGCGCCGAAAAAGACCATTCCAAAAAAGGAAGCACATTCAAACGCGGGTCCTTTACCCAAAAAAATAAAAAAAGACCGTAAAGAAACAAAGCGCCATAATGAACCTTCCTTACTCATCGCCTTTGAAGCTGCGTGGGTGTTGGCTAGGCTCGCTGCGCCCAATCACAAAGTCAATCTATACTCAGGGGCTTCACTCGCTTGCCGCAGGCGCGCATCTTCAAATACTGTGGGTATAAACGTTGGAGTGATTATGAAAAAAAGTTACATTCTGATTGTCGCACTGATATTTTCATCATTTTCTTTTGCTGAGCCTCAAATTTGGGAAGCACAAAAAGACGGCCTCACCTTTACCCTTTTAGGATCTGTGCATGCAGGAAAAGAGGGCTTTTATCCCCTTCCTTCTCTTTTTGAGAAGCGACTAAAAGAAGCCGACGCACTTTTCGTCGAAGCCGACATCAACCTAAAAACACCGCTTCAGTTGCCCAAAGGACTCCCAACCTCTAAGCACGTCAATACCGAAGAAAAAGTACAGCTAAAAAACATAGCCAAAGAGCTCAAATTGCCTTTTGCCACTCTTTTAAGCTTGCCTCCTTGGCAAACCTCCATGTTGATGCAAATGGAACAAATAAAAAGGATGGATCTCGACCCAGAGCAAGGCATCGACCTTTATGCTCTTTCTCAAAGTAAAAAATGGAAAATACCGGTTATCGGATTAGAAACTTTACAAGAACAAATCAACTTGCTTTCAAATGCAGGAGAGGACGGGATTGCGTTACTGCAAGACACCCTGAATCATTGGGAAGAATCGAAAAAACGTTTACCTTGCATTATCAAAGCTTGGGAATACGGCGATGCAAAAGCATTAACCCATATAGTGGAAAATGAAACAGGAAAGAATGCATTTGAAAAAAAATTACTGGAAGACAGAAATCATCAATGGGTGAAAAAGCTCACCGATAAAAAACGGATCAAATCAAAAAACTATGTCTTGGTGGTCGGCGCACTTCATTTATATGGAAAAGAGGGACTCATCAATTTATTGAAAGAAAAAGGTTTCAAAGTAAAACTAATGACAAAAGGAAGAGAGGTTGCCTGTTTTACCAAGGCATAAGTGACGCATCATTTAGCCATTTAAAAGGACATTTGTCGTCCACATAGAAACAATAAAAAGCAGAAAAAATAAGACATACATCGATTTCCTCATGGTATTTTCCTTTCTTCTCATACATTGAATATCCAAAACGAGAAAAGCCCCGTATCAATACGGGGCTTTCTAATTTGGTCGGTGAAGAGGGATTCGAACCCCCGACCCTCTGGTCCCAAACCAGATGCGCTACCAAACTGCGCTATTCACCGATGCTTTGGATAAGAAATAAGACTGTTTTTTACTTTCTCTCTCTTTCCCGAAGGAGGCCTATAATACCCATCTAAAATCTAAATTCAAGTTATTTATGATTTTTTAATACCATCAAAATCAGTCAACAAAAACAACACACAAACAAATCCTCTTTCAAGGTGTACTTTAACGTTAAAGTGGATGATTCCGACCTCTTACTTGCTCACATTTTAATCGACAGTTTCTTGCTTTTAAACATGATTTTTGAGTTATAGGTTTCGATTTCATTCTTTTTTATTTAATTTAACGACAGATCCTTTAAAAAAATCTTCCAAAAAACGCTGAACATTGTAATCTTCACACATTCTTTGAAGCATATAAGTATTTATCTACCACACGAAATGAGATCTTTGAAACCTGCAGCTTTCTATACCAAGACACTTGAAGATGCAGCGCAATGGCCATTAAGTGAACCTCATGACCACAGATAACCCTAGTCATAAGGTGAACAAGGACGGCCAACACCGCAGCGATTCAAAAACGACAGGTATAATACAGAAATAAAAACTCACCCTGTAACGACGATAATGTGTACCAAAAATCCGTTACATTTCGGGAAATGATGACTCAAGTGATGCTAAAAAAATACGAAAAAACAGAAACAACGGTCCCGGCTCTGGAAACAACAGACCTCCCATTTACACATACAACGCCTATACAGCGTTTGTCTGAAGGGGATCCTGAATTCTTTTCATTGGAGCATGCAAAAATGCTAAAACCCGATGACATCGTGGCTTTTAAAAGGCCTGATGTTCAAGACACGGTGTTTCGCACATTGCGCTTGGGAAAATATGATGTTCATGCTCGCCTAGACCTGCATTCATTCACCTTGAAAGAAGCACGGGATAAAATCTGGAACTTTTTAAAAAAATCTCAGGTGATGGGCATTCGTACTGTGATCATTGTTCATGGAAAAGGAGAGCGCTCTGTCCCCGTTGCGGCGAAAAAAAGCTTTCTTTGTCAGTGGCTTGAGCAAATTAAAGATGTACAGTGCTTTCATTCAGCCCAAAGGCACCAAGGAGGAACTGGAGCGGTATATGTACATTTAAGAAAGAGTCAAGAGAAAAAAACCGCTTTGTCAAAAACGCCTTTTAGCCTTTTCAAAAGACTCAAGATTAAATGATGCCATTATTTTACAACCCCTTACTCTCGACGGATTAGAAGAGTATCCAACAAAAAAAGTCCATTTTAGACGAAAGTTACAAGAGCATGTGAGCCAACCCTTTTGCTTTTCAGGCTCGTAAAACATCTTTAAAAGCTTAAAATCGACCCGTCTCCTTTGAAGCTGCGTGGATGTTGGCTACGCAGCTTTAAAAGCAAGGGGCATATATTGAGAGCTAAATAAGCGACTCGAAATCAATCTTCTGCCTATCATTTTTTGATTGAAGTAATCGCCTCAATAATCAACATACCTCATCTCACCCTCGGGCTTTTAGAGCACAGCGAAGTACTTTTCCTTTTCAAAATCGACAGGAATACGGATAAACCCCTCATTTCGCACCTCACCTCGATATTTTAAAATCTGAGGGTAGAAAAAAACTAAAATTCAATTTTTTCACGTAGCGCCACGCCAAAATATAGATTTGTAGATAGGCTCTTATCGAGATGCCGATAAATTAAGACTATTTTCCTATGTTCGGAATACGGATAAAAATAATGAATGGGTATATTATTAAGCGAAGACATAAATAAGGCTGACACATTAAACCTGGAATTTCTTTCACGATTATTGTTCAAATTTTGTGATTTTTGATTTAACAGTAGGAAATATAAGAGCACCATTCATAGTTCCCACTCTTAATGTTTGATCATAGTTAAATTTTTCCACAGGAAAAAGACGCGTCACATTCTGAGTTATTTTACGGTTATTTTCCGTATTTGTCTTTGTAAGATCAGCAAATTCAGATGTCCCTAAAGAGCGAGCCTCCGTTATTTTATAATATTCTAATAGGTTTTCAAATTTTTTTTCGTTAATCAAATCCTTTACAAATTGAGAATACCCCCGATGCATTGCAGTTATTATCAAAAATTCCCGCTCTGCTTTTTTATATTTAAATTCATAAGAGCTATCTTTAGTTGAAAGACCTTCAGGTAATAGCGCTTCAAGCGAGAGCCCAGCCGGTACTGAAGGTCCTTTAGGGAGGAGCTGTAATAACAATGTGGCTTCACGATACAATTTTTCTCTCATATCAGAAGCACACTCTTCATGCAGAACATTTCTGCAGGCTTGAACATCCAAGTGACAATCTACATCCGAAGTGGGAGTATAAGGCAAACACCCCGCGGGTTCAAAACGAAGTATTTTATCTATATGGGACAGAGGCTCAGGCTCAGGCTCAGGTTCAATTACAACAGAATAAGAAGTAATCTTTAAATCCTGCACCATCTCACACAATGACATTTTTGGCACATCGTTCGCTTTTTCTGCTTTAGGAACACTGACGCTTTGTTCTTTGTATTTCCTAAGTGAGTCCACCAAAGTAAACCTGACTTTTTTTTGATTTCCTGGTGGTATGAACTTTCTTGATAAAACCGATTCCAATTCAGTTGAAGTTGAAGGTGCAGTTGTTTCTATGAATTCAATTGAATTCGAAACCGATTTAAATAAGTTAACTTTAGGCACAGAAGAAATGATTGGTCTAATCACCTTCCCTAAAGAAGTAATGCTAACATTCAAAATAAAGCCTCATGTTTTTTATTTAATGTATCTGTACTTTTTTAATCCAGAATAAATCGAATAATTTTTAATTGGACATTAAATTTATACATTAAATCTATTTTCAAATGTATTAATGTAAGTTTATAAATATATTCAGATAAGGCTGATAATAAATAGCGCGAATATATTCGCGCTATTTATTTTAAATTAACTTATTTCTAGATCTTCAAAACTTTTCACAAGATCATCAAGGGCTTTCATCTGCAATAAAAAAGGTTCTAGCATACTGAGAGGCAACGCAGAAGGCCCATCACACGGCGCATTGTCAGGGGTTGGATGCGCTTCAATAAACAAGCCAGCAATTTTCGTCCCTAAACCCGATCTTGCAAGATCGAAAGTTTGTGCACGGCGTCCACCAGAAGCCGCCCCCAAAGGGTCTCTGCACTGCAAAGAATGAGTGACATCAAAAATAACAGGGCTGCCTTTGCTTGCTTTTTTCATCACATCAAAACCGAGCATGTCTACCACGAGATTGTCGTATCCCATGCAACTTCCACGTTCACATAAAATAACACGCTCATTGCCGCACTCGGCAAATTTTTCAACGATATTCCCTACCTGGCCTGGGCTCATGAATTGCGGTTTTTTAACATTGATAACAGAGCCCGTCTTGGCCAAAGCTTCCACTAAATCGGTTTGGCGCGCAAGAAAAGCAGGCAGCTGGATCACATCAACCACTTCAGAAACAGGTTGAGCTTGTGCCATTTCATGCACGTCCGTGATCACTTTTACTCCAAAGGTCTTTTTCAACTCTTGGAAGATTTTCATGCCCTCATCCAACCCCGGTCCACGGTATGAATGAACCGAAGAACGATTGGCTTTATCAAATGAGGCTTTAAATACGAAGGGGATCCCAAGTTTTTGCGTCACTTCAACGTAATGTTCGCACACTTGCATCGCCAAATCTCGAGATTCCAACACATTCATTCCAGCAAAAAGGACAAAGGGTTTGTCATTTGCCACTTGAATATCACCAATATGAACCGTTTTTTGTGTTGCCATTGTATTCTGATTTCCTGATCAATGAAAAATGGGCGCTTCAGCCGTCAATACTTCTACTTGCAGTCTTAATAATTCTGCAGCGGGATCATTTGGACACTGAGATATAAAATATTCATAGTCTTCTGCGGCAGCCCAGGCACATTCAAGCTGTTGGAATATATAGCCTCTGTCTCTTATTTCATACGGATCGTCAGGGGTAAATGTCAGAGCCAACTCACTGCAGCGCAGAGCCAAACCATAATTTTCTTCCCTTAATAAAGCACTTTTGATCACCGCAAGCCAGCGTCCAATTAAATTCGGATTGTCCGTTTCACTTAAATGTTCAGGTAACAACTGCGCCAAAGGACCGTCTTTTCCCACCATCCAGCCCCGTAAAATACGCTCAGTGATGAATTCACCATTAAAGGGATCCATGTATTCTGTTTCTTTATGCGTCCAATTGAGACGAAGGATCAGCTGAGAAGGAAAACCCACCGCTTGCATGGGTAAATCAAGACGTTGAGCCAAAAACAAAAAAATGGCCCCCATACTCACAGGGATCCCTTTCCTTCTTTTTAAAACTTTTTCAAGGAAGGTGTTATCTGAAGAGTAATACTGTTCAAAATCCCCTTTAAAGCCCCATTCACCATAAAAAAGCTGAATCAAGCCTTCAAGACGGCACTCATCATCGTTTTCTTGTATTAACAGGTGTTCAGCCTTTTTTGCTAAGGCTTCAAGTTCAATACGAACCCAATCGACAGAGGTTGAAGGATCGATGATAAGATTAAGGGCCAATGCACCTTCAACTAAAGAAACTTTATCTAATTCCTGATCTGTAAACGCGATCATTTTTTACCCCAATAACTGCGGTGTTTTGCTCATCGCAAGATGCGCACCAGCATAAACCCAACCTAAGGCGCCCAAAAAAGCAAAAATCCTAAATAAAGTGCCATGACTGTAGTGAAGCGTTACATAACCCAAAACAATGTAGGCTAAAACACACATTAATTTTTCAGTCATCCAAACGCCATAGGAAGTGAATGGAATAAAACCCGTCATCAATATCAAACCAACACCCGTTGCGATAAGAAAACTGTCAACAATGTGTGGCACGATTTTTATCCATTTCGCTTTAAGCCAGGGACTTTTTTTCATTAATAATACGAAACGAAAAACAAACAAGGCCACACTCAAAACAATCAACAATAAATGAAAATGTTTTAATTGGACGTAGATCATTTGCTTTTCCTTTTTAATGGTTCAACTTTCAACATGATTAATATCAATTTATTTTCTTTTTTATTTCAAGCGTAAGATCACTGAAAATCAATACAAAGATACCCATTGCTTTTAAAGCAAAAGACGCCCTACTGTAACACGATCATGGCCGGAGTGATCTTGCAAGGTTTCAACCTCTGCAAATCCCGAGGCGAAGAAAAGTTCACGAACGCAATCTCCTTGATTGTACCCATGCTCAATGAGAAGCCATCCCTTATTCTGTAGATAAGCCGTGCTCTGTGTACAAATGTGACGAATATCCGCTAAACCGTTTTCATCTGAAATCAAAGCGCTTTGAGGCTCAAACCGAACATCTCCCTGGAGTAAATGAGGGTCTTTCGGATCAATGTAAGGGGGATTACTCACTATCATACTAAATTTTTTCGAAAAAATGCCCTCAAACCAATTACTTTGCACGAAATTGACATTTTCAATCTTATTTTCAATCGCATTGCGTTTCGCAAGGGCCACCGCGTCATGCCGAATGTCGACGCCGAGCACCCGGATCTCTTCACGCTCTTTGGCCAAAGCCAAAGCGATGGCGCCTGTACCCGTCCCAAGATCTAACACCGTGCATTTATTTTTGGGTAAAAGGGCTAAAGCAAATTCAACCAAAGATTCAGTGTCAGGACGCGGGATCAAGGTGCTCGGTTCAACATGAAGACGCAGAGACCAAAAATCACGATAACCCATGATATAAGCAATCGGCTCCCCTTGTTGGCGACGCTCAATCAAGGCATTAAACAAAGAGGTTTCTGCAATTGAAAGGGATTTTTCAGGCCAGGTATAAAGATAACTACTTGGTTTATCAAGAACATGACACAATAAAAAAACCGCATCAATTCTTGACGACGGGCTCTTTACCGCATCAAACAAACGCGTTGCATGCTGCAACGCCTGTTCGAGAGTCAAAGACATCAATATTGCTCAGCCAAAGCGGCCAATTGATCCGCTTGAAATTCTGAATTAATCGGCTGAATTAAGGGATCTAAATCGCCTTCCATAACCTCAGCTAAACGATAAACCGTCAAATTAATTCGATGATCTGAAACTCGACTTTGTGGGTAATTGTAAGTGCGTATACGATCAGAACGATCCCCAGAGCCTAAAAGATCTCGGCGTGTCGTTGCTTGCTCTGCGGCACGTTTTGCCGCCTCCGCTTTGATCAATCGCGCAGCCAATACCGACATGGCTTTGGCCTTATTTTTATGTTGAGAACGTTCATCCTGACATTCAACCACCGTGCCGGTTGGCAAGTGGGTGATCCGCACAGCAGAATCTGTGGTATTGACGTGCTGCCCACCCGCGCCTGAAGAGCGAAAAGTGTCAATTTTCAAATCCACCGGATTGATGTCTGGCACTTGCGCTTCTGGAATTTCAGGTAAAATTGCAATGGTGCATGCAGAAGTATGCACTCGTCCTTGAGACTCCGTTGCGGGAACACGCTGTACACGGTGCCCACCCGACTCAAATTTTAAAACGCCATAAACGCCGTCGCCTTTGACTTTTGCGATCATTTCTTTATAGCCGCCATGATCGCCATGCTGGGCGTTGATCACTTCAACTCGCCACCCTTTCGACTCCGCAAAACGACTGTACATTCTAAAGAGATCCCCAGCAAAAATAGCCGCTTCATCGCCACCAGCTCCTGCTCGAATTTCAAGAAAACAAGAGCGTTCGTCGTCCGGATCTTTAGGAATAAGCAAAACGTGAAGCGCCTCATTCAAAAGGGCTATTTGCACTTTGGCCGCCTTGATTTCTTCTTGGGCCATTTCACGCAGTTCTGGATCGTTTTCGTTCGCCATTTCAAGGGCTTCTGTCAAATCATTCTGCGCTTGTTTGTACTCGTTAAAACAATGGACGACCGATTCTAACTGACTGTATTCCTTAGATAAAGATCGAAATAAATCTTGACTGGCCATCACGCTGGAAGACCCCAGCAAATGTTGTACTTCTTCATAACGCTCAGAGAGCGATTCGAGCTTTGCAAGAATAGAGGATTTCATCGTTTATCTTAAAACTATTTAAGGAGATTCAAACCTAAACTCTGGCGTAAAGTATCCAAGGTATGCTCATCACCTTGTGATGCGGCATCTTGCATTGCCTGAGTCGGTAAATGAATCAACTTATTGGTCAATTTATTGCTCATCTCCACCAGCACTTTCATCGGATCAGCTCCGTTTGAAATCGCCTGCAAACTTTTATTCAACAGGGCTTCTTTAAGTGCTTCTGATTGAGCTCGATATTGTTTAATGCTTTTTACCGCTTCCAAAGAACGCATCCATCCCATAAAAGCATGGCTTTCTTCTTCGACAATGGCCTCCACCAACACCGCTTCTATTTTTCGTTGTTGAAGGTTGTGCCCAATGATCGAATGTAAATCATCCACGGTGTAAAGATAAGCGTCATTTAACTCCCCTACTTCTTGTTCAATATCACGAGGAACAGCAATATCAATCAATAACATAGGTTGGTAACGACGCATTTTTAAGGCTTTTTCTACCATGCCCTTACCGATAATAGGCAAGGGCGCTGCTGTGGAGCTTATCACAATATCTGCTTTATACATGTGCTCAGGTATCTCTTCAAGAGAGATGATCTGGGCACCACAGGTTTGTGCAATCGGTTTCGCTCGCACATGGGTTCGGTTCGCCACGATAATATTTTTACATTTGTGTTCATAAAGGTGTTTTGCAACCAGCTCGATGGTTTCTCCTGCCCCAATCAACAACGCAGTGGAGGTCTCTAAAGACTCAAAAATCTGCCGAGCAAGAGAACACGCAGCAAAAGCCACAGAAACAGCATGCGCCCCAATATTGGTTTCAGTTCGCGCGCGTTTAGCCACTGTGAAGGTTTTTTGAAATAATCTATCTAAAGCGCCATGCATCACATTGCATCTTATGGACTCTCCATACGCTTTTTTCACTTGACCTAGAATTTGAGGTTCACCCAAAACCAACGAGTCCAAGCCGCACGCAACACGCATTAAATGCAGGGCTAAAGCAAGGTCAAAATGAGAATAAAGACAAGACAGAAGCTTATCAGACTCGACATGGTGGAAAGTGCACAGCCAATCAACTAAAAAAGCCGTGTCAGCAACATCATGATCACAATAAATTTCAGTGCGATTACAAGTCGATATGATGGCAACGCTTCGCACCCCTTCTTTGTCTTTTAACTGACAAAGTGCATCATCCAATTGTTGCTGTGAAAAAACCACTTTTTCACGTACATCAACTGACGCCGTTTTATGATTAATACCTAAAACAAACAAGCTCATTTAAAAAAAATTACCAACACTCTTGGACACATTCGAGTTTAACATTTTACGTTATGCCCACTTCGAATAAAAGAGAACATTGATTCGTGAGTCACAGGAATAATGCGTTCTGTGATTGCTTCATCCAAAAATGGCGTTTTTTAGAGCTTTTTCTTAATTTTACAAAGCCTTGATAAAATATTTTTTCCTCAAAAAAAGAAAATTCATGAGGATTTTCTCCTTTTATACCGTTTTAAATGATCCCAGTTATGGATACATTAAAAAAGAAAAAACATTAAAAAATTAGGTTATTTCACATTTAATTTACTCTTATATTTCAAGAGCATATGCGAACCTCCTTTTTTCAGACTCTGCCTTGATCACACTTGTCATCATTGCGTATTTCTTTCTATGTGTGTGCCTTTATGATGTCGTTTTCCTTCACCGTACTCAATTTCTTTCATAAACAGAATGCATTGTTTTATTGGTGGTCGCTTTTCCCATGAAAAAAAACCTCAATTTTTGGAGCCGTTTTAATGAAAACTAAAAGTAAAACCACCCTGTGGGAATTTTTACAAAGCCTCGGGAAAACCTTCATGTTGCCCGTGGCCCTCTTGGCATTTTCTGGGATCTTGCTCGGCATTGGTAGCTCTTTATCCAGCGCAGGCCTGCGTGAAGCCATGCCTTTTTTAAATCATGCCTGGCTGCAATATCTTTTTCTGTGGATGAGCAAAATTGGCATGGTCGCCTTCACCTTCTTGCCCGTCATGTTTGCTATTTCAATCCCCTTAGGGCTTGCCCGAGAAGAAAAAGGGGTTGCTGCATTTTCTGGTTTTGTCGGCTACGCGGCGTTTAATCTGGCCATCAACTTTTTCTTGACCGTGAACGGGATATTAGAAAGCGAAGCTTCACGAAGCGCGTATGGCGTTAAAAATATCATTGGCATTGAGTCGATTGATACCGGCATTTTAGGCGCGGTGATGGTTGGGATCATCGTTGGGAAATTGCATGAACGCTTTTACACCATACAGATGCCGGATGCCTTGGCCTTTTTTGGTGGCGCGCGTTTTGTACCGATTATTTCATCGCTTGTCTTAGGATTAATCGGGGTTTTAATCCCCTTTATATGGCCTTATTTTGCCGCCGGGATCAATGGGGTCGGAAGCATGATTTCAAGTGCAGGCGCCTTTGGGCCGTTCTTGTTTGGCATGAGTGAGCGTTTGCTCCTTCCTATTGGTCTGCACCACATTTTAGTCGCTTTAGTGCGATTTACCGAAGCCGGTGGCACTTTGGTTGTCTGCAATGAAACCATTTCTGGCGCATTAAACATCTTTTATGCAGAGCTTGCCTGCGAAAATACAAAATCGTTTAATCCTGAAGTGACCGCGTTTTTATCTCAAGGTAAAATGCCCGCTTTTCTCGGAGGATTACCCGGCGCGGCCTTGGCCATGTACCACTGCGCAAAACCTGAGAATCAACATAAAATCAAAGCACTTTTAATTTCAGCTGTCGTCGCATGTATCGTGGGTGGGATCACCGAACCTTTAGAGTTTTTATTCTTGTTTGTCGCCCCTGTTTTATATGTCATGCACGCCATTTTAACTGGCTTAGGATTTATGGTCATGGGCTTGTTGGATGTTACCATAGGCAACACCGACGGCAATATTATCGATTTCTTGGTCTTTGGTGTTTTACAAGGTACGGGAACCAAATGGTATTTAGTACCCCTCGTTTCTCTTTTATGGTTTGCTGTTTATTACGGTCTCTTTAAATTTACCATCCTCAAATTTGATTTAAAAACCCCAGGACGTGAAACCGATACAGTGCAGTTGGACGGTGAATTAGAAGCGGCCTTTATTCAGGACTCAGGAAAAGGCGGCGCCATATTGGCCGCTCTGGGTGGGAAAGAAAATATTCTCTCTCTTGACAATTGCATCACACGATTGCGTATTTCCGTTGAAGACATGGAGAAGGTAGACAGCGCCAAACTCAAGTCCTACGGGGCACTGGGAGTCATCAAATTGGACGCACATAACTTGCAAGTGGTCATAGGAACCCAAGTACATTTAGTGAAAAATGAAATGCAAGCTTTAATCAGCGCGCATTGATTAATTTTATATCCAAAGTAATTGAAGATGCGTGTAAGCGGCAAGCAAGTGAAGCCCTTGAACATAGATGGACTCTGTGATTGGGCGCGGCAAGCGTAGCGTAGCCAACCCACGCAGCTTCAAAGCGACGGATATATACCCAAAAATAATTGACGATGCAGGCAGGCCCCAAAGACGAAAAGCCTCTGATCATCGATTCAGGATCTGATTATGCTTTGAGAACGCAGCCCGCCCTGCAACATCGACGGCTCTATTTCTTTGCCAAGAGGCTGCCTCTCTTGGCATTTAAAACTTGAATGTGAAAAAAATGCACAAAAACCCTAAAGAAAACCACTTTCATTTTGATAAATACATTGAAAGAAAAGGCACCTATTGCACCCAATGGGATTATGTACAAGACCGATTTGGACAGGCTGATTTACTGCCATTTACCATTTCAGATATGGATTTTGCCAGTCCTGACGTTGTCATTAACGATCTTAAAACCCGCTTAGAACATCCAGTATTAGGGTACAGTCGATGGGATCATGATGATTTTAAAGAAGCCATTGTCAATTGGTATGCAATGCGATTTAACTGCGCCATACAAAAAGAACACCTTGTTTATGGGCCTTCAGTCATTTATATCATTGCCAAATTAATTGAAAAATGGAGCCAACCTTTCGAGGGGGTTGTTTTCCAAACTCCCGCCTATGACGCCTTTGAAAAAATGATCAAAGGGGCACAAAGACGCCCAATTTCCAGCCCACTCTTAAAAACAGCTGAAGGTTGGGAGATAAATTGGTCTCATCTTGAAAAGCAACTTGCAGACAAAGAGACCTCTATTTTCTTATTGTGCAGCCCCCATAATCCAACCGGGCGTGTTTGGACTCAAGAGGAACTCTTGCGCATTGCTGATTTATGTGAAAAATACCACGTCTCCTTGATCAGTGATGAAATTCACATGGATGTCACCTTCAAAAAACACATCCCTTGGCAAGGCTTTGGGATGAAAACGAAGTGGGCACTTGTCACATCGGCATCAAAATCCTTTAATATTCCGGCTTTAAATGGGGCCTATGCTTTCATCCCAGATAAAAAAGCCAAAGAAGAATACCTTTTTAAATTAAAAGAAGTCGATGGTTTATCCTCCCCCTCTATCCTTGCGGTTATTGCCATGATCAGCGCCTATAATAAAGGAGAGCCTTGGCTAAATGCATTAAATGAATATGTGGCTCAAAACCACCAATATGTTAAATCTTATTTAGAAAGCGCTTTTCCATGCCTTTCTTATTCTCTTCCTGATGCCACTTATTTGGCTTGGATCGATTTATCCCCTCTTCATTTAGACATGACGCAGCTACAAAAAGATTTAATTGAGACATTTCAGGTGGCCATTATGGATGGAGGCATTTATGGAGAAGAAGGAAAAGGTTACTTGCGATTAAATTTAGGCTGTCCACGCACCAAAGTGATCAAAGGACTTGAAGCCCTTATTGAGGCCATTAAATTACAATCCCCTACAGAAACCTAAAGATTTAAATAATATATACCCAAGACACTTGAAGTTGCGTGTAGGCAGCAAGTGAGTGAAGCCCCTGAAAATAGATGGACTGTATTCAGGGGCTGAACGAGCGTAGCAAACACTCACGCACCTTCAAAGGCGAGGAGCATAAAGAAATCCGAAATGAAGCACCCCCCTTCTTTCTTCTGCATTTTATACAAAAAAAAGAATATAGATTTTTTACATCTGTTTAAAAAGCGAGAAAATAAAAATAGAATTCACCTAATGTAACAACCTTTATTTATATTTCTAAATCGTGTGACACTCATTAAATGACTTTAAATTATCCTTTATACCCAAGACAGTTGAAGTTGTGTGTAGGTAGCAAACAACTGAAGCCTCTGAGTGCATAAATGGCGTATGTGATTGGGCTGAACGCAAGCAACACGCATCCAGCCTCAAAGGCGACGGGTATAATGAAAGAAAATAAAATGCAGGAAATTTTAAAGAAAAGCGGTATATATGGAGTTTAAATAAATAT
>CAMRBZ010000004.1 GCA_947040595.1 uncultured Enterovibrio sp. | reverse complement strand
CTGAGCATAGATGGACTCTGTGATTGGCCTGAGCGAGAGCTGCCAACACCCACGCAGTTTCAAAGGCGACGGGTATAGACCTGACAAGCCACACTTATTTTTAAATCAATAACGTATCATCAGAAACGGGGATAGAACTCAAAAATTGTCCGGAGTCTTCTGTTACAAAACCTTCTCATTAAACCTTTTTTCAAAAACCCCGCGAATTAAAAAAGGGGTTTTTGATTTCTTTTTTCTTTCCTGTTTCTTTCCTGTCCTTTCCAAAAAACTAACATAATGCCCCAGAACGACAAACAATGAAGCCCATCATCCTATAAAAGGGGGAGGAGGATACACCCAGGATATGTGAAGATACAGGTCGGCAACAAGGATGCAAAAAACCAGAGCATAGATTGCGTATGTGATAGGAATATGCGTTCGCTGCAATCTAATACCAATCCCATTAAACATTTGATCATTCTTGCTTGTTAAAATCACCGATAACATCGTTATGAATTTCTCCATTAGAATAACGCGTTATCGACACTTCACGCCTTGTTCTCAGTGTTTTTTCCGACGCAATTTCTGACGAACGACTGAATGGAATGGGTATAAAAACAACCCGGCCGCTTCAAAAGCGAGGGGGATAAAGGCAATGCACATTTAAGTCCTCTTTGGTAAACTAGATTCACTTTCAAATATGAATATAATGAGGGCTTAACATGCCAATGTATGTCGTGGGTCATAAGATCCCAGATTCAGATTCAATCTGTGGTGCAATTGCTCTTGCGTACCTAAAAAACCAAATCGATGAGCCTGCAATTGCAACTCGCCTTGGTGCACTTTCACCTGAGACCCGGTTCATTTTGGAACGTTTTAGCATTGAAGCACCCGTTCTCAAAGAAAGCTATGCGGGTGAAAATGTTTTTATCGTTGATCATTCTGAATTAACGCAAGCCCCCGACGACATCAATGAAGCGACCATTGTTGGCATTGTTGACCATCACAAACTCGGAGATTTAACCACCGCGACCCCACTAGAATGCTGGATTCGTCCCGTTGGATGCTCCAACACCGTGATCAAAATGATGTACGATTTTCATGGTATCAGCATTCCTTCAAATATCGCAGGCATTATGCTTTGCGCTATTTTGAGCGACACGGTTATTTTTAAATCACCGACATGCACTACAGCGGATATCCGGTGTGTTGAAGATCTCGCTAAAATAGCCAAGATAGAGGATGTTAATCAACTTGGAATGGAGATGTTCAACATCAAGTCTGCCGTTATGGGGACCCCTGTACGTGAACTTGTGATGCGTGATTATAAAAACTTCAAAATGAACGAGCACCTCATTGGAATCGGTCAACTTGAAGTTGTTGATTTATCTGTTTTTAATGATATCAAAGAAGAACTCGAAGCCGATATTGCCTTACTCAAAAAAGAAGGTGAACACCACAGCGTCATCTTACTCTTAACGGACATAATGAAAGAAGGCTCAGAACTCCTCATCGTTTCTGATGATATCAGCCTGATTGAAAAAGCGTATGGACAAAAATGTGAAAATGGCCGTATGTGGCTGGACGGTGTATTAAGTCGGAAAAAACAAATCATACCTCAATTGCAAAGCGTCTTCTCCTAAACCCCTTTTTATTATAAAAAAAGACCGCTTCATAAAAGTGAACCTTCATGAAGCGGCTTATTGTTCGTAAAATACACTCTAAAAAACGAAAGACAGAGGTATTAAAGCCATAATTGGATAAACACTGCTTTCAAATAGCATTACCAACCAGTACGTTCGCGTAAGGCCTTACCAATATCTGCAAGGCTTTTCACCGTCGTGACCCCTGCTTCTTCTAAAGCCGCAAATTTATCTGCTGCTGTCCCTTTACCACCTGAAATAATGGCCCCCGCATGACCCATTCTTTTTCCTGCAGGTGCAGTGACTCCCGCGATATAAGCAATAACAGGTTTCGTCACATGTTCTTTAATATAAGAAGCCGCTTCTTCTTCAGCAGTACCGCCAATTTCCCCTATCATCACGATGGCCTGGGTTTCAGGATCAGCTTCAAACAGAGATAAAATATCAATAAAGTGAGAACCAGGGATCGGATCTCCCCCAATTCCAACACAAGTCGACTGTCCGAAACCTTCGTCTGTTGTTTGTTTTACAGCTTCATAAGTCAGCGTGCCTGAACGAGAAACAATCCCCACTTTTCCGGCTTTGTGAATAGGGCCTGGCATGATCCCTATTTTACATTCACCCGGAGTTATCACCCCAGGGCAATTGGGTCCAATCATACGAACCCCAGCTTCATCTAATTTTACTTTTACATCCAGCATATCTAATGTGGGTATGCCTTCTGTGATTGTCACGATGAGCTTAATACCCGCACTGATGGCTTCCAATATGGCATCTTTACAAAACGGCGCAGGGACATAAATGACGCTTGCCGTCGCACCCGTAGCTTCAACAGCCTCAGACACAGTATTAAAGACAGGCAAATCTAAATGAAATGTTCCACCTTTACCAGGAGACACACCGCCTACCATTTGTGTTCCATATTCCAGCGCTTGCTTTGAATGAAAGGTCCCTTGTCCACCCGTAAAACCTTGGCAGATCACTTTTGTATTTTTATTTATTAAAATAGACATTATTTCCCCTCTACGGCATCAATGACTTTTTCAGCCGCTTCTGTCAAGGTGTTCGCGGTGATAATATTCAATCCTGACTCTTTTAGTTTTAACAAACCTAAAGGCGCATTGTTTCCTTCAAGACGCACAACAACGGGCACTTTCACACCCACATCTTCGACAGCACCAATAATGCCATCCGCAATGAGATCACAACGAACGATCCCACCAAAGATATTCACCAAAACAGCTTTGACATTTTGATCAGAGAGAATGATTTTAAAGGCTTCAGTGACGCGCTCTTTCGTCGCACCGCCTCCCACATCCAAGAAATTTGCAGGACGTCCACCATGCAAATTAACAATGTCCATTGTCCCCATCGCAAGACCGGCGCCATTGACCATGCAACCAATGTTGCCATCTAAGGCCACATAATTGAGCTCCCATTTTGCAGCAAGGGCTTCTCGATGATCTTCTTGGGTCACGTCATGCATTTCACGAAGCTCGGCTTGACGAAAGAGAGCGTTACTGTCAATGGTGATTTTTGCGTCAAGACACAATAAATGACCTTCTTCAGTAATGATCAATGGATTCACTTCCACCAAAGCAACATCTTTTTCGGAAAATAACGTCGCAATGCCCATGAATATCTTTGTAAACTCCTTGACCAACCCTCCTGTCAATCCGAGTTTAAAGGCCAAGTCACGTCCTTGATAAGGCTGAGGCCCCACCAAAGGGTCAATGCTGGTTTTAAAAATAAGTTCCGGCGTTTCTTCGGCTACTTTTTCTATTTCAACGCCGCCTTCCGTTGAGGCCATAAAAACAATGCGTTGAGAACTACGATCGAGGACCGCCCCAAAATACAGTTCTTTTTCAATATTTGAACAAGACTCCACTAAAATTTTACTAACGGGTTGCCCTTTTTCATCCGTTTGAATGGTAACGAGTTGATTTCCTAACCATTTTTTAGCGAATTCTTTTATTTCTTCTTTGGAGTTGACGAGCTTAACGCCACCCGCCTTGCCTCTTCCGCCTGCATGCACTTGGCATTTTACAACCCATTTATTTCCTCCCAGTTTATCCGCAGCTTCTGCGGCTTCATGGGGTGTATCACAAGCATACCCTTCAGAAACGGGCAAACCGTATTCACAAAATAGCTTTTTTGACTGATATTCGTGCAGATTCATGATTTTTTATCCGTGAAAAAATGCGTTGTTCATAAAAAAGGGAGAGCACGTCTCCCCATAAACAGAAAATATAACCGGGTATATCCGTCACCTTTGAAGGTGCGTGGGCGTTGGTTGAAGGCGCTTGCCGCCGACACCCCCCTTCAAGGCTCTTGGGTATAAACCTGTTACTTAAAAAACAAAGCGACAAAAATAACTTAAACGTCTAACAACAAACGCGTTGGGTCTTCTAAAAATTCTTTTATGGTCACCAAAAAACCCACAGACTCACGCCCATCCACTAAACGGTGATCATAAGAAAGAGCAAGGTACATCATGGGCAAAATACCAATTTGACCATCCACAACCATGGGTCTTTCTTGTATTTTATGCATGCCTAAAATGGCCGCCTGAGGTGGATTAATGATAGGAGTCGACATCAAGGATCCAAAAACCCCACCATTAGTAATGGTAAAATTTCCTCCCGTGAGATCTTCTACCGTTAATTTCCCATTACGTCCTTTTTCAGCAAATGCCTTAATTCCTTTTTCTATTTCAGCAAGGCTCAAGGTATCAGCATCACGTAAAACAGGCGTGACAAGGCCACGCGGCGTCGAAATCGCCATACTGACATCAAAAAAGTTATGATAAACAATATCATCACCATCAATCGAAGCATTGATTTCAGGGTAACGCTTTAACGCTTCGACCACCGCTTTCACATAAAACGACATAAAACCCAGTCGGATCCCGTGGCGTGCTTCAAACGAGGTTTGATATTTTTCACGCAGCGTCATAATGGGCTTCATGTTCACTTCATTGAATGTCGTCAACATGGCCGTACTGTTTTTTGCTTCAAGGAGGCGCTCTGCCACCCTTTTACGTAAACGCGTCATTGGGACACGTTTTTCTCCTCGAAGAGGCGCCCTTAAAGACTCTTTTTCTTCCAACGCCGAGCCTGTCTTCTGCTCTTTCGTTTTTAGGAAAGATAGAATGTCTTCGCGGGTAAGACGTCCCCCGACTCCTGAGGCGTTTATTTCTGCAGGATTAAGGGAATGTTCTAAGAGAAGTCGGCGCACAGCAGGAGTAAAAGCGTCATGATCTTCATCCGGCACAGGCCTTTCTTCAGAAGTGGCATCTTCTGAAATCACCGTTTCTTTTGTCAATTTTTCAGGAGAAATACCCACTTTTAACTTCGCAAGGAGTTGCTTTGACAAGACCGTCGAACCTTCCAATTCAATGATTGATTCTAAAATACCGTCTTCAGGAGAAGGGACTTCCAATACAACTTTATCTGTTTCAATATCAACCAAAACTTCATCGCGATAAACCGTATCTCCTGGCTGTTTATGCCAAGTCGCAACAGTGGCATCAGCAACAGACTCCGGCAAATCTGGAACCACAATTTCAACTGTCATTCTCTCTAATTCCTTCATTATGAATAGCTCCAAAATACGAGCTGAAAATCATCACGCCATCCCATAAAATCGTGCATTTTGAGATGGAAATAAAAGACGTTTAATCAACGTATCGCAACCCAATATTTTGAAAAAATGGTTTTAATTTAAAGTAAGTGCATCATCAATTAAGGCTTTTTGTTGCTTCAAATGAACCGACATATAGCCTACAGAAGAAGACGCAGAGGCCGCTCGCCCTGCGTAGCTTAAGCGCGCATCAGCAGGAAGCACTGAACGGAAATTATGCTGACTGCTGTACCATGCACCCTGATTTTGAGGCTCTTCTTGACACCACACAAAATCCTTCGCATTCACATATTCACGAATAATCGTTTCTAGATTGTCTTTCGGGAACGGATACAGTTGTTCTATTCGAACCAATGCCACGTCTTTTATTTCTGATTTACGGCGTGTTTCAAGCAAATCGTAATAGACTTTTCCTGAACACATGACAACACGTTTCACCGCTTTTGGATCCAATTCGTCGATTTCACCCATAGCGGGCTGAAAGTTCCCCTCAGCAAGATCATCCAATGTCGATATACACAATGGATGACGCAATAAGGATTTAGGAGACATAATGATCAAAGGGCGGCGCATCGGCCTAAACACTTGTCGTCTTAATATATGGTAAATTTGTGCCGGTGTTGAAGGGATGCAAACCTGCATATTTTGCTCAGCACACAGCTGTAAATAACGCTCAAGGCGGGCAGAAGAATGCTCAGGACCTTGTCCTTCATATCCATGCGGCAACAACATGGTTAAACCGCACATTCTGCCCCATTTTTGCTCACCTGAACTAATGAACTGATCGATGACAACCTGCGCCCCGTTTGCAAAATCACCAAACTGCGCTTCCCACACGGTCAATCCATTCGGCTCAGCCGTTGCATACCCGTATTCAAAAGCAACCACTGCCGCTTCTGACAAGACAGAATCAAAGATTTGAAAAGGCCCTTGATCTTCTTGAATATGCATGAGAGGAATATAAACACTCGCATCCGTTTGATTATGCAAAACCGCATGACGATGAAAAAAAGTCCCTCGTCCGGAGTCTTGCCCTGTGATACGGATCCGTTTTCCTTCGTCAACAATGCTGGCGTAAGCCAAGGTTTCTGCCATTCCCCAATCTAACGATTTCTCGCCCTTGGCCATCGAGGCGCGATCTCTGTAAATTTTGCTAACGCGATCATGGAGTTGATGATCTTGAGGCACCCATGAAACCCGCTCAGCCAATTCAACCAGTCGAGACATATTGACTTTATGGGCCCATGAAATCTCCCAATCATGTCCCAAATAAGGAGACCAATCGACAGAATGCAGCGCCATTGGGCGAAATTCTTTAACGACACTTTCCCCTTCAACCAAAGCGTCACGGTATTCATTGATTAAATTTAAAGACAATTTAGCGTCAACATCACCTTGGTCATCCAGTCTGTCTGCATAAAGTTTTCGGGGCGTGGGGTGTTTTTTGATCCTTTGATACATGAGAGGCTGTGTGGCATTCGGTTCATCGGCTTCGTTATGCCCATGACGGCGATAACACACGAGATCAATCACAACATCTCGCTTAAATTCATAACGATAATCAAGTGCAAGTCGGGCGACAAAAGCCACCGCTTCAGGATCATCGGCGTTCACATGAAAAATCGGCGCCTGCACCATTTTAGCCACATCAGTGCAATACAAGGTCGAACGTGAATCTTTTGGATTAGAGGTCGTAAAACCCACTTGGTTATTGATGACGATGCGTATGGTTCCACCCACGCAATAGCCTCTCGCTTGAGACATATTGAAGGTTTCTTGGACGACACCTTGCCCTGCAATGGCACTGTCTCCATGCAAGGTGATAGGTAAAACCATCGAGCCATTTTTGTCTTTTAAACGGTCTTGACGCGCACGAACAGAACCGATCACAACGGGGTTCACGATTTCAAGGTGGGAAGGATTAAAAGCCAGCACCAAATGAACGTCGCCCCCAGGCGTTGCAAAATCACTCGAAAAACCTTGATGGTATTTCACATCTCCGGTTCCCCAAGAATCGCCATGCTTGCCTGCAAATTCATCAAAAAGTTCGGAGGGCTTTTTCCCCAAAACATTCACAAGCATATTTAAACGACCCCGATGGGCCATTCCAATCACGACCTCACGAACCCCTTTTTCTCCACTGTGACGAATAAGCTCTTTCATCATGGGGATCAAGGCATCCGCCCCTTCTAAAGAAAAACGTTTGGCTCCTGGAAATTTCGCACCTAAATAACGTTCAAGTCCTTCCGCAGCAGTGAGCTCTTCTAATAACGTGATTTTTTCATTGCGAGAAAAAGAAGGATGTCCGACAACCGATTCTAAACGTTGTTGTATCCAACGCTTTTCTTCGGTATCCGTGATGTGCATATATTCTGAACCAATATGACCACAATAGGTTTTTTGGAGTGCATCATACAAATCGGATAATTTCATCTTCTCTTGCCCAACAGCAAAAGAGCCGACATTAAACTCTTCTTCGAAATCCTCTTCGGTCAAATGATGAAATGAAGGATCAAGATCGGGAACCGAATCTCTTTGCCAAAGACCCAAAGGATCCAAATTAGCTTGCTGATGCCCACGAAAACGATATGCATTAATCAGTTGTAATACTTTTACTTGTTTTGCATCTAAATTTGGATTGACTCCTGATCCGCCACATTGTCTCTTCTCATTCGCGAGTCTGCGAAAATCATCACGAATTTTCGAGTGTTCTTTTTCTTTTACATGGCCATTTACCGTTGGCAATGCATCAAAAACCGCTTTCCATTCAGGATCAACAGACTCAGGCTCGCAGAGGTACAATTCATAAAGCGTCTCAACATAACTCGTATTGGCGCCAGCCAAATGAGAAGACTCCAACCACGTCTTCATCACGCCATTTTGCATTTCTAACCCTTAACAACTTGATTTCATTATGTAGCCACTCAAAAGTGGCCCCCGTTTACACTTCAGTTTTTGCTTTAATATTTTGGGATATTTTCAACCCAAGGTTAAATCGCGCGTTTGAGCAACATAGAACGAATATGTCCAATGGCTTTGGTCGGATTTAAACCTTTAGGGCAAACACTGACGCAGTTCATTATGCTATGACAACGAAAAACACTGAATGGATCGTCAAGTTCAGATAAACGCTGCTCAGTATCGGTATCGCGGCTGTCAATTAACCAACGGTATGCGGCAAGCAAGCCCGCAGGACCAATAAATTTATCTGGATTCCACCAAAAAGAAGGGCAAGAAGTTGTACAACAAGCGCACAAGATGCATTCATAAAGGCCATCCAAATGAGCCCTTTCATCCTGATCTTGAATATTTTCTCTTGATGTCGGAGCGCCATCATTGATAAGATAAGGTTTAACTCGCTCGTAATTAATATAAAATTGCGCCATGTCCACAATCAAGTCACGAATAACAGGCAATCCCGGCAAAGGCCGAATAACGATGCTGGATTGATCAAGTAACGTAGAGAGTGGGGTAATACAAGCCAAGCCGTTTTTACCGTTCATATTCAAGCCATCAGAGCCACAGACACCTTCACGACAAGAACGACGAAATGACAGTGTTGGATCTTGCTCTTTTAACAGAATAAGTGCGTCAAGCAACATCATGTCAGAACCGTCTGGAACTTCAAGACTGTACCCTTTCATGTGTGGCACGTCATCAACATCAGGATTGAAACGATAAACAGAAAAATTCAGTTTCATGATTTCATGTCACCTTAATAAGTACGCGCTTTGGGTGGAAAGGCGTCACGATAAACGGGTGAGGTGTTCACACCTCGTTTAGACATCGATTGTGTTTCAGGATCATAGATACTGTGGCACAACC
Organism: uncultured Enterovibrio sp.; assembly: GCA_947040595.1. Taxonomy (GTDB): domain Bacteria; phylum Pseudomonadota; class Gammaproteobacteria; order Enterobacterales; family Vibrionaceae; genus Enterovibrio. The sequence continues at coordinate 37,887 of CAMRBZ010000004.1, read as the reverse complement.
AATTTTCATCATCACGCTCTTGATAATCAAAGCGGGCATGTGCTCCACGACTTTCAGTTCTGTAGTTGGCCGCAACCGCAGTCGAAAAAGCCGTTTCCATCAAATTATCAAGTTCTAAACATTCAATTCTTTGTGTATTGAATTCACTGGAGCGGTCATCTAAACGGGCGACATTTAAACGCTCACGGATCACTTTAAGTTCTTCCAGACCTTTCTCCATGGCTTCTCCTTCACGAAAGACAGAGAAATTATTCTGCATACACGATTGCAAATCTTTTCTGATTTGCACCGGATCTTCCCCTTTAGATGTCGAATTCCAACGATTCAAACGCGACAATGAAGCGTCAATATCAGACTCAGAGGCCTCTCTTGCATCGGCACTTGCCGCCAAGGTTTCCCCTAAGTGCAATCCGGTTGCCCGTCCAAAGACCACAAGATCCAGCAATGAATTTCCACCTAAACGGTTTGCGCCATGAACAGACACACTCGCAATTTCTCCACAGGCAAATAAACCTTGTACCTCAATGTCATTTCCCTTTGTATCCAGTTTGAGTGCTTGACCTGAAATTTGAGTGGGAATGCCCCCCATCATATAGTGACAGGTTGGGATCACAGGGATGGGATCCTTGATAGGGTCGATGTGAGCAAAGGTACGAGAAAGCTCAAGAATGCCAGGAAGACGCGCTTCCAAAACATCTTTGCCTAAATGATCGAGTTTCAGTTTTAAATGGGGTCCCCAAGGGCCATCACAACCTCGACCTTCTCTGATCTCAACCATCATGGAACGTGCCACGACATCACGACCAGCGAGATCTTTTGCATTGGGGGCATAACGCTCCATGAAACGCTCACCGTTTTTATTAAGAAGGTACCCGCCTTCACCACGACAACCTTCTGTCACTAAAACGCCAGCGCCTGCAATACCAGTTGGATGAAATTGCCACATTTCCATGTCTTGCATCGGAACACCAGCGCGCAGTGCCATGCCGACCCCATCACCCGTGTTGATAAAGGCATTGGTGGTAGACTGATAAATACGTCCCGCGCCACCTGTTGCAAGTACGGTCGCCTTGGCTTTGAAATAGCACACTTCGCCCGTTTCGATGCACATGGCCGTCGCCCCCATCACCACACCATCTTGGTTTTTAACCAAATCCAAGGCATACCATTCTGAAAAAATAGTGGTTTTGTGTTTAATGTTTTGCTGATAGAGCGTATGAAGCAAGGCGTGACCTGTACGGTCTGCTGCCGCCGCGGTACGCGCCGCCTGCTCTCCGCCAAAATCAAGAGATTGCCCACCAAAAGGACGTTGATAAATCGTCCCATCTTCAAAACGCGAAAAAGGCAAACCCATTTTTTCTAATTCAATAACAGACTGTGGTCCCGTTTTACACATGTACTCAATGGCATTTTGATCACCAATGTAATCTGACCCTTTCACGGTATCATACATATGCCATTCCCAATTATCCGGATGAGAATTACCTAAAGCCACAGTGATCCCACCTTGTGCTGAGACAGTGTGAGAGCGTGTAGGAAAGACTTTGGATAAAAGAGCGCAAGATAAGCCTTCTTCCGATATTTGCAAAGCGGCCCGCATTCCAGCACCGCCAGCACCAATCACAATCGCATCAAATTCTCTTACAGGAATACTCACTTACACACCCCACAATACAGAAAAACCGGTCAATAAATACACGATAAGCAAGATCACAACACTGAATTGAAGCACTCCACGAAAAAAAGTAGACTTGATATAATCAGTGAGAACTTGCCAAAGACCAATCCAGGCATGAACAAGCACACAGCCCAAGGTCAATAAAGCAAATACTTTGTTCCAGACACGGCCCCAAAATTCCACCCAAATGGCATAAGTTATTTCAGGTGTTATCGCAAAAAAACCAACCATATAAACACAAAAAAGAGCCATAACAACGGCTGTCGCGCGTATCAAAATGAAATCATGAACCCCATTTCGACCAAAAGAAGAAACATGCATCACCATACTAATACCCCCGCAAACACTGACAATAAGACGGTCATAATACCGACCACTTTTGCGCTGGCTATTCCTGCCTCTAAATCTTCAAAATAACCTAAATCCATGACCATATGGCGGATCCCTCCGACAATGTGATAAGCAAGAAAGGTCAGAATTCCCCATAAAACAAATTTTCCAAAGAAACGATTCATAATGTCCACGGCCACCAAAAAACCATCCTCAGACTCAAGAGAAAGGCTCAGTAGCCAGAGCAAAATCGTTATTGAAAAAAAAGTGGCGACACCAGAAATTCGATGTGCAATTGAAGCTAGCGCCGGAATAGGAAAATGAAAGGTTTGAAGATCGAGATTTACGGGTCTTTTCTTTTTTAAATCCATGCGTTGGTCCACTCTGCTCTATTTGGAACAATAATAGTTTTTATACCTCTTCGAATCACACATCACGAAACAAGAGACCGAAACACTGATATTTTTAAATTTGTATATATAAACTTGCAGCCCATCTATGCCGAGAGTAATCTCAATAAATAAACACATGAGCAGATTACACAGAATGACACAGATTAAACACGCTGAGTATATGCATCGCAAGATTTAAACACAAATCAATAAAATTGACACAAATCGCGAAACAGAACATTAACTTATTCCATATGAATTTAATGAATAATTAAATAAACCAAAACTCAATGTGGCACATTGACATTTTTGACAATTAATATCTAATTTAGCGAGCAAGAATATAAAAATAACAACATATTCAATCGGTTTAACCCACGAGGAAAAAAATTATGGCCCCTAAAAAAGCCACCTTACAGATTGAAGGACAAGAAGCCATTGAACTTCCGATGAGCAAAGGAACAATCGGTCCGGAGGTCATTGATGTGCGATCTTTAGGTGCGAGCGGTTATTTCACTTTTGACCCAGGCTTTGTTGCTACAGCATCCTGTGAATCACAAATCACCTACATTGATGGTGATGCAGGGATCCTATTGCATCGTGGTTATCCCATTGATGAGCTGGCCAATAATGCAGATTATTTGGAAGTATGTTATATCTTGCTTTATGGTGAAGTCCCCACAAAAAAACAATACAAAGAATTTCGTCGCATCGTCACTCGACACACCATGGTTCACGAGCAAATTTCCAGCTTTTTCCATGGCTTCCGCCGAGATGCGCATCCAATGGCCGTCATTGTCGGTGTTGTTGGCGCGCTTGCCGCCTTTTATCACGATTCTCTCGACATTAATAACGATTATCACCGCGAAATTACCGCATTTCGCCTGCTATCGAAAATGCCGACATTGGCCGCAATGTGTTACAAATATTCGATAGGTCAGCCTTTTATATACCCACGAAATGATCTAGCTTACGCTGAAAATTTTCTACACATGATGTTCGCAACCCCATGTGAAGAATATGAAGTCAATCCCATTGTCGCCCGTACCATGGACAAAATCTTCACTTTACACGCAGATCATGAACAAAATGCATCCACTTCCACTGTGCGTTTAGCCGGCTCCTCCGGTGCAAATCCTTTTGCATGTATTGCTGCAGGGATTGCCTCTTTATGGGGTCCTGCTCACGGCGGTGCGAATGAAGCTTGTCTAAAAATGCTTGAAGAGATTGGAAGTGTTGAAAATATTCCTGAATTTATAGAAAGAGCCAAAGACAAAAATGATCCATTCCGTCTTATGGGCTTTGGGCATCGCGTTTATAAAAACTATGATCCAAGAGCCACCGTCATGCGCAAAGCTTGCCATGAGGTGCTAGACGAACTCAAACTTGAAGATCCACTTCTTGATATTGCGATGGAACTAGAAAGAATCGCCCTGTCTGATCCCTACTTTATCGAGAAAAAACTCTACCCTAACGTGGATTTCTATTCAGGGATCACCTTAAAAGCTATCGGTATTCCCCTTTCAATGTTCACCGTCATTTTTGCAATGTCGAGAACCATTGGCTGGATAGCCCATTGGAATGAAATGCACAGTGATCCACAAAATCGTATAGGTCGTCCTCGCCAGCTTTATACGGGCTATACAAAACGTGAATTCACCCCCATGAAAAAACGAACTTAAAGCGCATTTCGCTTAGAACCGTTAAAAATAAAAAAATCCGAGAAGCAGACCGACTCGGATTTTTTTATTTCAAGTAATCAATTTTTTTATTTAGGTAATCAAACGGGCAATCCTGTGCAGCTTTTCGTCTCCAACAATCACACAATCGCAGGAAATCAATCGCTCTTGCTTAAAGTAAAAAGCCAACAACAAAACCATTCGATTAAAATTAACGTTCCCAGTACGCTTCTTTCAAGCTTTCTTCTTTTTCAGGTAAACCGCGCGATAAACGAGGTGAATGCTGAGCGAGCACTTCATAACTGACTCGATTTGCATATTTACAAACTTGAGAAAAGGAACTGTAGGTCAAAAATGCATAGGTGTGTTTCGTTGAATTAGGGACATTTTCTTTATGATAGCGGTTGGCCGACATATCATGTAAAACGGCAGATAAAGCGCCATCCCCCGCACCATTCGTGTTCTTTATACGCTCAGGCCCCCCCATATAAGGTGCAATGTGTGAATACACTTTTACGGGATCTTCACAAGCGTCTTTTTTCATGGGTCGACTGAATTCATACTGATTAAAGTCAGCAATGGTACCGGACAAAAGGGGCAAGGTCGTTTTACGTTTGGCATTGTTTTCAGTAAACCCCGCCATATATAATCCAATCGGTCCTGCCGTACACAAAACAAGATCAACCCATTCGAGGGATTTATCCGCCGCAAGAAGCGGATCAGATTCCCCCGTGAGCGCTTCAGCTTCGTCTTCATTCATGGCCAAAAGCGTCACATGCTCTTTTAAAAAGTCACGCCACCATTGCGGATTTTGAAGGATCACCGATTTTGTGCCAAGCGTCATCACAATGGGAACATTGTATTTTTTGGCATATTCGATCGCCCTCATCGTCGATTCAGGCATAGGATCACCTTCGTTACAACGAACAAGATAGGCCGTTAATACCAAAGCAGACGCATTTTCAAAAATATGCTCAGGAACAGAACTGGGTTGAAGCTGGTTCATTTGTCCTTCGCTTATCGCAAAGGTGCGTTCACCGTCGTCACTGATGAGGGTATAACAACGCCCAATAGGACCTGAAACCGATTGAAGATAATTTAAATCCATCCGACTCGAGGTGTTACATAAATACCGATACGCATAACTTCCAATACGGATAGCACGGCTCATCACACCCAATAAAATAGAACGGTCGTCTGCCAAAGTAGAATAATTGTGCAAAGTATTCCCGATGGTTCCCCCGGCAAATTCATGCTTGATCATTTTATTTTCTTGAAGTTCTTCGTACAAAGCTTCTGCGCATTTGTCGTCAATGACCAAAGAATGTCCTTTGCTCAGTCCGTATTTTTCCACAAATGCTTCGCTGACATTCGCTTCTATATCAACCAATGTTTGATCAATACCGATCACGTAAGGATGCTTTAATTTTGGTTTCTTTGTGGACTGAACAAGAAGTGGCTCACGAGCTTGCACGGGAAAATAATGTTTGGATTTGCGTTGGCCTGGAAATTTCATTTTTTGATTACTTTGAGGCAATACGAAAAACAGAATTTTATCACAGAAATAACAAGATCAATATCCCAAATAAAACATTCCAAAAAATGAAAAATGCCTTTTCATCGAAAAAGAAATGGTATTAAACATTTTTCAGATATTTCTTAACAAGATTATTCATCATATCGATGTGATGAGGGGCATCATTTAAACAAGGAATGTATTCAAAAATCTCTCCACCCGCCTTAAGAAAGAGCGAGCGACAAAGAACAGAAATTTCTTCTACCGTTTCAAGGCAATCGACAGAGAAACCCGGCGTGATGACATCAAGACGTTTTGTGCCCTCTTTGGCCAAAGAGATACAGGTTTTGTCCGTATAAGGTTCAAGCCACGCTTCCCTACCAAAGCGTGATTGAAAGGTCATTTTCAAAGGCACATCTTTGCTTAAGCGTTGACGCAGTTTTTCGGTTGTTTCTGTACAGTGGCTTAAATAAAGATCGCCATTATTGGAATAACGCACAGGGATCCCATGATAAGAACAAAGCAACATGTCCGGTTTGCCTTTTTTCTTCCAATGGGCTTCGATGGATATCGCCAAGGCTTCGATGTAATCTTCATTATCATAATAATGATGAACAAAATGAAACTCTGGTATTACGGGGTGTTCTTTTAATGTCAATGCAAATTTATCAAAAGCCGCGGCGGTCGTCGTTTGAGAATATTGAGGGTACAAAGGAAGCACCACTATTTTATTCACACCTTGCGCTAATAAAGATTTCACCGCACCCGACATGCTTGGCTGACCATACGTCATCCCTATTTCAACGGGCAAACCTGTAGCGCGCTCTAATTCTAGTTTTTGGCGAATAGAGTACACCAACAAAGGCGAGCCTTGAACCATCCAAATGTTTTTGTAAAGACGGGCAATTTTAGAGGCACGAAAAGGAAGGATCACCCCATGCAACAGCGGATACCAAAGGAAAGGGTGCGTGTCAACCACGCGCTTGTCTTTTAAGAATTCACTTAAAAACAATTTAACGGCCTTTGCGGTTGTGGCTTTGGGTGTACCCAAATTCACCAACAACACGCCCACTTTTTTTTCTGATTTTTTCATTTAAGCCAGCTTTTAATATTTGTAATTAACAGCATATACCCTGGAGATTTGAAGGTGCTTGTAGGCGCCCGATGAACAACCCCTTCAGCATAGTTTAACGAACGATTGGGTTTCGACAACGAAGTCAACACCCACGCAGTTTCAAAGATGAGGGCATCTCTGGGATCTTCGACGCCTAGAACATAAATCAAAAAAGGGCAGCCTGTGCACCCTTTTTTAATGACTAAAAACAGGATTTAACCCAGTATGTTTGCAATTTCGGCGCTCACTTTCGCAACCGCTTCAGTGCCATCAAATTTAAAATATTGGGTATGACTTGTTTCAACCGCTTTAGAATAATAAGAAATCAAAGGTGCCGTTTGTTCATGATACACCGCTAAACGATCGCGCACCGTTTCTTCTTTATCATCATCACGGACAACCAAATCTTCTCCTGTGATATCGTCTTTTCCTTCCACCTTCGGCGGATTATAAACAAGGTGATAAGTTCGACCCGAAGCAAGATGGGCACGTCGCCCACTCATTCGCTCCACGATCATCTCATTAGGAACGTCTATTTCAAAAACATAATCAATGGAAATTCCCATTGTTTTAAGGCCATCAGCTTGAACTTGCGTACGAGGAAAACCATCAAGCAAAAAACCATTCGCACAATCTTCTTGTTTAATCCGCTCTTGCACTAAGCCTAAAATAATGTCATCAGAAACCAGTTGACCAGCATCAATCACTGACTTAGCTTGCATCCCCATTTGCGTGCCTGCTTTAATCGCCGCACGTAACATATCCCCTGTCGAGATTTGCGGAATACCGTATTTTTCCATGATGAATTGAGCTTGTGTTCCTTTACCTGCACCTGGAGCGCCTAAAAGAATAATGCGCATCGTCATCCTCTTTGGTTATGTTCGCGATTTTTAAAAAAATGCAACATACACGGTTATGTAAAACCTATCAAGCCCAGCAATGAACTGGGCTTGGATTTATTTTTTTATAATATACCCAAGGTCATTGAAGATGCGTGTATGCGGCAAGCAAGTGAAGCCCCTGAACAAAGTTCGACTCTGTGCTTGGGCTGAACGAGCATGGCCAACACCCACGCCGCTTCAAGGCGACGGGTATACAAAAAGAAGATCTTAAGCCTTTGTTAATAGGCTGTTCATGGCATTTAAGAAAGAAGAAGAATCATCCATTGAACCGCGCTCCGCCAGCATCGCCTGACCAAAAAGCATTTCAACCCAATGTGCAAAAATCTCTTCATCTGTTTCATTGGCCATTTGTTTGACTAAATGATGCTCAGGATTTAACTCAAGAAGATACTTCACCTCAGGAGCTTTTTGGCCTGAGGAGGCCAATAATTTCGCCATTTGAGTGCCCATATCATATTGATCGGTCACTAAAAGAGCGGGGGTATCGGATAATTTAAAGGTGGTGCGTACATCTTTCACACGATCTTTTAAATAGGTTTTAGTGCGCTCAACAACAGACTCAAATTCTTTTTTTGTTTCTTCGCGTTGTTCTTTTTCTTCATCATCTTCAAACTGACTGAGGTCAAGATCTGATTTTGTAATGGATTGGAAACTTTTACCATCAAAATCAGATAAATAATTCATCAACCACTCATCAATGCGGTCATACATTAAAATGACTTCAATGCCTTTCGCTTTAAATTGCTCAAGGTGAGGGCTGTTTTTGGTCGTTTGATAGGTGTCTCCCGTCAGATAATAAATCTTATCTTGGGTTTCTTTCATGCGAGAAACATATTCAGTCAAAGAGATCGATTGAGTGCTGCTGTCTGTGTGCGTTGAAGCAAAACGCATCAAAGCGGCAATTTTTTCACGGTTTGCAAAATCTTCTGCAGGTCCTTCTTTTAGAACCAAGCCAAATTCATTCCAAAAATTTTGATATTTTTCGGCATCATTGTTGGCTAAACGCTCAAGCATGGTGAGTACGCGTTTGGTCGCGGCATTGCGCAAGGTTTGGGTCACTTTGTTGTCTTGTAAAATCTCACGAGACACATTCAGCGGCAAATCATTGGAATCAATCAAACCTTTCACAAAACGCAAATAAGACGGCATAAATTGAACCGCGTCATCCATGATGAAAACACGTTGTACATACAATTTCAAACCGTGTTTATGCTCACGATTAAACATATCCCAAGGGGCTTTCGTTGGAATATACAACAGGTTTGTATAATCATTTTTTCCTTCAACACGATTGTGACTCCACAAAAGCGGCTCTGCGTAATCATGAGAAAGGTGCGTATAAAATTCTTTGTATTCTTCGTCTGAAATCTCTGATTTAGATCGCGTCCAGAGGGCTTGGGCTTTGTTGATTTGTTCCCATTGTCCGCCTTCTAATTCTTCCCCTTCTTCATTGGTTTCTTTTTTCCACATTTCAACCGGGATCCCGATATGATCAGAATATTTTCCAATCACTTCGCGTAAACGCCAATCTTCAAGATAATCTTTATCTTCTTCACGCAAATGCAGAATGATGGAGGTACCACGGCTGTCTTTTGAAACCGCTTCTATCGTGTATTCACCTTCACCTTCAGACTCCCAACGCACCCCGTCAGAGGCCGGCTCACCCGCAGCACGAGTTAAAACAGTGACCTTGTGAGCCACGATAAATGCGGAATAAAAACCCACACCAAATTGACCAATCAATTGGCTCTCTTTCGTTTGCTCGTCAGACATTTGCTTGAAAAACTCAGCCGTTCCAGAGCGCGCAATGGTACCCAAATTGTCAATCACATTTTGCCATGACATTCCAATACCGTTGTCATCGACGGTCAAGGTACCCGCTTCTTTATCGACACTCAGACGGACACGCAAATCACCTTCATTTTCATACAAGGCCCCATTAGAAAGCGCTTTAAAACGGAGTTTATCTGCCGCATCAGAGGCATTGGAGATCAATTCGCGTAAGAAAATTTCTTTATTTGAATAAAGAGAGTGGATCATTAAATGAAGAAGCTTTGATGTGTCTGATCCAAAGCTATGTTTTTCAAGCGTTTTTTCCATTTTAAATCGGCCTCGTTATCTAAGTTTGTATTCCGTAAAGTCAACAAAATCATTTTATGGGTGTGAGATGATTTTATATATAGGGTTGATTTCTCTTTTTTCAAGTGCTTCGTTCGAATAAGAGGAAAATATTTGATTCAAGAATATGGAAATGAAAAGGGCAAAAATAAAAAAAAATCTAAAAACTCAAAAATACGACAAAAATCTCAGTTCATATAAATACAATCCGCATTTTTCGGACCGGAATAGGAAAAAAATATTGCATTAATTTTGAAGAGATAAAGGCATTTCGTCTCTTGTCATGAATGAAGATGCTGCCTATCTTCTAATCAAGCGATAACATCCAATTTAAGGAGACAAGGAATGAATAAAACGCTTCTCGCACTCGGTACAAGCTTATTTCTAAGCGCCTCTCTCGCCACTGCCATGCCGACCTCAAATTTAGAGATCGATGTTGAACCTATGGACGGTGGGGCTTGGGTTAAAGTCACAAAAGAGGGGCATCCTCTCGCGGGGGTTAAAGTCAACGATGAATACACAACCCCAGAAAGTGGACGCGTTTTCGTACGCGTTCACAGTGAGTCAGCAAGCAGCGCTGAATTTGTCGCAACCACTGCAGACAATCAAAAAGTAAGTACCCATGCGTTTATTCCACGCCAATAAACATTCAAAACGAAAAAAGGCCGCAATCGCGGCCTTTTTTCGTTCAGCTTTATTCATTGCATTTTTTCAAACAAGGCGAAGTCTTCCAACGATAGAATGCGACAAGGTTGTCCCATCCACCATTTCAAGCTCTCCCCCCATCGGCACACCCTGTGCAATTCGAGTCGCAATCACATTGTTCTGTGCACAAAGCTGTGCAATATAGTGCGCGGTCGCCTCCCCTTCCACTGTCGGATTGGTTGCCAAAATCACTTCAAAAACAGACTCAAAAGCCAAATGCCGTTCCAAAACATCCAAGCCAATCTCCGCTGGACCCATGCCATCAAGAGGAGATAAATGCCCCATTAAAACAAAATAACGTCCTGAATATTGTCCTGTTGCCTCAATGGCAACGATATCAGAAGGGCTTTCAACAACACAAATTTGTCCTTTTTCTTGTCGTCGAGGATTCGCACAAATCGCGCAGACTTTCTCTTCCGTGAAGGTACGGCAATTTTCACAATGCCCTATTTTCGTCATGGCCTCCATCAAGGCGCGTGATAATTCAATTCCACCTTGGCGATTGCGTTGCAAAAGATAAAAGGCCATACGCTGCGCAGATTTTGGACCCACACCGGGTAAACAACGTAATGAATGCATCAGTTGTTCAAGCAATTGACTTGTTTGCATCATTAAAACGGCATTTTAAAACCCGGCGGTAATTGCATTCCTCCGCTGATAGAAGACATTTTTTCTTTTTGTGTTTCTTCAACACGGCGCGATGCATCATTGAACGCGGCGGCAATCAAATCTTCTAACATGTCTTTTTCATCACCCATAAGACTTTCATCAATATGAATACGGCGAACGCTGTAGCTTCCCGTGATGGTGATTTTAACCAAACCGGCGCCCGCTTCACCCGTGACTTCCATATTGGCCACTTCTTCTTGCATTTTTTGCATACGATCTTGCATTTGCTGGGCTTGCTTCATCAAGCTGCCCATTCCGCCTTTACCAAACATATTATTCTCTCTCTTTGTGTGGGAGTTAAATTGGTCGAATACTGTCTTCATCTATTTCAGCAGAAAAGCGCTGACAGATGAAACGCACATGAAGATCATTTCTTAAAATTTCAGTTGCTTGAGATAATTTATCTGCATAAAGACGGTCCCGCCATTCCAAGGGGGAGACGCCTTCATTTCCAATCTCAACGGACAAGAGAACCGGGATCCCGAGCTGTTGATTTAAAGCAGTCTGCAAGATTTCTCTTGATTTTTCGGTATGAAGGTGTTTTTGAGAAGCGCGTAAATAAAGAATAATATCCGCGTCTTCTTTTTTCATTGAAGCATTTAGAGCCATTTGTTTAACAAGTTGAGGAACTTGAAGATCATTGGAGATCCGACTCCATTCATCTTGCTCGCATGCTTCATGCTCCAGCTTGTCTCGCATTTCTGGCGTACGCTCATGCTTCAGCGCCAATTTCATTTTATCCGGGGGCATCGCCAAAGGCTCAACAAATGAAAGCGGCTTTGTTGCCGTCCAACGGTAAGCTTCTTCTTTGGTTTCCTTGTTGGTCATCGGCATCGGTGAGGGAGCTGTTTCAGTGCGCTGTGAAAGCGAATTAGTCGTGCTTAAGCGCTCAAAAACAGAAGAGGGTTTCTCTTTCGCCTCTACCGATTTACCCTTTTTTTTAACAGATTGCCCCTCCTGCAGGCGAACTCGACTGCGCAACAAATTACGCGCAGCTAACACATTTTCTAAAGAATGAGGCACGGGCTCTTGTTGATATTCATCTAAAGACGTGGACTGCATTGGAGAAAGAGGCGCAACATCCATTCCCTCTATAGGCAAGGGACGTTCGTCGGGCAAAGGGCGCTCGTCGAATAAAGGAGCCTCATCGAATAAAGGAGCCTCGTCGAATAAAGGAGCCTCGTCGAATAAAGGAGCCTCTTCGAATAAAGGAGCCTCGTCGAATAAGGGAGGCTCGTCAAATGAGGGAGGCCCGTCAAATAAGGGAGGTCCGTCTAAAAAGGGAGGCTCCTGAGATAAGGGCTGCGAGTCCAAAAAAAATCCAGAAGGTGGCGTATTGCCTTTTTCTCTTTCTCTTGAAGGAGGCGCAGACAAAGACACTCTCTTTTCTTGAGAGGGGGTTTTATCTTGTGCTCTGGGTGCATCCAAAAATTCAGCATTTTCTTGTGAAAAAACAGGGGCCGTTTTAGGGACTTGCATTATAGGCACAGGCTGACGAGACGCGCTGACCTGCGCTTTTAAAGACGCAATTCTGTCTTTTGTGGCAACCGAGCCCGCCAATATCGATGACGTGGACGAAGAAGCAAGAGGCTGCACATCAGGCACATAAATCGCATCTGGCTCGTAATCTGTACTGACAACGGGCTTAAACGCCAACATGCGCAGCAAAACCATTTCTAAACCAGCCCGACCATCGGGCGCGAAAGGTAAATCTTGGCGTCCTTGAAGGGCTATTTGGTAAAAAAGTTGTACATCTTGCGGTGACAGTGTATTTGCTAAAGCCAATATGCGTGTGGCATCAGGCGATTGGGGGTCAACGGATTCCGATAAAGCCTGCGCCATAGCAACCAGGTGTAACTGTGCGGCCAGCTCTTTCAGTAAAATATCCCACTCAATGCCGATTTCAGCCAGCGCCTCCAAACACTGCATCACCGAGGTCGCCTGCCCTTCCGTCAAGGCTTCAAGCAATAAAATCGCTTGATCTGCACTGAGGGTTCCAAGCATATCAATGACTTGGGATTCAATTACAGCACCATTGCCTAACGCAATCGCTTGGTCTGTCAAAGACAAGGCATCACGCATGCTTCCTTCCGCGGCCCTCGCAATAAAAGAAAGGGCCCTCGGTTGTGCGTCGATGGATTCATTTTCAAGCACACGAAGCAATTGGTCTTTGATTTGCGTTGTATCTAAATGTTTTAAATGAAATTGAAGGCAACGAGAAAGAATGGTGACAGGCAACTTTTGGGGATCCGTTGTTGCCAAGATAAATTTCACATACTCTGGCGGCTCTTCAAGGGTTTTTAAAAGGGCGTTAAAGCTATGCCGAGAGAGCATATGCACTTCATCGATAAGATACACTTTGTATCGTCCACGGGCGGGTTTGTATTGCACGTTGTCTAACAAATCGCGCGTGTCTTCCACTTTGGTTCGGGATGCCGCATCGATTTCGAGCAGATCAACAAAACGTCCTTGATCTATTTCCAAACACGAGGTGCATTGTCCACAAGGACGTGCACTTACGCCCAGCTCACAATTCAAACCTTTGGCCAAAATACGCGCAATGGTTGTTTTACCCACACCGCGCGTACCGCTGAACAAATAAGCATGATGAAGTCGGTTATTATCGAGTGCATTTCCTAAAGCGGTCAAGACATGCGATTGCCCAACAACGTCTTGAAAGTGAAGTGGTCGCCATTTTCTGGCTAAGACTTGATAACCCATAAGTGACAATGTCCATTCAATTGTTGTCGCCATCGTAGCACAGAGAAAAAGAGAGCGCGATCTTAAGCATCAAGCCCATTTTTAAGAACAACAAAGCCTCAGTGTCCGTCAAATTCACACAAGCTAAAGACATCGATATCCAACGCCTTAAGGCATGCTTCGCCGCCAATATCAGGCAAGTTGATAATGAATGCGGCATGGGAAACAACCCCACCAAGACGACGAATTAATTTGGTTGTCGCTTCAATCGTTCCTCCTGTCGCAAGAAGATCATCAACAAGAAGCACTTTATCGTCTTTTTGTATTGCATCAATATGAATTTCTAAAGAATCCGATCCGTATTCTAAGTCATACTTCTCGAAAATCACTTCACGAGGAAGCTTACCCGGTTTACGCACAGGCACAAAAGCAATGCCCAATTCCAAAGCCAAGGGCGCCCCGAAGAAAAAGCCTCTCGCTTCTGTTGCAACTATCTTTGTGAAATTTTGATTTTTGTACTTTTCAACCAAGATCTCTATCGCCGCTTTGTAAGCTTGTGCATTTTCCATCAAGCTTGTGATATCCCGAAACATGATCCCAGGTTTTGGATGATCAGGAACCGTTTTGATGCTGTTCTTAATGAGTGCGATTTTACTTTGAGTCATAATGCCTTACCACAAATGTGGCTTCCAAAATCAATAAAGTGAAAAGTAGGATACCAAAAAAATCATTTATTTTCATTCCCAGGAAAGAGGAACGTATGTTAAGTATTTTTATGATCTTCTTCAACTGCTTCTATTTCGCGTAAACGATTAAAAAACACTAAAAGCAGGACGCCAAGAAGGAAAAGGAGTCCTTTTTGCCAAAAAAGAGGAACCAAAAAAATAGACAAGATAAAACCAGAAACAATAAAATAATTGGCACGCCGCTTCACTTTTTTTTCAATCGCACGATCTTGATGCCAATGGAATAAAATAGGCCCAAATGTTGGGTGCTTATGCAACCAAGCTGCCATGCGAGGCGAACCCCGAACAAAACACGCACTGGCCAGTAACAAAAATGGGGTCGTAGGCAGCAAAGGCAGTAAAACCCCCAAAAGCCCCAGTCCAACACAAATCCATCCTACACCTAAAAATACAAAGGATTTTAACGACACCTCCCCCTCCTTCTTTCAATTCAATGATATCGTTGAGACGACATTTTTATAGCAAAGAGATCTGCAGAGACACCCAAACAGAGTGTGAACAATGTCCATGACGTCATGAAGTAAGAGGGACTCTCGGATTGGATTTCGTGAGCGCGCCCAACGAACCTGCAGCGTTAAGTGTCTTGGACATAAAAATCCTTATCGACTTAATATTTCAAACCAGGTCAAGCTGGCAGGCAAGGTCGGTATACATAAGACCAAAATGAACAGAAAAAGATAGAGAAGATTAAAAGGATCTTGTTTGCTTTTATTCATGTTTATCTCCTTAGCGTTATATACCCAAGACACTTGAAGTTGCATGTGGGCAGCAAGTGAGTGAAGCGCCAGAGCATAGGTGAACTCTATGATTGGGCGCAGCGAGCGTCGCCAATACCCACATAAGATCAAAGGCGACCTGTATAAAAGTGACAAATAAAGACACCCTGAATAAAGAAAAGGTAGCACAAATGCATAAAAAGCTTATTAATGAGAAATAACCATACAAACCCAATTAGAGGGTGTTTTTCTGGATTTAATTCACAAAAACCCGGCTGACGCATCAAGCTAAACGGAGTCTGTGATTGGGCTTCGAGAGCTCTGCAATCCTCTTGCCTCTTCACAAGTGACGCATCTTGGTGGATCCCGTTTTCTTCGAAAGGATCTAACCCCTTTACAGGGGTTGAGGGAGGATCATTTTTTTAAATACCCGACTTACCCTATCAACAAGCTGATTCAGTTAACCATCTAAATCGATGATCCAACGCCGAAATGCTTTCTTTTCTTCGTCATTGGCTTTGCTATACCAGAACTTAAGTTGTGCACTCGGCTCTGATTTTTGACTGAGTTCGTCTTGTGCCACTGGCCCTTCTTTTAAATCTTGCATTTTCTCTTGATACAAGAAAATACCCTGTTGTTCGTTATGATAAGCCACCGCTTTTTCCATGTTACTAAAAGCCCCAAAACCGCTTCCTACGAGTTCAACAGATGAAATCGGTGATTTGTGCTGGGTTGAAAGGTGGGTTAGGGTCCAGCTTGGATCAGAGAAAAAAGCCGCGGCATGGCTGTGCATTTTCATGTTAGGGACAGAAAGAACCAGATCACTTTTCTGTATTTTTATATTAAAAACATAAGGCTTAGAAGTAAATAAGGTGGTGCTTGAGCCGCGTTTTAAATTGTCTTCAAAGCGGGCTATAACCTGATATTCGCCGGGAGCAAGCTCAATTTTTTTGTGCGCCCCTTTTGCGTATTTTTCTGCTTTTTTCCCATTGATAACCAGAAACTCAACCCCATTCGAACCGGACAATTGTGCAGCATTGGCAGTGCTCGATAAAAAGACAGCCGATAATACAAAGACGAAAGACATAAAGAACGTCACATCAAACTCCTTAAAATGGCTTGAAAAAAAGCCGCTCAATGGCGGCTTTTTTCATGCATCTTTAAAAACATCTCTAAAAAGAAGTGCAATCTATTAGAAAGTCACTTCCATACCCAGCAAGTAACCTACGTCTGGATCTTTGTCTAGATTGTTGATTTTAATGTCTGCTTGACCGACTTCTGCATACACCATTGCATTTTTGTGCAATTTATAAGAAACATTCGCATACAAGCTATTTGATTTATATTTCAGATAGTTACCTGAAGCTGAGCTGTCTAAGGCATCAAAACCTAAAGCAAAATAGGTTTTTTCATCGGCTTTAAAGCCCCCTGATAACTGCCAGAAATCAACTTTATTTTTATTTTCTACCGCGCTCGCTTGAACATCTTTGTATTCAACTTGACCATAGCTTGTAGAAAAATCGAATTGGCCGAAAACATAATCCAATTCAAGGTTAAAACCCGTTACATCTTGTAGGTTAACACCGGTAGGTGCAAACGCAGTTGACGCTGCATTTTGCGCATCATAGAGATAAACACGGGCATCAAGACCGGCAGCGCGAACACCAAAACGTGCACCGGCTACTTTTTGGCCTTCATTGCTGTTCGTAGGTGTTGATTTAATATTATTAGTGTCTAAGGCATAGTTTGCGCCCGCATAGAACATACCATTGTCATAAACCCATTTAACAACTTGATGCGCTTCAGTGGTAACAAAATTAATTTGCTCTGTACCGAGTTCATAGTCTTTTGCATTACCGAGATCATCGGCAAGCAACAGCTGACGACCGAAGGTTAAAACCCCAAAATCAGTGCTGCGTAAACCCACATACAACTCATCACTTTCAGTGGTACCGGAATTTGCTAGGTCAGCTTCAAATTTAAAACCGAAACCTGCAACGGCGCTGAGTGTATCTGTCACATCGATGGATGTCGTGATAAGCAAATCAGCATCATCAATACGCAGATAGGCGTCTTGTGTGTTGTTAAATTGCTTGATGTATTGGATTTCGGCAGCGCCGCTCATATCAACGACAACACCGTCTGCATTGTGCAGGTTAACGCTTGCATTTGCTGTGCCTGCGGCCAATAGAGCTGGAACCGCCATAGCTAGAATGGTCTTTTTCATGTTATCCACTGCCTTTCTAATTTAAGGATGGAATTCGTTGTCCGAAATCCCTTGTGTTTTTTCACTCTCCACTGGCATGCCAATCGATTTAAAAGGAGCGTATTGACGTGGAAAGTACGATGAATTCAGATTCAGAGTGCAGAGAAATTTAAAATCTGTCAAATCATTGAAGAAAATACAAAAAACACAATAAAAATCAACAGGATGAAGGAAAAAACAACAACTCATCATGAGATTTTTCCGAAATGGGATAAAATGAAGAAATATAAGAAATGCAATAAATATCAGTGAATAAATCTTTAATTGAATAAAAACAAAATAACATTAAGAATAAAACTCTGAAATGCTAAATAAATCAGATTAAATGACTTGAATATCAGCTTTAAAGCGATTGAAAATTTAGGGGCACTTTGTGCGTGACTCATGTCACACTTTAAAAATAAAGAGATAAATTCATGAACTAATTAACATTTTCATTCCATGTTATAATGACTTTCGCTTCCTCACATTCATTCAATTTATGCTCAATTTAACCGTTAAAAATGACATCAGAAACTGCTATTCCAACCTTAAAATTCACCTTGAGCATTTTATTCCAAGAAAAGCACAAAATTATTTGGTTGCCGAACTTGCAAAAACCTGGGCGGGTGAATACAACAAACAACGTCCTATCATGGTTGCAGAAGCCGGAACGGGCATCGGAAAATCAATGGCTTATTTAATCGCCACGATTCCCTTTGCATTGCATAATAACAAGAAAGTGATCTTGTCAACTGCGACGGTCGCCTTACAAGAACAACTTATTGACAAAGATCTGCCTCTTTTTAGACGCATCTCACCTCATCCCTTTTCCTTCGCTCTTGTCAAAGGACGCCAACGTTATTGCTGCGCCCACAAGCTCAGCCTCGCAGCCCAAAAAACAGATGTAAACCAAGAAAATTTATTCGAAAATCCCCCTCAGAAATCGGAAGAACGCACATTAAACGAGATGCATAAAGCGTATCTTAATGGCACATGGTCTGGAGACAAAGACATGTGGCCCACGCCTTTGCCCGAAAAACTGTGGGGAGACATTGTTTCGGATAAACACACCTGCCACCCCGGTTTAAGCAATCACAGAAACTGCCCTTTTCCCAAAGCGCGAGAGCAACTCAGTAGAACCGATGTGCTTGTTGTCAATCACAGCGTCTTGATGGCAGACTTGAGTTTAGGAGGTGGCGTGATCCTCCATGAGCCTGAAAAATCGCTGTATATCCTCGATGAAGCGCACCATTTACCCAGTATCGCCCGTGATTTTACGGCCGCCTCAGGCAGCCTTATCGGCACATCAAACTGGTTAGAAAAAATAAATCAAAACGCCACAAAATGGGCCAATGCTGCAGACATCAAAGTCAGCAGTCGATTCCTTAGTGCCCTACAATCCAGCATTCAAGTCTTGATCCCCTCTCTTTATACGGTGAGAAATAGCCTCATGACCTTGCCCCTAGACCCGGAAGGGCGGTATCGCTTTTCCGGAGGGGAATTACCCGAGGGGCTCGTTAATGAATCGAAAACCCTCTCTCAAGCCGCCAAAAAAGCCAATCAATCTCTTGGAAAACTCTACGAGCTCCTCGTTGAACGCTTTAAAAATGGCGAGATTTCAGGAAAAATTGCAGACCCTCTTTTTGCTGAGTGCGCGTTTTTTTTACAACGTTTAGAAAATTTAGAAAAAGTCTGGGCTTTAATGTCCAAGCCAAATCCAAAAAATGCTGCTCCTTTAGCACGTTGGATACAAGAAACCCCAGAAAAAGACAATGATTTCACCGTGCATGTCTCCCCGCTTGAAATCGGTTGGCAATTGGAGCAACTCTTATGGTCACGGGCTGCGGGCGTTGCCTTGCTTTCAGCAACCCTTCGGGCCATGAATTCGTTTGAGTATTTTTGTCGGCAAGTGGGACTGAATGAAAATGAGGGGACGCGTTTTCTGGCCTTGCCCTCGCCTTTTGACTACCAAAAAAATGCACGTTTGGTGATCCCTGATCTTCCCTATGATCCCTCACAGCAAGAATTTATACCTGATTTAAAAAATAGATTAATGGAATACCTTGAAGGTGAAACCGCAAGCTTGGTTCTGTTTTCGTCTTACGCAAAAATGAACCTCGTCGCGGATCACCTTCGAAAAGAGATGAAGAAAAACGGTTGGCACCTGCATGTACAAGGAGAAAGCGCCCGTGCACACATTTTGAAAAACCATCGAAAATGCTGTGCTCAAGGAAAAATTAGCGTGATCTTTGGCACAAGCAGCTTTTCAGAAGGGCTTGACTTACCGGGCAGTCAATTAAAAAATCTCATCATCACCCAAATCCCCTTTTCAGTTCCAACCTCCCCCATCGAAGAAGCGCACGCCGAATACATAGAAGAAAAAGGCGGCAATCCTTTTTTACATATTTCACTCCCAGAAGCGAGTAAAAAACTCATTCAAGCCGTCGGTCGTCTCGTGCGTAAAGAGGAAGATTCTGGTAGAGTCGTATTGCTTGACAGACGTATCATCAGCAAACGGTATGGCAAAATGCTGCTTGAATCACTTCCTCCATTCAACCGCATCATTGAATGAACATGACGATAAAATTCTATGCTTGAACTTTTAGACCCAATGACCCTCGCCACCCTCGGTGTGGTCGCCTTTCTTGCAGGTTTCATTGATGCCGTTGCAGGCGGCGGCGGCATGCTGACAGTACCGGCCTTGCTTTCCATCGGTTTACCCCCGCACATCGCCTTGGGTACCAACAAACTGTCAGCTACGTTTGCCTCTTCCACTGCCGCCTTAACCTATTACAGTAAAAAACTTTTTTCACCCCGATTTTGGGTGCACGCTTTTGTAGCGACCTTGTTTGGCGCGGTTTTAGGCACGCTGGTTGTGGACTATATCAGCACCGCTTTACTGGAAAAAATCCTCCCCGTTTTGATTTTTTCTACTGCCATTTACACCCTGTTTCAAGGAAAACCCAAAACAGAAAGCAACCAACTCCCTAAAGACGACCCTCATTTACATTTAAAGCAATCAGGCCAAGGACTTATTTTGGGATTTTATGATGGCTTACTGGGACCTGGCGCCGGCGCGTTTTGGACGGTCTCTTCCATGTCTTTATACAAGATGAACATTTTGCTTTCATCGGGTCTTGCCAAAGCCATGAATTTCACCAGTAATCTGGCCTCGCTCGTGACCTTTATCTACCTAGGCCATGTCAATTGGGCCTTGGGTTTAACCATGGGGGTTTGTCTTATGTGTGGGGCTTTTATCGGAGTGCATTCTGCCATTCGCTTTGGCGCCACCTTTATCAAGCCCGTTTTCATCACCGTTGTGATGGCTCTCACCATTAAATTAGGCATGGACGCTTGGCTTTAAAAAACAATTTAAGAAGGGAAAATGAGTTTAACGCACTTAAAAGACACGCTTCATGACATGTCCATTCAAGCACAAGCGATAGACAAACGCCGAGGAGAAAGCTTAAAACCCCTCTTTGATGACCGTTTGTTTTCTTGTCTGGCCCGTTTTCTTTCTCCTTGTATTCAAGAAGCAAAAAACCTGATCGAACAATTTGAAAAAGAACAAAAAAGTGGACGCCTTTCTTCTATAAGAGCCAGCCATTTGTGTGAAAAGCTCCTCAATCAAGTGAGTGCTTTACAACGCGAAATGGCCACCTTGTCCATCAGAGAGAAAGAAAAACGCTTTTCATTTAAGCAGACGCCTCCCCTTTATCTGCTCTATCAAGATTTAACACAACATCAAAATTGGGAGCGACGCCTTGAAGAAAAATTAAGACAAATCGAAGCCATTTTTTCTTATCAAACCACGCAGAAAAATCAAATAGAAATTCAAAAACACCTTATCGTAACGAAAGAGCGATTGTCCCGTTGTCGCAAAGCAAAGCAAAAAATTGAGTCCAATATCGCCTTTATGCAAAAAAAGAAATCTCACTATACCCAACGGAATTAAAGATGCGTGTAGGCGGCAAGTGAATGAAACCCCGGAGCATAGATGAACGATGTGATTGGGTTGAGCGAGCGAAGCCAACACCCACGCAACGTCAAAGGCGACGGGTATAAAACGCCACTTCACAAAAAAAATGTCCATAACTTAAAAAGGAGTTTTTATGTCCCTCGATAAGGCCCCCGATGAAATAAAGCTGGCCGTGGATCTTATTTGCCTTCTTGAAAAAAACGACATTCCATCCCATGTCGTGCTTAAAGCCTTGGCTATCGTCAAAAAAGACTACGAAAAAAAATTGAAACTCCCTCCCCCTTTTGTCAATCAAGAGCAAAATGGGTGATATAAAATCATAATATAAAAGGATTTAAAAAATCGTTTCACCCATCATGCACTCGGATAATCACGCTGTTTTTTGGCAGATTGAAAAACCATGTAAAACGAATAAATAAAGACATATACCCAAAGTAATTGAAGAGGCGTGTAGACGGCAAGCGAGTGAAGCCCCTGAGCATAGATGAACGATATGATTGGGCGTGGCGAGCCTCGCCAACACCCACGCAGCGTCAAAGGAGAGGGGTATAACAGAACAAAAAAAGACGCAAAATGCCCTTTATTGTTCTCTTAAAAATCGCGGCTCGTTGCTTAAATATTCAATTTCTTCATGTCCAGAACACAAAAAGTAGAGTATTATTCCCGCGCTCTAAAATTTCGGCTAAAGATCAAAGCCACTTCGTGAATGACACGAAAGGCTTTCACTCTGTCCATACAAGGAAAATGACCAGAAGAACAGAAAGGGTCTATTTCATGGACGTCAGTAAAATGAACGCATTACGATTCTTTTTTAGGGTGCCCCATACAACCCGATCCCTCAATGGAAAATGAAATCACAAAAAATGCTCATCCAGTCCATTCCTTTCTTATCCAACAGCCTTTTCGTAGCACCACTTTTTCAACTTGACGACAAAAGAGTTTATTATGACGGAACTAAAAGAACTGTTTGAATCCTTTATTAATACAGGGAATACCCTTCTTTGGGGAAGCCTGCTTGTATATCTCCTCCTCGGTGTTGGATTGTATTTTTCCGTTCGCACAGGTTTCATCCAATTTCGTTCTTTCGGACACATGTTCTCACTGATAAAAAGAAGCCGCCTGGGCGCCAATGGTGGGATCTCCTCTTTTCAAGCTTTCAGCACCAGCCTTGCTGCGCGTATCGGCACAGGAAATATGGCGGGGGTTGCTGTTGCTATTTATTTAGGCGGACCCGGCGCCGTTTTCTGGATGTGGATCACCGCGCTTCTTGGGATGTCTACGAGCCTTGTTGAGTCCACTCTCGCACAAACCTATAAAGTTCGAAATGAAGACAACACTTTTCGAGGAGGACCGGCTTACTACATTGAAAAAGGCTTAGGCCAACGTTGGTTAGGCATTGCCTTTGCCATCTGCCTTATCTTGGCGTTTGGTCTTGCCTTTAATGCTGTGCAGTCCAATTCCATTGCTGCCGCATTTGGGGCCGCCTTCGGCACCAACAACACCTGGGTAGGGATTGCACTTATGGTGTGCGTCACCCCCATCATTTTTGGTGGCATGCGCTCCGTTGCACGGGTTGCTGAATTGATTGTTCCTTTTATGGCGATGAGTTACCTCGCTGTTGCCCTGTATGTTATTGGAATGAACATCTCTGAGCTTCCCGCTGTTTTTGAAACCATTTTCAAGAGTGCCTTCGGATTTGAACAAGCCGGCGCTGGGGCGATTGGTGCTGCAATGATGCAAGGGATCAAACGCGGCCTTTTTTCAAACGAAGCCGGAATGGGCTCAGCGCCGATTGCCGCGGCCACTGCGACCACAACCCCAAATCACCCAGTCGCACAAGGCTACATACAAATGCTGGGCGTTTTTATTGATACGCTTCTGATTTGTACTGCCACCGCGTCCATCATTTTACTTTCAGGCGCCTTGGACACTGACAGTGGTCTCACAGGAATCGCCCTCACTCAAGCCGCGCTTGTCGCTGAAGTGGGGCCTTGGGGCGCGATATTCATTGCCTGTGCCATTTTTTTGTTTGCTTTTACTTCACTCATTGCAAACTACTCCTACGGCGAGTCAAATATCACGTACATTTTTAAAAGCAAATGGGCGGTCAATATTTACCGTATTGCTGTATTAGGGATGGTGTTTATTGGCGCGGTACTCGATTTACCCCTTGTCTGGGCGTTTGCTGATTTGTCGATGGGCATGATGGCCATCATCAACCTTGTTGCTATTTGCTTGCTCTCTGGTATTGCATTTGCCTTATTAAAAGATTACCAAACACAATCTAAAGCGGGGATCGAGCCGACCTTTGATCGTAGAAAATTCCCTCAATTGGACAAACAATTAGACCGCGATGTCTGGAAATAAACAAAACTGACACTTGATTTAAAACAAAAAACGGGTTCAATCAAAAGATTGAACCCGTTTTTATTTCAACAGATAAGCATTCAAGAAAAAAAACTTCTTTTTTAAAAGACCAAATCGGGGTTTATCCCGGCAAGGACGTCAGAATGCGCAAGGCTTCTTTCGCATGCTCTACGGCATCACGACCAATGGCCGTTAAATAACCACCATCCAAAGAAGTCACTAATTTTTTATTGTATAACCGATGCGTTGCTTCTACCCATCGAGGATCTGCATCATTGTGGATTTTCAAACCCGTCATTTCAGATGAAAGGGAAAATCTAACAAGAACATTCAACTCATCAATCAATTCCACACTAAAAGGCATGTTCACTCCTGGATAATGTTACTCAAATCTTAAATTAACTATAAACCCACACAGAACAGATAAATGCGAACAAGATCAAAAATAACCAGATCCGTGATCAATCCAAGCGGCCAGAAGTGATTTTTTTGAATGAATGCGCAACGCTTTCTTTTATATGTTTAAAAAAGGAGATCTGAGGCAAAGCATTTCCGTCTAACCCCCGATAAACAAAGCCTAAAAAAGCAGCTAAAATCAGCTGCCCTTGTTTTTTGTCATTCATTGAGACGCCACATCAAAGAGACATCCCAAAGTAAAGGGGCTTAAAAAAACATTAAGCTTGAATACCCACAATCAACCAAGGCGCATCGACTTGGCGAATATTTCGTTCTAAATGCCAAATGTCTGTGATTTCTTTTTCTTCACTTTCAAGATCATCAGAATAACGCCCCATAAATTGCAGACTCAATTGAGCGCCATTTTCATCACAATCCGCGCGCACGATCTGGGCATCCACAAACAACACCTGTGTGGATTGCTCTGTGTTTAGCGTGCGGCGCTCAGAGGCTAAGTCATTGTATAATTCTGGTGTAACATACTCTTGAATGATTTCTAACTGATTTTTATTCCAGGCATCTTGCAAAATACGGTAATGATTGAGCGCACCTTGAATAAAAGAAACGCCATCAAACCCGGCTGGAAAGTGCATTGGAACTTCATCTGTAAGGGGCTCACTTTTGCCGAAGCCACTGCCCGCAAGAGGCGCTTGCGCCTTAGAAAAAGGATTGGTTTTTTGTGTCTCTTGTCCTTTTTCGTAAAAGGCCTCTTTTTGTGTTGCCCCTGACTCAGGAGCGCCCCCCGCATAAGCTTGATTTATCCCTGATGCGCCGTTTCTGTTTTTTGAGGCCATCACGGCTTTAAAGATTTTAAACAAAACAAAAGCAATCAAAGCGATGATCAAAAAATCCATGATTTGAAATCCCTCAAAACCCCCTCCAAATAAAGAAGCAAGAAGTCCACCTGCAAGCAAACCGCCGAGCATACCCGCCATTAAACCTTTTGCCATTGATGACTTGCCTGGCGCTTGAGCCGGATCATTTTGTTTACGCGCGGTATCAGATTGGCCGGGCTTAGATGCAGGGGCTGTTTTATAAGATTTACCAAATGACTTCCCTCCGCCAAATTTTTTAGCAAAGGCGTCAGAGGAAGAAAATACCATGACAAACAATATCGAAAAGATAGAAATATAACGTTTCATTTAAAATCCTATTAATAAATTCCATTCAAAAAGAGAAAGCCATCATATGCCAAAAACGAATACAGCATACAAATATAAAATGACTCAAGCGATCATCTCGCTTAAAAAAAACACATGCTAACCCTCTCATTTCGCATGTCAAACAAGGAGAGCAATAAATGCAAAATACCTCCTTTTTATTCAAAATATATTCATCAGAGTAAATTTTGAATAAAATAGCTTCCATTATGTAATAAAACTTTTAAAATACATCAACTAAGCTTACACGCCATCTATTCGTTATTGATTTACAATTCAGCTGCGTGTTGCTTTAAGGTTCTGACGTTCGTTGAATTCAAGGTTTCTTCATATGAAAAATACACACAGCAAATTCATTGGATATATCCTCTGGATTTTTGGTTTTTTAGGTTCGCACCGATTTTATTATGGTAAACCCCTCACTGGCACCCTTTGGTTATTTACATTGGGTTTATGTGGTGTTGGCTGGCTTATTGATCTCTTTTTAATTCCATCAATGGATAAAAATGCGGATCTTCGTTACCACTGTGGACAATATAACTATTCTATTGCTTGGATCTTCCTCACTTTTCTTGGGCCTTTAGGCTTCCATCGTATGTATCTCGGTAAATGGATTTCTGGATTTCTTTATCTTTTCACCTTCGGTTTTTTCTTTCTCGGTGTGATTTACGATTTTTATACCTTAAATCAACAAATCTCAGATAAAAACAGCCGCATTTTTTCTTAATTTGTCTTCAACCCGTATTCTCTTTTTGACGAAAAAATAGCCTGTTCATTCAGGCTGCTTTTCAAGAAAATAAAAAATCATAAAGCTGATTTTTTAAACAAACGCGGGGTTCTTTTTTTTCTCAGACAAAGATGGGGAGATTTTTTGTATTCTTAACCAGGCCAAAAGATCCCTACGCGATATTTTAATGCCCGTCTCAACGCCTTGTTCTGGAAATAAAACAGCCCATTTCGGACATTGATAAGCAGGCAGTTTTTCTTTCGCCCAGCTCAAAAATGCAGCGCTATCTACCTTGCCTTGGATCACCGCAACCGGAACCTCTCCCCATATTTCATCCGGAAAAGGCAAAATAAACAATTGTAAAACCCCCGGATAAACACATAATTTTTGTTCTATCGTTTCAGGTTGTATTTTTTCCCCTCCACAAATAAACATATTATCCATGCGTCCCACAATGTTTAGATCTCGGTTTTTATTTAACCAAGCCCCCTTGTCTTTGGTATAAAACCAATCAGAGGACACAGGTTCAATCTCTCCCGCCGATAAATACCCCACAAAAAGCGTCTCTCCTTTCACCGCAATTTCACCAAAAGGAGACAAGATCAATTGTCGAAAAGGCAAAGGGGCCCCAACAGAGTCTTTTCCATTGGCTCTTTTTGCGGTGATGGTTGAAGCCATTTCTGTCATCCCATAACCGCACCAACATTGAATTCCGAGGCGCTCTGCGGCGTCCACCAGCGTTTGAGAGATGGCCCCTCCCCCAAGCAAAACGCTCTGCAAAGCGCGCGGTTTTCTCTTTTTCAAAAGTCGCTGTAATTGCGTGGGCACCAAAGACGCGTGCGTGACCCCCTTTAGGGCCTCCTGCAATGCGTTTCCTTGGGTCGGGGCGATTTTTAAGATGGCCCCTTTTAAAAGCCAACGCCAAACAATCGCCAAGCCAGAAACATGAAACAGAGGCAAAGAAAGTAACCAGATCTGCGTTTTTTCAAAAGGAAGCAAAGAAAGTAACCCTTCCGCGCTGGCCAGATGGTTTTTCGCCGTGTGGACAACCACCTTGGGCCTCCCCGTTGAACCAGATGTCAGGGTCAAGGTTAAAGGGGCCATAAGATCAAAAGGCGTGTTTTGTTTCGTCTTGGCGTCTTGAAAAGAAAAGCTCGGCTCAATCAAAGTATGAATACCGGCATTCGCCAAAATATCATTTCGGTCTTGTATTGAAAAAAAGGGATTGAGCATCAAGGTGCATTGCCCCCTCTGCCAAGCAGACAACATGCACAAAAGCGAGGCGTAATTATTCTGACTTAAAATCGCAAGATAAGGGGACGCGCTGTCTTCGCACGAAAATGAAAAAGAAGCAATATCTTCACACAATTGATGCCATGTAATGGGGCGCTCTTCATTAAAAAGCGCCACGGCATCCGGTCTAAGGGCGTTCCAATGCAACCAAGGCCATTCCTTGAAAACTAAGGCGCGCATTGAGTCCATGCTATTTCGCAATCCGAAAGAGGGATTAAAGGAAGGGGACATTCAGGCCAAGGGATCTCTAATTGTTGCGCAAAAAGAGTAACCGTATCAAGACCTGGGAGCGTCTTTGGGGCTAACCAGTGCGCAATACGTGCGAGCTGATTGAGTCCAAAACTGGATTCTAAAGAGGAGCTGATGACCGGCTCAATTCCTAATTCATGGGCTTTTTCTACCCAAAGCTGAACCGTCTCAAGAGAGCCAATCAAGGTCGGCTTTATCACGATGGCCGCCACATTTTCATCTTTTTTAAGCTCGAACCCTTTCTCACGTAAGCTTTCATCCCAAGCAAGCTGAATACCCGTGTCTAAAGCAAAGGCCACACTTTCAGCTGGCGTCTGGCAAGGCTCTTCTAAAAAGGCAATACGAGAGCGGTATGTCGGGTTAATGTATTTAACAAATTGCCCTGCTTTTTCAAGAGTCCATTTTCTATTTGCATCTAAACGTAAGCGCAAATCAGGCACCACATCTAAAAGCATGTTCACCACCATTCCATCACGAACGGCTTCGTACATCCCCACTTTCACTTTTGCCGTTTTAGGGCTTGGCATGTGTGCGAGTTTTTGAAGCAATTCATCGGGATCGCCCGAACACAAAGGGGCCACCGCGTAATGTCCGGCAAGAGGAAGGATCTCATTCAATTCAGCCAGCGCGACCGAAATGCCAAAAGCCACAGAAGGATAAAGGCTATCCCAATCAATCGGCTCCTCGTTTAACCATGAAGTTAAGACCGCGATGGCCTGCAATTGCGCCTCTTCGTCTGTTTCTTGACTAAATTCAGGCAAGGGGGCGATTTCACCTCGCCCAACACGCCCAGCTTCATTTAATTCAAGAATCATCCCATTGCGAACAGACAGACGGGTATGGCGCAATATGACCCCACTGTCCATAGGCAAAACATAACGGAAAAGTGTGGCTGTTTTCATAAGAACCTCGTTTACGGATTTCGTGGGAATTTATCAAAATCAGGTTTACGGCGTTCATTAAAAGCATTTCGTCCTTCTTGCCCTTCTTCTGTCATATAAAAGAGCATCGTGGCATTCCCTGCTAATTCTTGCAATCCGGCCTGTCCATCACAATCTGCATTGAGTGCGGCTTTTAAACAACGTAGTGACATCGGACTGTGTTGTAAAACTTCGCGACACCAACGCACGGTTTCACGCTCGAGTTCAACATAAGGCACAACATGGTTCACAAGGCCCATGTCTAACGCTTCTTGTGCATTATAGAAACGACATAAAAACCATATTTCTCGTGCTTTTTTCTGTCCAACAATGCGTGCCATATAAGATGCGCCCCAGCCACCATCAAAGGATCCGACTTTTGGGCCTGTTTGACCAAATTGCGCATTTTCTGCTGCAATGGTTAAATCACACATCATATGAAGCACGTGCCCCCCTCCGACCGCGTAACCTGCAACAGAGGCAATCACAGGTTTTGGGCAAGTGCGAATTTGACGTTGAAAATCGAGCACATTCAAATGGTGCGTACCCTCTTCATCTTTGTAGCCGCCATAATCTCCACGCACGCGTTGATCTCCACCGGAACAAAACGCATCTTCACCCAATCCCGTTAAAATAATAACCCCGATATTTCCATCATAGCGAGCGTCTGACAATGCATGCATCATTTCTTTTATCGTTTGAGGACGAAATGCATTTCGCACCGTGGGTCGGTTAATGGTGATTTTGGCAATCCCTTCTTGGGATTTGTGGTACAAAATATCTTGATAATCTTGTGTTTTATTTTCAAACGAGAGCGGTGCGTACAGCTCTTCTTCTGTAAGTCCGAGGGTTCTTGCCACGCTGAGTTCCTTTTTTATCATTTTTTATTATTTTTTTCATGGCAAGACTGAAACGTTCAGGTTGCTCATGATGCGCATTATGCCCTGCCTGCTTTACCCCATAAAAAGGACACTTTAAGGCACGTCCTATTTGGGAAAATTTCGAATCTTTCTCACCACACAAGTAATAAAAAGGAATGTCACTTTTTTCAAGTTCAAGGGCCAAACAAGCTTGGGTTGACAAAGAGGTCGCACGCAACATCTTTGCCAAAGAAGATCCGGTGTTATCTTGGCTTCTTTTTGATATAACGCTTTGTTTTTGAAGCTCATTTAAAGATAAGAATACAGGTTGATTATACCAATCGTCAAGCACATCACGCAAAGGCTCTTCTTCAAAACGACAGGCCCAAGCCTCGTCGTTTTCTTTGCGCATTTTTTTTTCAGGGTTCAACAAGCCAGGATGCCCACTTTCGATCATCAGACCTCGTAATTGACAGGGCTTATCTTTAAAAACGTGGGACCTTTTTGCACAAAGCAACATGCACACCCTGGCCCCCAGTGAATAACCCACCAGCCAAAATGGAACGGACACATACTCAAACACCGTTTGAATAAGATGTTCAACGGTCTCTTCCATGTTTTTCACTTCAAGATTTCGGCTTTTACCGTGTCCTGGAAGATCCACCGTTACACATTGAAAATCTTTTTTAAAGCGCTGAATAACCGAAAACCAATCTCCGGAACTCCCCAAAAAACCATGTACAAAAACGAGGGCTTGCGCTTTACCTTGCCCCGTTAAATCGGCGGCCAATGCAGTGTTAACGGGGGGGCTCATAGGAGATCCGCATGGGCAATCTCTTCAAGAAGAGTGCGAATTTGAAAACCCGCAAGGCCCGCGGGTATCGTCAATTCAATCAGCGTTGTTAATGGGCGTTCTTGTGCATCTAGGCAGGCCGCTTTTGCCTCAGACAACGAGGTTGGCGCCAGATAGCGCAACCCAAACATCGCTGCTGCATGAGAAAAATCGAGCCCATGAGGCAGACGGTAAAAATCGTCTTTATTCTCTTTGGGGATGGGCAGAAGGTCAAAAATACCGCCCCCGTCGTTGTTGAGGATCAGCAAAACAAAAGGGAGGGTATTTTGCCTTAAAAGGGAAAGACTGTTGAGATCATACAAGGCGCTGCTGTCCCCCAGCAAACAGATCATCGGGTGTTTTCGTCCACGTTGCACACCGCACGCCGTTGCGATGAGGCCATCAATTCCCGAAGCGCCTCGATTCGCAAACACCGCCCTGTCCGGCAGCCTGCAAAACATATCCAGAACACGGATAGCAAGGCTATTGCCTACGAATAAATCCGTTTTAGGGGCAATCCAATGAGAAAAATCCACCGCCATCGCCACCTCAGAAAAACGTGCATCCTCTTTGAATCGAGCGGACACCAAAGAAAAGACAGCCTGACTCGCCTTTTCCAATTCAATGGCCCAGTGTTTTTCTTTTGGATGAAAGAGGCCCTCAAGGGCCGCTTTGGCAAGCTCTTCAGGTTTCACAAGCAGACGCATGCCTTGATGGTTTTGTGGGTCAAGACGCCCTGGATGAGGGTCGATTAAGAAAAAATCTCCGCTGAAATTTTCTAGAAATAGCGAAAGCCTTTTTGAAACCAAACGCCCCCCAAATTGCAGAACACATTCCGCTTGCTCTAAACGTTCACAGGAGGCCGCATTTTGTAACCAAAGATCAAACCCCGCATAAGAAGAGGCTCCGCCCGCTTGTGGGCAACACAACATGGGCCAGCCTAAGCGCAATGCCAAGGTGTCTAATGCTTGCCTTTCTTCTTGTGAGACCTTCCCCACAAGGAGCAAGCCTTTTTTATTTTGTAAGTCTCCCCAATGCGCCATAAAAGGCGCGAGATCTGCTTTTGTGTGCGTGAAGCTCAAAAAAGGATCATCGCCTTCTAACCAAGAAGCCACAGAAGAAAGATACGGCTCTGTCTTCTCCATTTCACCATAAAGTGGTTCAGGAAAAGGGCAATTGATGTGGACGCACCCCCCCGTTTTCGCTTGTTGAAAGAGACTTTCATCGATGCGAGAAAGCAACCAAGCAGGAGAAATGGATTCGGTCGGTGAAGGCAAATCGCAAAAAACATCCGCATGCTCACCAAAGAGTTGACGCTGAGTGATGGCTTGATTTGCCCCTGATTGCAACAATTCAATGGGCCTGTCCGCCGTCAGTAAAAAGAGTTTCTCTCGGGTCAATCGGCTTTCTGCAACCGCGGGCATTAAATTGGCCACGGCCGTACCCGAGGTCACGATCACGATGACAGGGCGAACGGAGGTCTTTGCCAAACCCAAAGCAAGAAAACCCAATCCTCGCTCATCAAAATGAGTGTGTAAATTCACTTCATTATCAAGAAGGTGCAAACGTTGCGCTTCTAAAGTTAACGGCGAAGAGCGCGAACCTGGGGCGATACAAATGTCTTTTATACCGCTTCGGTGCAAAACCGTAAGAATAAGACGC
The DNA here is from genome assembly GCA_947040595.1 of uncultured Enterovibrio sp. GTDB lineage: Bacteria > Pseudomonadota > Gammaproteobacteria > Enterobacterales > Vibrionaceae > Enterovibrio. The sequence continues at coordinate 5,869 of CAMRBZ010000004.1, read as the reverse complement.
GACCAAATACGATTTAACGTCGACACCTTCATCCTGCCATTTTCTCCCTGCGTTTTAATGTCCACCCCTCTTTCTCGCCCTCTGAATTTAGCAAGCTCATGAGGGTAGAAATTTTTCTATCAAGCTCTTTCCATTCATTTTCAGGTTGAGAGCCGGGAACAATTCCAGCACCTGCATACAAGACAATGTTTTTTTCTGATAACACAGCGCTTCTTATCGCAACACAAAATTCACTGCGTTCAGGGCTTAAATACCCGACAGTGCCACTGTACCAACCCCGATCAAAGCCTTCCTCTTTTTCAATAAAAGACAAGGCGGGTTTTCGAGGACGTCCCGCGACCGCCGCCGTAGGATGCAGCGCATGGAGCAAGCTTGCATTTGAAATGCCCTTCTTGAGTTTCAGGATCATGTTTCTTTTTAAATGTTGTACTTGTCTTAAGCGAACCAGATGAGGCATTTTCTCAATGTGGATTTCACGGCAAGAAGAAAAGAGACGCTCTAAAATATCGTCCACAACCAATTTATTTTCGTAGCGGTTTTTTTCATCGTTTAAAAGCCACTTAGCCAAAGATGCATCCTCATTCAAGGTTTCACCTCGGCCTACCGTGCCGGCAAGCGCTTCTGTTTTCATTCCCAATTGACGCCGAAAAAAGAGCCTTTCAGGAGAGGATCCCACAAAAGCGCGTTTTTCATCCAGTGCCAATAAAAAATGAAAATGGCCTTGATTCGCATGGATACTGGCTTGCAGTAATTGAACAGCTGAAACCAAGCCGTTCAGAACCAAGGTCGTTTTTCGGGCTAAAACCACTTTTTGTAACTCAGCGTGTTCTATCGCTTCTAATGCTTTTTCAAGTCTCTTTTCCCAATGAGAATAGGGCGGCTCATGTGCCATTGAAAGCACCTGCCACTCGGGTCGATAAAGGGGTTGGACAAAAAAACATAACGCAGACAAGGCATTCAGAATATCAGCACGCCCCTCCCCCACATTCACCACAAATGACCAGTCAGATCCTTTGCGTATCAATTCGATTTGAGGAAGGAAAAAATACGACGATGGCACCTCGTCTTCACCTCTTGGGGCGTGGGGATCAAAAGCACAACCTCCCCAGATACGCTGCCCTTCCAAAAGGGCATTTTCAGCCTCTGTCGGATCAGAAAAGGACGCACGCTTTCCAAGCGCGATCACTTCTTCATCACTGTCACGGGTTTGCCAGTAAAACTGAGGAAAAAGAGACTGAGCATAAAACCAAGCCAGCGGCTCCACATGAGAAGGCCATGTAAAATGGACACAAATCTGAGATGGAAGCGGAGAAATTATGGACAAATCATCGATTAATCTGGCAACAACTTGCCCTAAATGGGTCAAAATACCCTCTCAAAAATCACAATGCATTACCCGATATTCTGGGATTTCCCTCGCTGAGATCTTGTGAAAGAGATCAACACAGCGAAGACAGTATTTTACAAAAAACAAACAAGACGTCATAAAAAAACATAAAAAACACTGTTTACTTTATATTTTCATCTTGAGATACCCAAGACACTTGAAGATGCGCGCCTGCCGCAAACGAGTGAAGGCCCTGAGCATAGAGAGACTCTGTGATTGATCTTAAGCGAGAGCAGCCAACACTCACGCAGTTTCAAAGGTGAGGGGGATACATTCGTCTAGATGTTTCTTCGGGGAGGTATTCTACAGGCATATAAGAAGAATGAAAATTATATAAATTAGGCTTTCATACCAAAAAATAAAGATTCAATAAATAAGACCCTTTTTTTCATTTCTTCTACTAAATACTTATCGAGAAGGTATCCTTCGTGTAAGTTACATAAAAATTCTACATCGAACCTAGGAAAGATCATGCACGAATTCAAAATGTCGAAAAAACTGGATAACGTATGCTACGACATACGGGGTCCTGTGATGAAGGAAGCCAAACGTTTAGAAGAAGAAGGACACAAAGTCTTAAAACTAAACATTGGGAATCCGGCGTCATTTGGTTTTGATGCCCCAGATGAGATATTGGTGGACGTGATCCGTCATCTTCCAACATCTCAAGGCTATTGCGACTCAAAAGGCATCTATTCGGCACGAAAAGCCGTGGTTCAACACTACCAGAAACGCGGTATGTTAGATTTAGATGTCGAAAATATTTACTTAGGTAACGGGGTTTCCGAGCTGATTGTGATGGCCATGCAGGCGCTGCTTAACAGCGGTGACGAACTCTTGGTCCCCTCACCCGATTATCCATTATGGACCGCCGCGGTCTCCTTATCAGGCGGTCAGCCCGTGCATTACCGTTGTGATGAAGACGCCGATTGGTATCCAGACTTAAACGACATTAAAGCGAAAATCACCCCGAAAACCAAAGGGATTGTCCTCATCAATCCGAACAATCCAACAGGGGCCGTCTACAGCCGCGATTTTCTTTTAGAGATTGCAGAAATTGCACGACAACATAAAATCATCATTTTTTCAGACGAAATCTATGACAAGATCCTTTACGACGGCGCACAACACCATTCTATCGCCCCTCTGGCCCCTGATGTCTTTTGCGTCACCTTCAGTGGACTGTCAAAATCTTATCGCGTGTGTGGATTTCGCTCAGGATGGATGATTTTGTCGGGTCCGCTTCACGAAGCAAAAGGCTATGTCGCCGGTTTAGAGATGCTCTCTTCTATGCGTTTATGTGCAAATGTTCCCATGCAACACGCCATTCAAACGGCACTGGGCGGATATCAAAGCATCAATGAACTGATTTTACCCGGCGGACGTTTACTGGAGCAACGCAATAAAGCGTGGGAGCTTTTAAATCAAATTCCAGGGATAAGTTGCGTTAAACCGAAAGGCGCCTTGTATCTTTTCCCTAAAATCGACACAAAAAAATACAAGATTGTTGATGACGAAAAAATGATGCTCGATTTTTTATTGCAAGAAAAAGTCTTGCTGGTACACGGAACAGGTTTTAATTGGCCCAAACCGGATCACTTTCGGATAGTCACATTACCCAGAGTCGATGATTTAGAAATCGCGATAGGCCGTCTTGAACGATTTTTATCCAGCTATCGCCAGTAACTGAATACACTTCACCCTCAAAAATGAAAAAAACCTGATCCCGTCAGGTTTTTTTCGAAAATATCCCAAAGAACATGCCTAATATGCCCCCAACCCAATGCGCTTGATAAGCCACATTGGCATCAATCAATTGGGCTGTCGTTCCGTCACTGGCATTTTGCACATCAAACATCAATTTTAAAAATATCACGCATAAAAGCGCCCAACCAAGCGGGATTTTATTTTGAATGTCTTTGATCACCCCCCACACAAAAAGACCATGTAAAACCCCGGAAAAACCGACATACCAATCAAAGGTCGTAAAAAACATAGCAAGCCCAATCACGGTCATCATGATCCACACCATGAAAACAAAAGAGCCGGCCTTATAGTAAGAATGATGAAACCAAGCTAAAAGTATCAAGCCTGAAACATTCATTGCCAGATGTGAAAAATTGGTGTGCGTCAGATTCCCTGTGAGAACACGCCAGGCTTGACCCGATTGAATCAAAGCCCGATCCCAAGCAAAAAGATCATGAACAAAAGGGATTTGTGCAATACAAAGCAACAAAATGAGCAGACCCATAACGCGAAAAGGAAAATGCGAACAGACAATATTGATTTTTTCCCTCATTTTATAAGTCTGATTGGGAACCTTTTTACAAGGTTCTTCCCATAAAAATCAATCATCGCTGATTTCATCCAATGTTAATTCAAAACTGTCCCCAAAGGTTTGCAAGAAATAGTGGGTCGCAAGGGTTGCGTTTTGTTCGAGTAAATTTTCGAGTCGGCGTTTTGGCTGTTCAAATTCATGGTTTCCAGCAGACAATTCCTCAAGACATTTGAGATAGGCACATATGTTATCGGCTTGTTTCACCAATCGGTATTCATTTTTGTCTATCACCGAGCAATCCATCAAGGGCCGATAATCTTCATGAAATTCTTGCGGTAACATGCTTATCAATTTACCTTGTGCGATTTTTTCTATTTTCTTATATTCATTCGCAATTTCCGGATTGTAATATTTGATAGGGGTTGGCAAGTCCCCCGTCAAAACCTCGGTACAATCATGAAACATCCCCAATAGAGCAATACGCTCAGGTGAAAAATTCCCCTCAAATTTCTTGTTTTCAATCAGGGCCAAAGCATGCGCGACAAAAGCAACTTGAAGGCTGTGCTCTGAAATATTTTCAGGCGCAACACTGCGCATTAATGGCCAGCGATAAATCAGCTTCATTCTGGCAAGATGAGCAAAAAAATGACTTTGTTTCATAGACATATGATCCTCTAAAATCGGTTACAATGTGCTCTATTTTCTTTAGCACGCCTCTTTTTTTCAACCTTAATATAAAAACCCAGCGAAGAATGTCCGCTCTCGGCAAAAATAAATCTCATTAATGCGTATCAATCGATTTTCAAAGGCATTCGGCAGGCAAAAAGGGGAATTGATTGAAAACGTCTATCAGCGCTCTCTTTGATGCTGGGTTTTCTGGGCAGATTCAAGCTCGCTTCCATGAAGGAGTCGCCCTCCTCTTTTCCATTACCCCGGCGCAAGCTAGATTCTTCACGTTTGTTCCCTTCAAAATTAAAACAATGAATCGAGACATAGGACGCTCGGTAAAACGCAAGGTGTTTTTATCCATTGGAGACAATTTCCAGATGGGGTTTTCCTGTTTCTTTTGCTTATTTCTCGTTTAAAATGTGTTGCTCTGAAATATATTCGGGCTTGCCCGATTTACGGTGCCCCTGATGCAATAGCATGGCGGGATTAGGCCTTTCTTGTCATTCGCCACGCCAATCAAATGAGAGAGTCCATACCTATAACTAATGCTATTCCCTTCTCTAAAATCGCCATCATTTTTCATATGCATAGCCTGTAGCATTGGTTCGAACGAGGAGGGCTGTTATACCCGTCGCCTTTAAAGTGCGTGGGTGTTGGCTGCTCTCGCTCAGACCAATCACAGAGTCTCTATGCTCATGGCCTTCTCTCGTTTGCTCCCTGCTCGCATCTTCAAGTGTCTTGGGTATAGATTTTAAATTGTTTTCCTGGTACCCATCATTTAAGGTGCATTTCGGGTAAAAGATCCAATAGAGATCCCCTGTTTGATTTATGCCGCACGGGTTAATTTTTACTCTGAAGATTGAAGGGTGTTAGTGTGTTATTTTTGAGGGAGGGACCCCTATCAGGCTTAAGCAATCGCTCACTTTCTTATCCGTAAGTGATTCATAGGCGAATGTGCCCTTATTTTGCTCCCATCGACGATGACGCAGATTGTACCAAGCCTTAAAAAGCGCAAGAAATCCTTGATTCACCCCTTTTCTCACATACAAATAAGAGCGAAGGCTGGCATTAAATCCTTCAATGGCACTGGAGGCCATATGTCGACCTTGAAGCTGTTTTTCGATTGTCGTCATGATTTCGTTCACTTCATTTTCATCCAGCTCACGACAAAGAAAATAATAGGCCCCCGCCATTTCTTTTGGTCTTGCTTTCGCTTCCATGGGCTGCTCTTTTTTCGTTTTCTTTTGCGCTCAATGATCCGGCATGTCAATGAAATAGCCTCTTCTGAGACGGTTTTTTTCAAGTCCAATTATTTTTGATATGTCTTTGATGTTGCTGGAGTCAATCCCTTGATTCTATTTTCTAAATAAAGCGCAACGCGTTTACAATCATGCGATTTTGTTTCTCGTAAATTCGCGATGGCTTGTGATAATAATTTTTGCGCCATTTCCGGTGTTATCAATTCACCCGTCTTAAAATTCACGTTGCAAAATGCCATCCGAATGTCTTGAACCGCGTGAGCAGATAAGCAATAT
>CAMRBZ010000003.1 GCA_947040595.1 uncultured Enterovibrio sp. | reverse complement strand
GGTATAAGATATTTAAAGATGCACGCCTGCGGCAAGCGAATGAAGCCCTTGAGCATAGATCTGCTATGTGATTGGGCTGAACGAGCGTAGCCAACACCCACGCAGCTTCAAAGCCGACGGATATACCGACCCACAATATCAATCTAAATCCCCCTCTTATCTTTGAAGATCCGATTTTTTGGGTTCACTCTGTGTTCCTCCTCCCTTTTGCATCGTCCAATACCTTAAGCATAACCAGATGAATAAACACACATAAATAAACAGGCACAATGAGAAATCTGTCATTTTTATCCTGTCCATCTTAAATAATTCCGATTGATTTTACATGCCCCTCTCGGATAAATTGGAGGGGACTTTCTTGCTTTAGCAATGTTTATACCCAATGGAATTGAAGATGCGTGTAGGCGCCACGCGAGTGAAGCCCCTGAGCATAGATGAACGATCTGATGGGGCTGAGCGAGCACACAAGGTCAAAGACGAGGGCTATAGCGCGCAAGCACTTCAGCATGCAGCCAAACATACCATTTTCCTTTAAAGCGGCTTCTTGTTTTGGCTGCAATCTCAAAGCCCAACCACTCAGTCCATCTTATGCTCAGGGGCTTTTTCTTCTTGCAGCCTAGCGGCAAGGTTAAATATCTTGGGTAAAACGGGCACGGGAACATACCCTCTTTAGGAAAGAAAATGATTAAATTTGCAGTAATAGGCACCAATTGGATCAGTGAGAAATTTGTCGAAGCAGCCGTGTCTACGGGGTTATTTCAACTCAATGCGGTGTATTCTCGAAATATACAAACCGCGCAATCATTTTGCCAAAAAAATAACCCTCAGCATTTCTTTGATGATTTAAATGCACTTGCAGCCTGCCCCGATATCCATGCTGTCTATATTGCTTCACCGAACAGCTTGCATTGCCAACAAGCTTGCTTGATGATGAAGCACGGAAAACACGTTATCTGTGAAAAACCCCTCTCTTCGCATTTAACCGAAGCGCAAACCATGTATAAAGAAGCGCACGCCAATAAGGTGGTGCTTTTTGAAGCCTTTAAAACGGCCTATTTACCTCATTTTATTCAACTCAAAAAAGACATCACCAAGCTGGGTAAATTACACAAAGTGCATTTGACTTATTGCCAATATTCATCCCGTTATCCACTTTATTTAAAAGGTGAAAACCCAAACACCTTTAACCCCGAGTTTTCAAATGGATCGATCATGGATATCGGCTATTACTGCGTTGCAGCTGCGGTCAGTTTATTTGGTGAACCCTTATCGATTCAAGCCACAGCGCATTTATTAGAGACAGGGGTCGATGCACATGGATTCGTTATATTGCGATACCCGCAAATCGACGTCACTGTCTCACATTCAAAAGTGTGCAATTCTTATGTTGCCAATGAAATTCTTGGCGAAGAAGGGGCGATATTGATTCATCATTTATCTGAATGCCAGGGCTATCAAATTCAATATCGTACAAACAAGTGCCAAGAGGTTGCTTTAACCCAAGAAGAAAATTCGATGTGTTATGAAGCCATTGCATTTGCAGATCAAATAAAACAAGGCTTTATCTCGCCAGAAAGTCAGGAGCGCTCACTTATCATTGCATCGGTATTGACCGAGATCCGCAAACAAACTGGCGTTGTTTTCCCCGCGGACCAAAGCGATATTGCACATTAAGCCTGCATATAAAATCGATACCAAGACGCTAAGCTCCCAGCTGCGCCTTGGCCTCCGGTTCACGTCTCGTACATTGAGAATGAACCGACATTAAAAAATGAAGAGATAAACGAAATGAAGTTAACGAAAAAACATTCGTTTTTAGAGATAAACGTACTCGACTCTTGACGTTAGGTTCGTCACAAGCTCGTAGCCAATGGTTCCAATATGACGCGCAACCTCTTCTACAGGCAATGGAGGTCCCCATAAGATCACTTCATCACCAAGAGAATCTGTCGATAACGCACCGAGATCCACCGTTAACATATCCATTGCAACGCGCCCCACAATCGGCACTTTTCGGCCATTGAGCCAAACAGGTGTTCCGTTTGGCGCCATACGCGGATAACCATCACCATAACCGATTGCAACAACACCTAAAAACGTATTTTCTTTTACCGTCCAGGTTGCGCCATATCCTATCCGCTCTCCTTTTTTTGCTTCACGTACAGCAATCAAGCTCGATGTCATCGTCATAACGGCTTTTAAACCAAGCTCAGCGCCACATCCATTTGAAAAAGGTGAAATACCATAAAGACAAATTCCAGGACGCACCATATCAAAATGGCTGTTAGGCCAAAGAAAACACCCCGAAGAAGCCGCAAGGGATTTAAGTCCCTTTTGATTTTCTGTCAAAGAAGAAAACAAATTAATTTGTTCTATCGTGAGCGGGTTATTTTTTTCATCGGCACATCCAAAATGACTGATAAAGTTCAACGGGCTCGCCACGCTAGAACACGCTGATAAACGGGCAATCGCCTCTTCTACATTTTCGGGACGAAACCCTAATCTGTGCATGCCTGTATCTAATTTTATCCAGATATTCAAAGGCTTTTCTAATTGGGCTTGTTCTAACATCTCAAGCTGCGAAAGACAGTGAACAACCGTCTCTATCTTGTGCTCTAGCAAATGTTGCAAATCAGCTTGAGTGCAAAATCCTTCCAATAAAAGAAGGGGATTCGAAATCCCATGCGCCCGCAGTGCCAGCGCCTCTTTCAAACGTGCAACGCCAAAGCCATCCGCATAAGAAGACAAAGCATTCGCCACTGGCAACATTCCGTGCCCGTAAGCATTGGCTTTGATCATCGCCCAGAGCCTTGCATTGGGGATCATTTTGCGGATCATTTCGATGTTGTGACATAAAGCGTCAGTATCAATCAATGCAGTTGCGGCTTTCATAAATCCTCTTTATTCATCTTCAAAAGCAGGGCCTGCATAATTATCAAAACGTGAAAACTGCCCTTGAAAGGTCAAACGCACAGAGCCAATAGGTCCATTACGTTGCTTGCCGATAATGATTTCCGCAATTCCTTTTAAAGGACTTTCTGGGTTATAAACTTCATCTCTGTAAATAAACATAATTAAATCAGCATCTTGCTCTATTGCTCCGGACTCACGCAAATCGGAGTTTACAGGTCGTTTATCCGCGCGTTGCTCAAGAGAGCGGTTAAGCTGGGACAAGGCAACAACAGGCACATTCAGCTCTTTTGCTAATGCTTTCAATGAGCGGCTGATTTCGGCAATTTCAAGGGTTCGATTATCTTGCATCCCCGGCACGCGCATCAACTGAAGGTAATCCACCATGATCATAGATAAACCCCCATGTTCACGTGCAATACGACGTGCGCGCGAGCGAACATCGGTTGGAGTCAGACCTGAACTGTCATCAATGTACATGTTCTTTTTTTGCATCAAGATCCCCATTGTTGAAGAGATCCTTGCCCAGTCTTCATCATCTAATTGCCCGGTACGAATTTTGGTTTGATCCACGCGAGACAAAGAAGCCAACATACGCATCATCAATTGATCCGCAGGCATTTCTAATGAAAAGATCAAGACGGGCTTTTCTTGATCCATCGCCGCGTTTTCACATAAATTCATCGCAAACGTGGTTTTACCCATTGAAGGACGCGCAGCAACAATGACAAGATCAGAGCCTTGTAAGCCCGCCGTTTTTTTATTTAAATCATTAAAACCCGTCGAAACCCCGGTCACGCCATCATGGGGCGTTTTTAAAAGTATTTCAATTCGCTCCAGGGTTTTTTCTAGAACACTTTCAACATTTTGTGGCCCTTCATTTTGAGAGGTTCGGGCTTCAGCAATAGCAAAAACTTTGCTCTCTGCCATATCCAGTAAATCTTCAGAAGAGCGCCCTTCTGGCTCGTAACCTGCGTCTGCAATTTCATTTGCCACACCAATAAGATTTCGCACAACCGCACGCTCACGTACAATCTCAGCGTAAGCAACGATGTTTGCAGCGCTTGGTGTGTTTTTCGCCAATTCCGCAAGATACGCAAATCCACCGACATCATCTAGCAAATTGTGTTTTTCAAGCTGTTCAGAAAGCGTTATAAGATCAAGGGGTTGTCCTGAATTAAGTAAGTGTTTCGCGCTTTCAAAAATCAATCGATGAGGACGACTGTAAAAATCTGCAGCGATAATTTTTTCACCCACACTGTCCCAGCGTTCATTATCAAGCATTAAGCCACCAAGAACAGATTGCTCAGCTTCTATCGAATGCGGCGGCACCTTAAGAAGCTCGACTTTTGCGTCTCTAAACTTGTTGGAATTAAATTGCCTGGTGCGTTGCTCTGCCATTTCCGTCTTTACCTTGTCTTTTCGAAGGCCATTATACCCAACGTCTTTAAAACTTTTGGGTTACTCCGTGCCTTCATACACGCTAATGAAATTTCCATGCGTTTTCGCTTCATTCCTTTGACATCAAGAACACTCAAAATTGCGGATACCTGAAGAGATAGATTTATTCAGCAATAAAAAAATCATCTGCATTTTCAGTGGAATGAGAGTGAGATAAACGCTGATCTCTCTTTTGCCTTAATCTGTCATTCATAAATGAGGCTTGCGTTGAAGGGGACGCAGAATGAAGGTTTCTCTTTCATAACAGGACAATACAAAGGCATTTTACTTCATATATAAATCTGCTTTGAAAAAAAACCAGAAAACCAGATTTGAATCGTAGATCAAAATTGGATTGCCATTATACCCAATTCCACTCACGAGTTAACCGGAGATTCGAGCAAATATAAGGAAGGTGCATTCAAAATAAAAAGAAAGACCCAAGAGGCTTGAGGTTGCGCGCCTGCGGCAAGTGAATGAAGTCCCAGAGCATAGATAGACTCTGTGATTGGGCTGAATGAGCGTAGCCAAGACCCAGGCAGGTTCAAAGGCGACGGGGTTATAATCGAATCAAAACGAGGATAAGACCAGCATATGGATATCGAGATAAGGCATTTTTTGAGCTGAAAATGAAAGCGCGTCACGAGGTGAAAGAGGTATTTTCCAGATGCCCCCTAAAATGCCCCCTTAAGTCGAACATCATGTACGTCCTTTGTTCAAAATGTGTAATATTTGTGCTCTTTTCTCTTTATTTATTTTAAATATCAATTTATTGCTTGCAAGGCGAGGGGGCTTTTTCTATTATGAATTCGTTTGAAAAAACCTCTTTTCCTCCATAGTTCAGTTGGTAGAACGCCGGACTGTTAATCCGTATGTCACTGGTTCAAGTCCAGTTGGAGGAGCCAAATTAAATGCCTTGTCTTTGACAAGGCATTTTTGTTTTTTAATCATAATTTTGAAGAAAAGGAAAAATGTTGCTATTGAAGGTTAAGGCTTTTATTACGCTGTGATTTTGGATCAGCCAATCTGCTTTTCTGCAATGCTCTATACCGATAATGATTTGTACGAGAAGTCTAAAATCTCTTAGCCATTTTTCTTTTTGAGAATTGCTCCAGCTTTCTTTGTAAATTTCATGGTAATGTTCAACCCACCAATATGCTCCACGGACAAAAGCGGCGATGATCATTGTCGCGGGTTGAATTTGCTCATCATGTCCGTCAATGGCGTAATCATCTGCAAGGATCCGCCCTTGTGAAAATGCGGCGTAATTTATGCAGTGTTTGTATAGTTCGAATTGCAATGCAGAAGCAGAGTCGCAGTGCATTAATGTGAGGGTTGTAAGCGGAACAAATTTTCGATTACTTCGGAAAAGAGAAATACAGCGTTTACCTGGCAATAATCGCTCGATTGCAAAAAGTAAATCAATGCTGAGGAGTTTTTTGTTTAACGAATTTCCTTTTTTATTGTACATATTCATACTCCTTGAACTCATGATTAAATCATGTTTCTTTTCCGAAATCTACCCAAGGTACTTGAAGATGCGCGCCAGCGCCAAGCGAGTGAAGCCCCTGAGCATAGATGGGCTCTGTGATTGAGCTGAACCTGCGTAGCCAACACCCATGCAGCGTCAAAGGCGACGGGTATAGTTGATTTTCATACCGAACTGAACACGGAATCTTATCTCGGCTCTTTCCTTTTTTCCTTTCAAAAATAAGAAATATCTCTCCACTTCATTCACGTTATACCCAAGACACTTGAAGATGCGCGCCTGCGGCAAACGAGTGAAGGCCCTGAATAGATGGACGATGTGATTGATCTTAAGCGAGAGCAGCCAACACCCACGCAGTTTCAAAGGCGACGGGTATTTCGACATTTTGTGGGAAATAGATGAATCATTATGATATTTATACACAGAAATTTAAGTGTGATCCTTTCAATTTATTCCTCATCCTTTTTTATGCAAACGAAATCATACGTTTTGCGAATACAAAAGAAAAACCTTTTTTATTGATGTTGCATTTTCGTTTTAAAAATACTAACTCTTGGGACCCATCAAATTACAAGCTATTGGGGTTATTTTTTGATAGGCATAAAAAAGGTCACAATCTGCATTGTGACCGATAACCCTTAGAAAAACGGCGTTTTCTAAAATGTTATTTTTTAGGGTTCATCACCCCTCGGGAGATCCTGGCAAAATTATTTGCTACCAAGAACACCAAAACGCTTGTTAAAGCGATCAACACGACCACCTGTATCAACTACGCGCTGAGTACCAGTGTAGAATGGATGACATTTGTCACACACATCCAAGTTGATATCACGCTTCAGCGTTGTATTAAATTGGAAAATATTGCCACATGAGCATTTTGCAGTTACTGCTTTATATTCTGGATGAATACCAGTCTTCATAAGGATAACCCCTGTATTAAAAAGGCCGTGTCGCTTTCTCAGCCCTTAGCCGAGCACCACACGTCGTTAACAAAAATAGTTAAAGCGCGAAATTTTAATCATTCAGGGAAAAAATCGCAACTTTTTTGTTCGATTCATTATAAAACAGGTTAATCAGACTCAAAGTGAGCGCTTCAAGTGGTTCCCACGAGAACGCACAGGTACACTGACGATTGAACCATTCAACTTATCGAATTTCGCCCCTCATGAAGCCGATTATCGCGCAAGTAGCCTTACCTGTACCTCTTCATAAAACGTTTGATTACCGCATTGGTCATCAAATTCCGTCCATTGGTGCCCGCGTGCGCGTGCCTTTTGGTAAACAAAATAAAATTGGCATCGTCACAGCCCTTTCAGAGACCTCTTCTTTTCCATTTGAGCAACTCAAGCCCATCATGGAAGTTTTAGATGATGCCCCTTTGTGGCCGGCGTCTCTTTATAAAGTGTTAGTCTGGGCAAGCCGCTATTATCAGTGCCCGCTAGGGGAAACACTTTCAACCGTTTTGCCCGTGCATTTACGAAAAGGAAAAAAAGCCAAACGAGAACAAGAAATCGCCTGGGCCTTGTCTTGTGATGGCAAAAAACAATTAACTTGCTTGCCCAAAGCCGTCAAGCAGGCACAGCTTCTCAATCTTTTAAGAAATGGAGGCATGCTTCAGAGTGATTTAATAGAAAACGAAGTCAAATCACCCGTCATTAAGAATCTACAAGAAAAAGGCTGGATTGAACCAATAAAAGACAGCCCCCCTGTCGATTGGCTGTCCCGTTACGCCGTTATTGAAGAAAAGCCCTCTCTCAATCAAGAGCAAGCCATCGCTGTCGCCACAATCAATTCAAATTCTGAATTTGCTTGCTACCTCATTGATGGCGTCACGGGATCGGGTAAAACAGAAATTTACCTCAACGCCCTTGAACCTGTACTTTCAAAAGGAAAACAAGCGCTGATTTTGGTTCCTGAAATTGGGCTCACCCCTCAAACCATCGATCGATTTAAGCGTCGTTTTCAAGTGCCGATTGTTGTGTTGCATTCCGCGCTCAATGACACCGAGCGTTTAAATGCTTGGCTTGGCGCAAAAGAAAATGAAGCGGGGATTATCATAGGGACAAGATCGGCGCTTTTTTCTCCTTGCAAATCTCTTGGGATCATTATTCTTGACGAAGAACATGACGCCTCATATAAGCAACAAGATGGCTTTCGCTATCATGCGCGAGATCTCGCCGTCATGCGGGCACACGAAGAAAAAATCCCGGTCCTTCTAGGCTCTGCAACCCCCTCACTTGAAAGCTTAAACAATGCCCTTTCAGGAAAATATCATCATCTTCTTTTGACAGTACGAGCGGGAAATGCACTCAAAGCCAAGCAAAGTTTATTGGATGTCCGGGGGTTGTATCTTGAGGCTGGTTTGTCAGCTCCACTTATTGCAGAAATGCGCAAGCATCTTTCTCAAGGCAATCAAGTCATGCTGTTTTTAAATCGCCGTGGGTATGCTCCGGCGTTAATGTGCCATGAATGCGGTTGGCTGTGCGCCTGTAAACGCTGCGACGCCTATTTCACCTTGCACCAAAAAGAAAACCAACTTCGTTGTCATCACTGCGGAACGCATCGCGCGATTATGCCTCAATGTGAAAGTTGTGGATCCACACAAATCATCACGGTCGGGGTCGGAACAGAACAGCTTGAAACGCAATTAACGACATTATTTCCTGAATACAAAACAATCCGAATAGACAGGGACAACACACGCAGAAAAGGTGCTCTGGAAAATTATTTAAACGCCATTCACAACAAGGAATATCAAATACTCATTGGCACTCAAATGCTGGCCAAAGGGCATCATTTCCCCGATGTGACTCTCGTCGCGCTCATCGACGTTGACAGCGCTCTTTTTTGCAATGATTTTCGCGCTCCAGAACGATTAGCTCAGTTGCTCGTGCAAGTGGCAGGGCGTGCCGGACGCGCTTATAAACCCGGTTATGTTTTGCTTCAAACGCATCACCCAGACAATGCCTTATTACAATCCCTTATCAGTCAAGATTACTGTCATTTTGCGCGTGCCGCCTTGAAAGAAAGGAAGGAAACACAATTACCGCCTTTTAGTTTTTTTGCTCTTTTTCGCGCAGAAGGAAATCAAAGTGAGCAGGTTGAGCAATTTCTTCAGCAAACCCGTACCGCATTAGAGGCGACGCCAATAGAAACCCAATGCGCTCTTATGGGGCCTCTCCCGGCGCCTTTGCATCGCCGTGCTGGACGCTTTCGATGGCAGCTGATTTTTCAAGCGCCGACTCGACAAATCTTACTCCAAAGACTTTCTCAAGCATTGCTCGCAATCCGTCTTCTTCCTCTTTCAAATAAAGTGCGCTGGTCCCTCGATATAGAGCCCCAAGATATGAGCTGATTCAACTTCCTTTTGTTATACCGAGCAATATCACGCATTTCTCTTAAGGAGTGTTAAGAGAAACATGTTTAATGCTTCATCATATGTTTAAGATATAACGCATATAAAAAAGCCAACTTGCTGTCACTTTCCACAGCAAGAGCTTGCCACCTAATAAGTGAAAAGGAATAACGTCTATGGCGACAATGAAGGATGTTGCCCAGTTGGCTGGCGTTTCAACAGCCACTGTCTCTCGTGCACTGATGAATCCGGAAAAAGTATCCACATCGACCCGAAAGAAAGTTGAAAAAGCAGTCATTGACGCGGGTTACAGTCCGAATTCATTGGTAAGAAATCTACGCCGTAACGAAAGTAAAACCATTATTGCCATTGTTCCGGATATTTGTGACTCTTATTACAGCGACATTATTCGAGGAATTGAAGAAACAGCGGCAGAGCACGGGTACCTTGTCTTGCTTGGCGACAGCGGCCAACAAAAAAAACGAGAAAACTCTTTTGTAAATCTTATTTTCACAAAACAAGCCGACGGAATGCTGCTTCTAGGAACCAATATTCCTTTCGATATCAGTAAGGCGGAACAAAAAAATCTTCCTCCTTTGGTCATGGCATGCGAGTTTTCACCGGATCTTGAACTCCCGACGGTCCACATTGATAATCTCACTGCCGCCTTTGAAGCGGTTAATTATCTAACAAAAATCGGCCACAAACAGATCGCGCAAATAACCGCTGATCCGAAAGGAGCTTTAACGCAATTTCGTATTCAAGGCTACCAACAAGCCTTACGCCGAGCAGGCACAAGCGTGAACCCCGCCTACACCGTCTCTGGAGATGGCAGCTTTGCCCTCGGCGCGCGCGCTATGAGCTGCTTACTTGCTTTGCCTAACCCCCCTACGGCTGTATTTTGTCATTCTGACGTACTTGCAATTGGGGCCATGCAACAGGCAAAACGTTTAGGTTTTCGTGTTCCACAAGATATTTCGATCATTGGTTTTGATGACATTCGATTTGCAGAATTTTGCGATCCTGCGCTGACCACCATGTCCCAACCGCGTTATGAGATAGGACAGCAAGCCATGTTGCTGCTTTTGAAGATGCTAAAAGGCAATGAGGTTCAAATAGGCTCTCGCTTGCTTGACGCACAACTGGTAATACGTGAAAGCGTTGCACCGCCATCACGTTAATTTTGCATTTGGTACTGGCACACTTTCAGGCTTGTCAGTACCATATATTCCCCACTAATAAAAAAGAAATACAAATCCTGTGGCAACAAGAGACTATGTCAAACGCGGAAAAGCGCCGCGTAAACAAACACGAAATAACAAAAAAAAAGCAAATCCAACCTTATTTCCTGTGAAATGGGCGATAACCGCTTTTGTATTGATGCTCGGTTTGGGTACTGGCCTCTATTTTCTTTCAAAAACCCCTGAGCCTGAAAAAACAAAAACACAGGACACCCGAAAACCAGAAAATATTAATACAATCCCTCCGAAACCAAAAGAAAAATGGTCTTATATTGAAAGACTTGAAAATAAAGAAATCCATGTAGAAGCCAAAGAACAAGAAATCTCAAATAGACCTTATTTAATGCAATGCGGCGCCTACAAATTGGCCAGTCAAGCCAACGAACGCAAAGCCATGATTGCTTTTCAAGGCCTTGAAAGCAGCATCAAAAAAAACAAAGGAAAAACAGGATTTTGGCATCGTGTTGTCCTCGGGCCTTATGCCTTCAAACGAGACGCTGAACGCGATCGTAATCTCTTACGAAGAAATCGCATCGAACCTTGTGAAATTTGGTTTTGGGAGTGATTTTTCATCAATAGGATGAAATAATCAACAAACCGCGACAACAAATCTATTTTGCACTTGATTTTATTCTTTTCTATCCCCACGTTTAGCCTTAATCTACCGAAATACTGGTATTCACCAGAAAATGAAGAAGAAGAAGAAGAGGTTCAACCGTGACAACGATCGTTTCTGTTCGCCGCAACGGCAAAGTGGTCATTGCTGGTGACGGCCAAGTATCACTGGGCAATACCATAATGAAAGGCAATGCCCGCAAGGTTCGCCGCCTATATCAAAATAAAGTGATTGCTGGATTTGCAGGTGGAACCGCGGATGCTTTTACTCTTTTTGAGCGCTTTGAACGAAAATTAGAATTACATCAAGGTCATTTAACAAAATCCGCCGTTGAATTAGCTAAAGACTGGCGCTCAGATCGTGCTTTACGTCGTTTAGAGGCCTTACTTGCAGTCGCAGACGCAACCGCCTCTCTTATTATCACAGGCAATGGGGATGTCATTCAGCCCGAAAACGACCTCATTGCAATAGGGTCTGGTGGTAATTTTGCACAATCTGCAGCAATTGCTTTGCTTGAAAATACACAGCTAAGCGCACTCGAGATTGCACAAAAATCTTTAAACATTGCTGGCAATATTTGTGTTTTCACAAACCACCACCAAACCATCGAAGAATTAGATTATTAAGATAGGATTCACAATATGTCAGAAATGACTCCACGAGAAATTGTTTCCGAACTCGACCGACATATCATTGGCCAAAACAAAGCAAAACGAGCTGTTGCGATTGCATTAAGAAATCGCTGGCGTCGTATGCAGCTCAATGAGGATTTACGTGCGGAAGTCTCACCCAAGAATATCTTAATGATTGGACCTACAGGTGTAGGTAAAACCGAAATTGCCCGCCGATTAGCCAAATTGGCCAATGCGCCTTTCATTAAAGTCGAAGCCACTAAGTTCACTGAAGTCGGTTACGTTGGTAAAGAAGTCGAAAGCATCATCCGTGATTTAACAGACGTTGCGATTAAAATGACGAACCAACAAGCCATCGCGAAAGTTAAAAACCTTGCAGAAGAACGCGCTGAAGAGCGCATTTTGGACATCTTAATTCCCCCCCCACGCGATGCTTGGGGGCAATCTGATGAACCAAAAGAAGACTCTTCAACACGTCAAAATTTTCGAAAAAAAATCCGAGAAGGGAAGCTTGACGACAAAGAGATCGAAATTGACCTCGTCGCCCCCCAAATGAGCTTGGAAATCATGGCCCCTCCCGGCATGGAAGAAATGACCAATCAGCTGCAAGGGATGTTTCAAAATCTGGGTGGCGCAGGCTCGCCCAAAAAGCGGAAAATGAAACTCAAAGACGCATTAAAAGCCGTTGCTGAAGAAGAAGCCGCCAAGCTCGTTAATCAAGAAGAACTCAAAGAAGAGGCTATTTTTTCAGTAGAAAATAACGGCATTGTCTTCATCGACGAAATTGACAAAATTTGTAAGCGCGGTGAAAGCTCAGGTCCTGACGTTTCTCGCGAAGGCGTACAAAGAGACTTGCTTCCCCTCATCGAAGGCAGCACAGTTTCAACCAAACATGGAATGGTAAAAACAGATCATATTTTGTTTATTGCCTCAGGTGCATTTCAGGTGTCCGTTCCTTCTGATTTGATCCCAGAACTGCAAGGGCGCTTGCCTATTCGAGTCGAATTGGAAGCCTTGTCGGCCTCTGACTTTAAACGCATATTGACAGAGCCCAATGCTTCTCTCACTGAGCAATATTGCGCCTTAATGGAAACGGAAAAAGTCAACCTTTCCTTTACAGACGCAGGGATTGAAGAAATTGCCAATGCCGCTTGGCGTGTCAATGAGAAAACAGAAAACATCGGGGCTCGTCGCTTACACACCATCATTGAACGTCTTATGGATGAAATATCCTTTGATGCAAGCGAACGTGCCGGAGACGCCTTTGTCATTGATGCAGACTACGTTCGATCTCATTTAGATGCACTTATCGACAACGAAGATCTCAACCGCTTCATTCTTTGATTCCTCTCTTTGTTTTTTAAAGGCAGCCCGTTGGCTGCCTTTTTTTCATGCATTTATTTTTCTATATCCAAGACACTTGAAGATGCGCGCCTGCGACAAACGACTGAAGACCCTGAGCATAGATGGACTCTCTGATTGGCCTGTGCGAGAGCAGACAACACCCACGCAGTTTCAAAGGCGACGGGTATATATTGCTCATCCGATAAAAAACGCCAATAATAAGCGCCGCTTTTTTTAATTGAAGTTGACAACTATGTCCTCCTCCATTTTTAAGATTTGGCTTGATGCCGCACGCCCTAAAACGCTTCCTTTGGCTATTGCATCCATTTTTTGCGGAAGCGTTCTGGCGATTAATCATTCAGATTTTTCTTATCACTTGATGATATTTGCAATCATCACCGCTCTTTTACTCCAAATTTTATCTAACTTAGCCAATGACTACGGCGACGCAATAAAAGGAACCGACAGCGATGCACGCCTTGGGCCCAAGCGTGCCATTCAGCAAGGATTAGTCACTCCCAAGCTGATGAAAAAAGTAATTGTATTCAATGCGATATTAACAATATTCGTGGGGTTGCTCTTGGTTTTAAGCGCATTCAACAAAATGACAGAGATCATGATTTTTATCGCGCTTGGGGGGCTTTCCATCTTGGCATCCATTTGTTATACGGTTGGAAATAAACCCTATGGCTATCGCGGACTTGGCGATCTTTCTGTTTTGATTTTCTTTGGCTGGTTGGGGGTTGGCGGCAGTTTTTATCTTCAATCTGGAGTGTTTAACCTTGAAATCTTTTTTCCCGCAACAGCTTGCGGCCTTCTTGCTGTTTGTGTTCTAAATATCAATAATTTACGAGATATTGATAATGACAGAGCCTGCGGAAAAATGACCTTAATTGTTCGTATCGGTCCTAAATGGGGACGGATATACCATCAAGCCTTGTTGTTTTTTTCCTACCTTTTCTTTTCTGTTTTTGCCCTTCTTTGTGATGGTGGGATTTATTCTTGGCTGTTTGTATTGTCCATCCCTTTCGGGATCAAACACGGGAAAGCTGTATGGCAGTCCTCAAGCCCTGAAAGTCTTCGGCCCATGATGGCGGATATAATAAAAGTCGCATTATTAACAAACATCTTATTTATTGCAGGCATACTGCTTTAAGGATACGCTCACTCGAAGAAAAGGAATTGTGTTTTCTTCCATTGCAATGCTTCATCTTCTCGTTATACTTTTTGGCAACACGCTGCCGCAATTTATGCGAAAAGCCTCACAACAGTCTACCGACCAGGTATCATCTAAGAGACGTGATTATGGAATACAATACCTCAGAACTGTGCGACATATACTTAGATCAGGTCGATGTACTTGAACCTATGATGAGTTCATACGGCGGTCGTCGCTCTTTTGGCGGCCAAATAAGAACGGTAAAATGCTTCGAAGACAATGGATTGATTAAACAGCTTGCGCAAGAAAATGGTGAAGGCTGTGTCATGCTCATTGATGGCGGCGGTTCATTACGCCGTGCATTAGTGGATTCTGATATCGCAACATTGGCTTGTGAAAACAACTGGGAAGGTTTAGTTGTTTACGGCTGTGTTCGCGATGTTGATCTTCTTGATGAAATCGAAATTGGCATACAAGCCATTGCATCTATCCCTGTTTCTGCAGATACACAAGGCATTGGTGATACTGACATCCCTGTCAATTTTGGGGGTGTCACCTTTATCCCTGAAGACCATATTTATGCAGACAGTACCGGGGTTATTCTCTCTCAAGAACCAATCGATATCGAATAACCGCCCCCCAAAAAAAACCACCTCGTAAATGGAGGTGGCTTACTAAAAAGAAATAAGAAAAACCTATCAGATTTAATTTTTATTCTATTTCTTCAATTTTACCCAACAAGTTACGAATACGCTCTTGCCACGCTTCATGATCAAGACGCAAACGCTCATTTTCTTTATCTAATGTATCGCGATTTTCACGAAATGCATCTGACTCAAGCCCCAAAGTGTCATTCTTTTCTTTTAACTCTTCAATTTCCAGTTGTAAAAGAGAAATAGTATCCACCGCCAACTGAACTTTAGTTTCAAGCTTTTCTAGAATTTCTATCGACATCAAAATCACCTTTTTAAAATTATCCAAGCGCTTTGCGCAGTTTTCTCTAAGGTATCACAAATAAGACCTGAAACCTCACTTGTTCCTAAAAGCTCTATTCTAACGGCGCATGACTTTGCTCGCACCTTTCAAATAAGTATTTACAACTCAAACGAACAAAAAAAAAACAAATGAACATTAAATTTCGATTCAAATAAGAAGATAATATTGTTTTTAATTAATCTTCATTTGAAAAGCAATATACCCAAGAGACTTAAAAATGCAGCCAGGCGGCAGGCAAGTGATACCCATCCCATGAGGTCCTTATTCCAATATTGCACAAAAAACATCACGGAGAACACGGCGTAATTTTTCGATGTACCCAAGATATTGGAGGTTACAGCTAGGCGTTCAAAACGCAAAACCACTGAACATAGGTGTTCTATGTGATTAGACTTTGAGAGCGCAGCAACTTCAAAGGTGAGAGGTATATTGAGGATATGATCTGTGCCTTAACGCATTCCAAAAAATCGTTTTAAATTGTTAACAAATAGTCATAAATCTTAAAGGAATATTCATGCAAAAATACACCCTTGCTCCATTAAACAAAAAGGCGTTCATTCCTCTCTCGCAATCTCACAATCCCAGAAGTGCATTTTGAATAGAAATTCGTCAATTATTTAAATATGATGACCAAAAGGACACTTTCAATGATCACATTGGACCAACAGATCGCAGCCATTAAAATTATTCCAATCATTACCCTCGAGCATGCACAAGATATTATTCCTTTGGCTAAGACACTGATAGAAAATGACTTAAACATAGCTGAAATCACTTTCCGATCAAATGCCGCCGTCGAGGGCATTCGTTTACTGCGAGAAACACACCCCGATATGCTGATAGGCGCTGGCACGGTTCTCAATCGCGAACAGGCCATTATGGCCAAAAAGGCCGGAGCTAACTTTATAGTATCACCCGGCTTTAACCCTAACACTGTGATTGCATGCCAAGAAATAGGCATAGACATCATTCCTGGCGTCAATAACCCAACGACTGTCGAGCTGGCTTTAGAAATGGGACTCACAACACTGAAATTTTTCCCCGCAGAGGCATCCGGTGGCATCAATATGCTTAAAGCCCTTCTTGCACCTTATACCCAAGTGAAATTTATTCCCACAGGCGGCATCACGCAGGAAAATATCAATGACTACCTTGCCATTGAAAGAGTGCTTGCCTGTGGAGGAAGCTGGATGGTTGAACAGAATTTGATTCAAGAAGGGCGTTGGGACGAGATTGGAAAACGGGCTAAAGCGGCTGTCAATTTAAAAAAATGACCGTCACTAATTAGACATAATATTTTTACTTTCAATTACTTAAATATATACTTTCTTGATATCCCCTCTAACTAAGATCGCCACAAAAATGAATCAAAGTGGATTGTTTTATTTCAACATCCATTTTTTCAAATCAATTTGAAATAACATTTTTGTGTCGACAGCCGAATTTTAAAAATAGCCCTTCATCGCCTCCTAACACAATTTGAGCTTATTTTGATAAAAAATTCTTTATTTGCGATATACCGCAAGTTCATTTTGCTTCAACTTCCATTTCCGTTCATTTTTTCAGAATGATTCGAGTGTAAAATGCTTCATTCATAAAAACATCCTCACTAAAAATAATTTTTTAATAAATGAAGGTATACAATGTCTGATTTACTTGATATAGAACAAATATTATCCACTCCGAATCTAACAACCCGCACAGAAGAAGACCTCCTGGGTCAACGTGAAGTTCCCATTGATGCTTATTATGGGATCCACACCTTGCGTGCAATTGAAAACTTCAATATCTCTAAAAACACTATTTCAGACATCCCAGAATTCATTCGTGGCATGATTTTCACTAAAAAAGCGGCTGCAATGGCCAACAAAGAATTGGGTGTGATCCCTTCTCAAGTTGCTGATTACATCATTCAAGCCTGTGATCTTATTTTGGAAACAGGAAAATGCATGGATCAATTTCCCTCTGATGTTTATCAAGGCGGTGCAGGAACGTCGGTCAACATGAATGCAAACGAAGTCATTGCAAACCTTGCTCTTGAACTGATGGGAGAGAAAAAAGGTCACTATGAGATCATCAACCCAAATGACCATGTAAACAAAAGCCAATCAACCAACTGTGCTTACCCAACAGGTTTTCGTGTCGCCGTTTATAACAGCATCTTAAAACTGGCTCACTCCATCACGCATTTGCAAAATGAATTTCATGAAAAAGCAAAAGCAAACAGCAAAATACTGAAAATGGGTCGCACTCAGCTTCAAGATGCCGTCCCCATGACAGTCGGACAAGAATTCAACGCATTTGCGACCTTATTAAAAGAAGAAACAAAAAATCTAAAATACACAGCTGAATTGCTGTTAGAAGTCAATCTAGGTGCAACAGCGATAGGAACCGGTCTTAATGCCGCTATTGGTTATCAGCAACTTGCAGTTCAACGCTTAGCGGATATCACAGGCCTCAATTGCACGCCTGCTGAAGATCTGATTGAAGCCACATCCGATTGTGGCGCTTATGTCATGGTACACAGTGCCCTGAAACGCCTCGCGGTAAAACTTTCAAAAATTTGTAACGATTTACGTTTGTTGTCTTCTGGCCCGCGTGCTGGTTTTAACGAAATAAACCTCCCTGAAATGCAAGCCGGATCCTCTATCATGCCTGCAAAAGTGAATCCCGTTATTCCCGAAGTGGTTAACCAAGTTTGCTTTAAAGTCATCGGCAATGACATCACTCTCACATTGGCAGCAGAAGCCGGACAGCTTCAGCTCAACGTGATGGAGCCCGTTATCGGACAAGCTTTATTTGAGTCGATTGATATTTTATCAAATGCCTGTATCAATCTTGCTGACAAGTGCGTTAGTGGGATCACCGTTAATAAAGAAGTTTGTGAAAACTTCGTTTTCAATTCAATTGGAATTGTGACGTATCTTAATCCGTACATTGGTCACCATGAAGGCGATATTGTCGGTAAAATTTGCGCTCAAACCGGAAAAAGCGTACGAGAGGTCGTGCTGGAGCGTGGGTTACTCACAGAAGTTGAGCTGGATGATATTTTCTCCATTGAAAACTTAATGCACCCTCAATATAAAGCAAAACGTTTCAACTAAACAAAAAAAGGGTTTGTTCAAAACCCTTTTAAATTATTTTTAAGGATATTTTTATGATCGCAATGGAATTGTTCGTTGTACTTACCTTTATATTTCTAGGTGCACGCATTGGTGGAATAGGGATAGGCTTAGCAGGCGGAGCGGGTGTCATTGTTTTGTCTTTGTGTTTAGGTATGCCAACAAGCCAAGGTTACATCCCTGTCGATGTCATACTGATTATCATGTCCGTTATCACGGCCATATCAGCAATGCAAGTGGCTGGAGGAATGGATTGGTTGGTTGAAAAAGCAGAAAATTTCCTTCGTAGGAATCCAAAACAAATCACATTTTATGCCCCGATTGTAACCTATTTAATGACCTTGATGGCAGGAACAGGACACACTGCATTTTCAACACTTCCCGTGATTGCTGAAGTTGCTAAAGAGCAAGGGATCCGCCCTTCACGTCCGCTTTCTATCGCGGTTGTTGCGTCTCAAATTGCCATTACGGCCTCTCCTATTTCAGCGGCTGTGGTCTTTTTTTCTGGCATTCTTGATCCTTTTGGTATCAATTACCTCACTTTACTTTCTATTTGTATCCCCACCACCTTTGCCGCTTGCATGGTCGGTGCCTTTGTTGCCAATTTTATTGGCGCAGAGCTAAAAGATGATCCTGAATACCAAAGCCGTCTTGCGAAAGGTCTTATCAAATTACAAGGTACAACAAAGCGCGAAATTGCCCCAACAGCCAAAAAAGCCACCTTTATTTTCATTGCCGCCATTGTGCTTGTGGTTGGCTACGCTGCTGCCATTTCAGACTCCATTGGCCTGATTGAAAATCCAGTTTTGGGCAGAAATGAAGCCATCATGACTTTCATGTTGGCCGCTGCAACCTTGATCGTTTTAACAACAGGCATTGACGCTGCAAAAATCCCTTCTGCTCCCACGTTTCGTTCTGGTATGACGGCATGCGTGTGTGTATTAGGGGTTGCATGGCTTGGAACCACGTTTGTTAACGGGCATGTAAACGAAATCAAAGAAGTGGCAGGAACGTTACTCTCAGAACACCCTTGGATGCTTGCAATGGTGCTCTTTTTTGCTTCCATGCTGCTGTATTCACAAGGTGCGACCACTGTAGCACTCATGCCTGCCGCCCTTGCAATTGGTGTTGCACCATTAACCGCGATTGCTTCTTTTGCCGCCGTTAGCGCCTTATTTGTACTTCCAACCTATCCAACGCTGCTGGCCGCCGTTGAAATGGATGACACAGGCTCAACCCGAATCGGTAATCTGGTCTTTAATCACCCCTTCTTTGTGCCCGGAGTGGTCACCATTTGCACGGCTGTAGGCTTCGGCTTTATCATGGGCGAAATTATTTTATAACGCTTAAAAGCCGTCTTTTATTCCACCCCAATGACATTTCATACCCTGTCATTGGGGTTCTTTTTTAATGCCTTTTCAAAAACCCATCAAGCGGGCGTCAAAATTAATCAGATTCCTTGCCACGTTACAACATTCCTCAAGCAGTTGAATTAAAAAATTAATGTAGGATTCTCAAGCACTTTTCGTTCTTTTCGCCTACCTGCAACTCCAAATATCTTGGGTATAAAGTAAATATCATTGACTGATAATGTGGCTTATTCCGTTTGGAAGGTCTCTAAATCGGTTGCCTTTATCCCATATCATCCACATGTATTCACAGCTATCAGAGCCGCCGTTTACAAACCGAGGTCTGGGAATAATGACGGGCGTCTTATTCGGGAATCCTACTTCAGCCCAAAAATCAACTCTGCATTTTGAGCCAAGAAAATTCACTCTTTGTAAATAAGCAAGCGTGCCATTGGGGGCTAATTCAGAAAGGGATTTTCTCAAAAACTCAATCGTTAAGCTAAAAGGTGGATTGGTGATAATGACATCTTTTGGAGAAAATGAAGCGGTTAAATAGTCGACACCTTCATTGATTTCAGCCCAAAATTTTTGTTCTTCGGGTAAATCGATTCGGTCAAAAATATTACGAGAACCTCTGCATGGCTCTAAAAAAGTGTCGTTTGATTTTAAGGTTAACTTGCTTAATAGAGCCTTTACAGTGGGACTCGGTGTAGGGTATTCATCCCTTGCGATTTTATTGCCAATCGTACTGCTCACTAAAACGTCCTTATCAATACTGAATTGGGGGGTTCAAAGCGCTACAAAATCACACAGCCACCTATACCTGTCGCTTTTGAAGCGGCAGGAAGCTTGGGGGCATCTTCAAATCTCTTCGGTTTCGATTCTCTTTTTCTTGCTTTAAGTCTTTTTTCACAAACATCTTCGAAAGGCATTTTTAGCTACCCTGAGAGAATAAAGCAAGAAAAAAGAAAGGGGTTTTCTTTGAGCATAGAATCAAAATTTATTGTGGCTTTAGATCAAGGCACTACAAGCTCACGTGCGATTATATTTGATCATAACACCAAAATTATCGCCATTTCTCAACGCGAATTGACTCAAATTTATCCTCAGCCAAGTTGGGTTGAACACGATCCTGTCGAAATTTATAACACCCAACACAGCGCGTTACAGGATGTACTTAAAAAATCGGGCATTTCAGCTGAAAAAATTGCAGCAATCGGCATCGCAAACCAACGTGAAACCACCATCGTTTGGAATAAACACACAGGCAAACCCATATACAATGCCATTGTGTGGCAATGCCGCCGAACAGCGGGTATTTGTGAACAATTAAAAAAAGAGGGTCATCAAGAATCAATTAAAGAAAAAACAGGCTTGGTTATCGACCCCTATTTTTCTGGCACCAAAATAAAATGGATCCTTGATAACGTAAAAGGCGCAAAAGAGCAGGCTCAAAACGGGCATCTATTATTTGGCACAGTTGAAACCTGGCTCATTTGGAAAATGACTCAAGGGCACGTCCACATCACTGATTTTACAAATGCCAGTCGCACCATGCTCTTCAATATAAATACCCGTCAATGGGACAAAACGCTGCTCGACATTCTCAACATTCCCTTAAGCATGCTCCCCAAAGTAAAAGCTTCTTCTGGTGTTTATGGTGAAATAAAAATAGACAGTAACAGCAAACTCAGAACACCTATTGCGGGAATCGTCGGAGATCAACAAGCGGCTTTATTTGGACAAATGTGTGTCGAGCCGGGGCAAACTAAAAACACATACGGCACAGGGTGCTTTTTACTCATGAACACAGGTAAAAAGAAAGTGACCTCTAAAAACAACCTGCTCACAACGCTTGCATGCGATCGTCATGGCGATTGGGCTTTTGCTCTTGAAGGGTCTGTTTTTATGGGGGGGGCGTCTGTTCAATGGCTTCGAGATGAAATGCGTTTAATACGTCATGCAAAAGATTCTGAATACTACGCCACACAAGTGAAATCATCCGAAGGTATTTATGTCGTCCCTGCCTTTTCAGGCTTAGGTGCCCCTTATTGGGATCCCTATGCAAGAGGGGCCATTCTTGGATTGACGCGATCCATAAATGCAAATCATATTATCCGTGCAACCTTAGAAAGCATTGCTTATCAATCTTTGGATGTGATTAAAGCAATGGAAGCCGATTCAGGCATTAAGCTTCCTTTTTTGAAAGTCGATGGCGGCGCAGTTTCAAACAATTTTTTAATGCAATTTCAATCAGATATTATAAACACTCAAGTGCAACGACTTAAAATAACAGAACTCACAGCCCTTGGCGCAGCCTCTCTTGCAGGCTTGGCCATTGGTTTTTGGAAAGACATTGATGAAATAGAAAATAAAATACATATCGAGCGGGTTTTTCTCCCCTGTATTGATGATGGTAAACGAGAACGTCGCTACCAAGGCTGGCTGCGAGCCATTGAACGCGCCAAAGGCTGGGAATTATACTGACCGTTTTTTCAACAAAACGGCGATATAAAAACAAAACGTCGTTCTTTTTGTTATGCTAAAATCCGCGCAACACTGATGCCCTGCATGCTCTTTTATTATGCAGAACAAATATTTACACCTCAACCACTCGGAGATGAAATGAAACGCGACTTAGCGATAGCTTTTTCACGCATCACAGAAGGCGCAGCATTGGCCGGTCATAAATGGCTTGGACGCGGCGATAAAAATGCAGCAGACGGTGCTGCAGTTGAGGTCATGCGAATTTTGCTTAATCAAACCGAAATTAACGGCGAAATCGTGATTGGTGAAGGTGAAATAGATGAAGCGCCCATGCTTTATATTGGAGAAAAAGTAGGCTCTGGTGGTGATTTAGTAGATATTGCAGTGGATCCTATCGAAGGCACACGCATGACCGCAATGGGGCAATCCAATGCACTTGCCGTTTTAGCGGCCACTGAAAAAGGCTGCTTTTTAAAAGCGCCAGACATGTACATGGAAAAATTGGTGGTCGGTCCTTGCGCAAAAGGAGCAATCAACATTGATTTACCTCTTTCAGAAAATTTGATCAATATCGCACATGCACTTGATAAACCCCTTAATGAACTTGTCGTCACCATCTTAGCAAAACCTCGCCACGATAAAATCATTGCAGACATGCAAGCTCAAGGGATCAAAGTATTCGCCGTGCCTGACGGAGATGTTGCCGCGTCTGTTTTAACCTGTATGCCAGACAGCGAAGTGGATGTCATGTATGGCATTGGCGGGGCACCAGAAGGCGTTATTTCTTCAGCCGTGATCCGCGCTCTAGGAGGAGACATGGAAGCGCGCTTACTTCCTCGCCATCAAGTGAAAGAAGACACAAAAGAAACACGCTTATTGGGAGAGCAAGAAATCGCGCGTTGTCATGAAATGGGCATCAAAACCAATATACGTCTACAGCTTCACGATATGGCCAGCAGTGATAACGTCATTTTCTCGGCAACGGGGATAACGAAAGGCG
This sequence comes from uncultured Enterovibrio sp., assembly GCA_947040595.1. Classification (GTDB taxonomy): domain Bacteria; phylum Pseudomonadota; class Gammaproteobacteria; order Enterobacterales; family Vibrionaceae; genus Enterovibrio. The sequence continues at coordinate 24,261 of CAMRBZ010000003.1, read as the reverse complement.
ATCTATTAGAAGGGATCATGCGAAAAGGGAACATAGCCACAACGGAAACCTTATTAATTCGAGGTAAATGCCGCACAATTCGTCGCATACAATCAACCCACTACCTCGATAGAAAAGATGAAATAATTAAAGAAATCATCCTTTAAATCCCTTTTCCTATCTCCAGGGTATTCGAAGTTACAGCTATACCCAAGACACTTGAAGATGCATGTAGGCGCCAAGCGAGTGAAGCCCCTGAGCATAGAGAGACGATGTGATTGGGCTGAACGAACGTAGCCAACACCCATGCAGCTTCAAAGGCGACAGGTATAGGCAGAAAAAACGAAAAGCCCCTGAGCATAAGTGCTCTATGTGATTGAACTTTGAAGGCGCGACCAACAACCCTGCAGATCCAAAGGCAAGGCGTATAAAAACAAAAAGCCTCTCTTTGAGAGGCTTTTTGCGTCTTGATTCTGTTATTCGGGAGGTGTATTTGCGGCTTTATTTTTAAAAAAGAGTAAAAATGGAATCAATAAAAAATAAGAAATAGCAATAAAACCAAATGTATAAACAAAAGCTAACATACTGGATTGCTCTTGCAATACATGTGTAATTCGCGCAATGAAACCAGGATCTGTGATTCCAATTTGTTGAGCGGCCGCAAATTGCTGAATGACAGGGTTGTCCGGTGTCACCCCACCTCCCAAAGCATGCCACTCTTTTTGTTGCGTTTGACTGAAAAAGGTATTGAGTATGGATATCCCAAAAGAGCCACCCAGCGTTCTACACAAATTAAAAATAACAGCGCCGCCGACCACTTGGTTGGGCGAAAGTGTGGTGTATGCAAGCTGGCTTAATGGGGCGAAAACCAACCCCATACCCGCACCTTGAATGATGCTAGGGAACAATATCCATGAGATATCAATCTCCAACGAGTACTGCATCATTAAATAACTGCTCAAGCAATTCAACAATAAACCAATAAAAATAAGCACTCTCGGGTTAAAACGATCAATAAATGGCGCAATGGAAAGAAGAACCAACGCCGCAGCTATCCCTCTTGGAGCCATTACAAAACCCGTTGTTTCCACTGGGTAATTCAATAATTGTTCAAGCATCATGGGTTGCAATTGTGTAATGCCGAGCATCCCCATAGAAAACCCGCTCATAACAATGCAAGAAACAAAAAGGTTTCGATCTTTAAGTAACCACATCGGCGCAATGTCACCGCGAGTTCGAAAAGAGCGACGAATAAAAAATATCCAAGCGATCACCGCAATAACGGAAGAAAATAAAATGGTATTCGAAGAAAACCAACCGTCTTCATTTCCACGCTCAAGCACCATTTGCAAAAGTCCAATACCGATGGCCATACCAAAAACAAGAGGCCAATCAATGCTTGATTTACCGCGCCCATCAAGATGAACAAAAAGATATAACAACAATAAACAACCAGCACCAATAGGCACATTAACATAAAAAATCCAACGCCAATCCATGTTTTCTGTGATAATGCCACCCACTGTCGGCCCCAAAATAGGCCCAAGCAAAATACCAACAGCAAACAATGCCATCGCTTTTCCACGTTCTTCTTTCGGATAAATTTCAACCATGATAGATTGCGATAAGGGAATAACAGCCGCCCCAAATCCCCCTTGAAGCGTGCGAAAAATAACCATCTCCGTTAATGAATCCGCTTGACCACAAAGTGCCGAGGTTGTAATAAATCCTGCAACAGACACCAACAATAATCGCCTAACGCCCATCTTTAAACTCAAGAAACTTGCAAGCGGTATACAGATAGCCTCAGCCATAGAATACGAGGTCAATACCCAAGTGATCTGCTCAGATGTCACCCCCAAAGCCCCCATCATGTGAGGTAAAGACACATTTGCAATCGTCATATCAAGCAAAACCATAATGGCAGAAAGCATGACGGTCAAAGTGATCATGGTGCGCACAGGCCCTGCAGGTAAAGCGCCTGTCGATAAAGTCCCTTGATTTAGCGTTTCGTCACTATTGCTTTGCATCAAAAGAAACCTCTAAAGAGGAGGAATTAACCGTGACAGTTGCACTTGCACCAACACGAAACGCAGGTTGAGCGCGTTTTCTTTCAATGCTCAATTTGACAGGAAAACGCTGCGGCACTTTTACCCAGTTTCCCGTTGCATTTTCAGGAGGAAGTAAAGAAAAAGAGGAACCACTTGCGGGAGAAATTGCAATTACTTTTCCCTGAAAAGCGACTTCAGGATACATATCAAGCACAATACGGGCCGTCATACCGGGTTGAATATATTTTAAATGATCTTCTTTGTAATTTGCTTGAACCCAAAAAGAATCATCTTCAACCAATGGCATCATCGCTTGCGCGGGAGAGACCACACTCCCAGGTCGTACATTCACTTTGCCTAATCGGCCTGAAACAGGGGCCACAATTTCCGTGTAAGAAAGATTAATGCTCGCTTCAGATAAGGCCGCAGCCGCTTGTTTTACGCCAGGGGCTTCTTTGCCTGAGTGGCCTTGTTCATTGATTAATTGCAGCATATGAGAACGAGCCAAATCAAGATTATTTTTAGCCGCAGAAAGCGCTGCTTTTAAATCATTACCCGTTTGTTTTGAAAGAACACCCTTTTTAACCAAGAGCATATTACGTCGGTACTTTTCTTGTATATCTGAAAGTTGGGCGCTAGAGGATCTTATTTCGGCACTGGCTCCAACGATGGCGTCACTCGTTCCTTTATTTTGTGCTGTGGCACTTTCATAAGCAGCTTGAGCTTGATCAAGGCGAGCCTGAAAAAGACCAGAAGAAATGCGGGCAATAACCATTCCTTTATCAACATGTTGAAAATCGTTTACATTCACAGCTGTCAATTTCCCATGAACTAAAGGTGCAATATAAAGGATATTTGCATGTACATACGCGTCGTCTGTTTCGGGGTATTTCTCTTGATAACGAATGTACTCATATCCCAAACTGGCTAAGAGCACTCCAGCCGCAATAAACATCAATATATTTCGAAAAAAAATCTTATTATTCTCAGCCATCTTCCCTCCTCCAGCGCTTTATTTTTAGGCTTTATAGGTCAAACAATATGAAAATGACGTTCATTCAAATTCAATCGGCACGCAAGTTCAGTTTGTTTGGATATAGTCTAGTTAGTTGGATTCTATTTGCTTAAGAGGTTATAGGATTGTTTGTTTTTTATTCATTTCGTCAAAAGAAGAGCCCATTGTCTCGATGTTATGAAGCCTATCTCAAAAATATATATGCCTTGAAAAACAATTTTATCTTTACTAACAAAGACAGAGCAATCTCCGTACCTTTGGATTTAAACACTTCCAGCAAAAATGATTTGCTCATTCAATAAAAAGACATTGGAACAATATCGAAACACATCCAAAGATTTCCATAATTTAAGAGATAAACTCAATGCTTTAGCATATCTTAGAGGCTAAAGATGGAGATATTCCCTCAGAGTCACAAATCGCTCAAGAGAGCCTTTTCACTTATCAAACAGATCCAATGTCAGAAAATGAAATAAAAATTTCTTTTATGGCCTGGCTAGAAATGCAAAACAATTTTCAGAAAACATAAAAAACGCATTAAATTTCAACAGCATCAAATCAATATATTAAACTTAAAGAATCAACCGTTTAGGAGGGTCTATGGGAACATGGATAAAAGCGGAAGTGATTGAAAATCGACATTGGAATCGAGATCTTTTTAGCTTGATTTTAAAAGCAGATATCGCGCCATTTTTGGCAGGGCAATTTACAAAACTTGGACTTGAAATTGACGGAAAACTGATCCAACGCGCTTATTCTTATGTCAATCCCCCCGACAGTAAATATCAAGAAATTTACGCTACACGTGTTGCGGATGGATTGCTCTCTCCTCGTCTTCATGCCCTTGAAGCAGGAGACAATTTGATGATAACCAAAGAAGCAAACGGATTCTTCACGCTGAATGAAATCCCACAAAGTGAACACCTTTGGATGATATCTACAGGGACGGCCATCGGGCCTTTTCTTTCAATTTTGCATCAAAATGAAGTTTGGCAACGTTTTCGGAAAGTGGTTCTTGTGCATGGTGTTCGCTTTTCTGCTGATTTAAGTTACCAAGCCGAAATCAATATACTCAAATCAAAACACAAGGATCAAATCATTGTTCAGCCTTTCGTGACACAAGAGCCAAACATTGAAGCATTATCAGGCCGAATTACTCATGCCTTGAAAGATGGAATGCTAGAGCGCATTGTGGCTCTTCCTCTTGCTCCAGAACGAAGCCAAATCATGCTGTGCGGCAACCCACACATGGTGAAAGATGTGCGCCATTTACTCATTCAAAAAGGGTTTGAAAAAAATTTACGCCGTAAACCCGGGCACATTACAACAGAACAGTATTGGTAACCTTCAGCTTAAAATAGGGGGAGATAACCCCCTTTTACCTCTATACCCGTCGCCTTTGAAACTGCCTTGGTTTTGGCAGCTCTCGCTCAGGCCAATCACAGAGTCCATCTATGCTCAGGGCCTTCAGTCGATTGCCGCAGGCGCGCATCTTCAAGTGCCTTGGGTATAAAGTCCATCTATGTTCAGGCGCTTCACTCGTTTGCTGCTTACACGCAACTTCAAGTGTCTTGATATAACCTCCCCCTCCCTTTCAGTTTAATTCTTACAAATTAGAATCTCATTCACAAAACAAATTAAATTAAATTAAAATCAATGATTTAATCAACAAGTGGACAATGAGTTCTTTTCAAAAATCTTAACAGTCTCAGTTATGAATCACCCTCCCAATATTTTCACTCGGTTTTGCGCATATATTCATACCCAAGTCATGAGCGACAACAGGAGTTATGCCATGAAAACCTTACCTTCATTTGACGAATTAAAAGCACTAGCAGAAAAGGATCCACAAGAACTTGAAACGCTTCGAATTGAAATGAGCGAAGCTTTTATTGCAACGGCAAGCAAAAGAATGCAACCTACTCTTAGGGCGCAACTTAGCCACATAAACAGAGTGATAGAAACGGGGAAAAATCCCAATCAAATAAATGTATTGCTCATGAAAGAGCTCATCAAAAAATTCAGTCACTTCTCAACAGCACTCAATAATCCAGCATCAATGACAAATAAAACAGCAAGCGTTACAACATTACAACCGCGATCAAACGTCCAAACAATGACGACAGGAAATTAATTTTACATCCATTAAAGAAGTGGAATAATCCGCTTCTTTTTCAAACCCATTTTAATTTTCTTTCTCTTGATGAAACCTTCCCCATCCAATCCATATTAAAGCCCACCCTATCCATTTATTTGAAAAATGCTGAAATAGACAATTAACCATTTGTTATAATTAAAAAAACATAAATTTTGTGTTTAATGCATTTTTACGTCTAAAAAAATAAAACCCCTTACCTCTTGACTTCGCACCTAACATACGGTTAGGTGAGTTCCAAAATTTTCTCTAAACCCGCTTGAAATTAAAAGATAAGTGCTTTTAATGCCATCGGAATCATGAGGAATTTGATATTGAGAACGAAGTACTTTTTTTTAAAGCCTGAAGATGAAGGCAATACTTCGATAATTTGATCGAGAAAAAAGCATCACTGAAAATTTGTTATTCACATTTGGTCTTAAAACGAGTACAACGTTCAAGATTCCAGCATTGAACAGCCCTTGTTAAGCACTTTGGCTCATATTAAAAATTACATTTTGGAGAAATTTTATGCGTCGTCCTTTAATTATGGGAAACTGGAAATTAAATGGCAATAAAGCCGTGGTCACAAGTCTTCTAAAAGATTTAGACGCTCAATTAGTTGGTATCGAGGGTGTGGATGTCGCGGTTGCACCCCCTGTAATGTACCTTGATATCGCAGAAAAACAGATAAATGAACTCCAAAGCAAGATCATACTTGGTGCTCAAAACGTTGATATTAATCTCAGCGGTGCCTTCACTGGCGACATCTCTCCTGAAATGCTGAAAGATTTTGGTGCGACTCATATTATTATTGGCCACTCAGAACGTCGTGAATATCATCAAGAATCAGACGATTCTGTTGCTAAAAAACTGGCGGTACTGAAAGAGCAAGGCCTAACACCCGTTATTTGTATCGGTGAATCTGAAGCCCAAAATGAAGCAGGAGAAACCCTCACAGTTTGTGCGCGTCAACTTGATGCCATCATCAATGCGCAAGGCGTTGAAGCTTTTGACGGTGTAATTATCGCATACGAACCTATCTGGGCTATCGGTACTGGCAAAGCTGCAACGCCGGATGATGCACAACGTATTCACGCTGGGATCCGTTCACATATCGCTCAAAAAAGTGACACTATCGCGAAAAAAATCATAATCCAATACGGGGGTTCTGTTAAACCTGAAAACGCTGCAACTTACTTTATGCAACCTGACATTGATGGTGCATTGGTAGGAGGTGCATCATTAAACGCAACTGATTTTGCATCCATTGTTCAAGCTGCGGCCAAAATGAAGAACTGATCAAAAATTCAGTTTCAAATGAACAAAAGGTGAAGAGTTTACTTCACCTTTTTTATAGACTCTTCTTTGTCTTGCCCTCTGTCCACCTTTATCCGATTTAGGTATATACTGCATTTTTTCTTAACCTTGACGAATTGATTACCATGTTTCACATTGCCCTTCACGAACCCAAAATCCCTCAAAACACAGGAAATATCATTCGAATTTCAGCAAATACAGGCTGTAAACTTCATCTTATTGAACCGCTTGGATTTGATTTTGAAGAAAAAAAACTTCGCCGCGCAGGATTAGACTACAAAAGCCTCACAAACGTCATCCGTTATCCAAATTATCAAGCATTCCTAGAATCTATGGGTGAATGCCGAATATTTGCGTGCACAACGAAAGGAAGTCGACCACATTCTGATGTTCAATTTAAAGATGGGGATGTCTTTTTATTTGGTTCTGAAACAACAGGGCTGCCAGAAGAGATCCGTGAAGGTTTTGCTCTAGAGCGCCGAATTAGAGTTCCAATGATGCCATCCAGCCGCAGCTTAAACCTTGCCAATTCTGTTTCTGTCATTTGCTATGAAGCTTGGCGTCAAAATAACTATTTAGGCGGGATTTAAATCCCATATTTTTTGGCTCAATCAACTTTGTTAAAGGCTTAAAAAGTGAATCGCCTTCGTTTTCTATTTAGGCGCGCTATACCCCAGACACTTGAAGATGCGCGCCTGCGGCAAGCGAATAAAGCCCCTGAGCATAGTATGTGATTGGGCTGAACGAACGCAGCCAACACCCTTGCAGCTTTAACTGTATTTTCAGATATCTTGAATATTAATCCCAAAGAACGGGGCATTTTAAGCACAAAAAAAACAGGCATGAAGCCTGCTTTTTTCTACGTTAACCCAAACTATCTATTCTGACCAACTGAAGATTCCAAGCTCAAGGTTATTTCATTTAATTTATCCATCGCTGTAACAAGATTCGCAACCTCTCGCGCACTCTCGCTCGCCATTTCACTGATCCTATTTACATTTATATTTACTTCCTCAACAACCCCACTTTGCTGCTCCGCAGCACTGGCGACTTGAAAGTTCATATCAGTGACTCTTGTTGTCGCATCGCTTGCTTGAGAAAGATAATCTGCAGATTGAGATGATAACTCAATCGTTTTATCTCCCATCTCACAGCTTTTCCCCATTGTTTCTACCGCGTCTTTTGTCACACTGCTCAGTTGAGCAATCATGCTTTCAATTTCTGAAGTCGAGTCATGGGTTCTTTGGGCTAAACTTCGAACTTCATCCGCGACGACTGCAAACCCCCGTCCCTGTTCACCCGCCCGAGCAGCTTCAATCGCAGCATTTAAAGCCAGTAAATTTGTTTGCTCAGCAATCCCTTTAATCACATCAAGAACAGACGCAATATTCGTGCTGTTTTTTTCAAGTTCAGCCAATGCAGCACTGCTAAGAGTTAAACTTTCAATCAATTGATTCATTTGGCTCATGGCCTCTTGATTGACCCGTAAGCTCTCTGAAGATTGATTGGATGCACTTTCCGTTGCCTCTTGCGTTAAAGAGGCATTATTAGCAATTTTTTGGGCTGTTGCTGACATTTCATTTACCGCTTTCGAAACCAACATGATCTCTGAACTCTGAGCATCGCTGTTCTTTTTCACGGCACCTGATGCCATATTCAACGCTTTTACTGCATTGCTAACATCATGGGCGACTTTCCCTATCATGCTATTGGTACTTTGACGTGTGCCTTCCATGTTTCTTTGTAAATCACCGATAATGCCAGGTTCATCGGTCACAATTCTTTGACTGAAATCACCGTTTGCTTGTATTAAAAGAGCCTCAGAGAGTTTATTCAAGCCAGCATAAATACGTTTTAGAATAATATTTGACATCACAATGGCAATAATCAATGCCAAAAGAGCCCCTATGAACACCGCTTTTTCTAGGCTTGCTGTTTCATCCTCAATACTTCTGACCGCATCTTTTGTAAACTCTGCAATTTCATCTAATAAATGTTCAACCTGCGTTGTTGTAGAGATGGCCTTTTCTATTACGACCTTATCAAGTTCTTCTGCATTTTGAAAACGTCCCTCTTCTAGGGCAATAAAGATATCATTGACATTATCGACCCATGCTTGATGATTCTTGGAAATCTCATTGAGTTCTTCAGAAAATGACTGAAAATAGACCTTTTCTTCTTCAGAGCTGCTCATTTCTATGATATTGGAAATTAAGCTTCCAATTACACCCCATTCTTTCTTGATTAAGGTGCTATATGAATCAATGCCATTTTTCTCTTTCGTATAATTTTCCTGATTTTCCGAACTTTCATAAGAATTAAGAGCAAACCTAAAGGCTCTGTTGTAATGGATACGCTGTTCTAATTGATGCTCTGTTGCCTTTGTTAATGCGATCGTTAAAGGAAGATCTCGCTTTGCCACTGCGGTAATATGCTCTTCAGTAAACATCAATTGTATAAAGACAAACGCAGCAACAATAACTTGGATTCCACACACCAGCACAACAAACATCGTAAGCCTTTGCTTAATTGTCATTGATGAAGACATAAACGTATTTCTCCTTAAAAACGCAATAAATATCAACGATAAAAAAACTTACATAAACTGATGCAAGTAATAATTAAATATTAGTCATGCGTTTTGAAAGTGAGACATTTAAGGACGATTTATTTATTTATTTATTTATTTATTTATATGAGCAAGCCTCTTAAATCCCGTGTATACCCAAAGGAATTGAAGATACGTGTAGGCGGCAAGCGAACGAAGCCCCTGAGCATAGAGGCACTATCTGATTGGGCTGAGAGAGCGCAGCCAACCTTAGATTGCAGCAACTTCAAAGGCGACGGGTACGGATATAAGATGGTTGAAGGTGCGTAGCCAAGGCTTACGCACTTTCAAAGGCGATGAGGAGACAACAAAGGCAAAGGAAATTAGCATTCAAACTGTATTTTCCTTGCTCAAACCAAAAATCAAACACACTTTCAATCCTCCCATTTCATTGAGTGATGCTTCTACATAACCATTGTGTTGACGCATAGCACTGTCAGTAATAGCAAGTCCAAGCCCCGTACTCCCCGTTTCACGTTCGCGTGCTGTCGAAACGCGATAAAAAGGCCTAAAAATATCTTTCAACATCGAGACGGGGATCCCTTCACCGTCATCATTCACCTCAACAATTAAATTATTTTCTTTTTTTATAAAGCTCACTTCTATGTCGGTTTTGGCATATTTAATCGCGTTACGAACCACATTTTCCAAAGCACTGCACAATAAAGAACCATTTCCTTCTATTTTTACGCTCGGCATTTTATGTACGCGAAAACACTTTCCTAATTGCGTGGCTTCAAATTCAGCATCTTCAAGAAGAATCTCCCAGAGATCTTCAAGCGTGTAGATTTCTCTCTCTCTATGGCTATTAAGCTGAGAGCGAGACAAAGACAGTAAGTCGGCAATCATTTTTTCCATGCGTTCCGCTTCTGTGTCTATCCGTATCAATTCTGAACTTTCTCCTTGTTTACGGATAGCCAGTGCATTCGCCATACGAAGACGCGTTAAAGGAGATCGCAATTCATGTGATATATCAGAAAGAAGACGCTGTTGACCTCGGATCATTTGATTTAAACCGGTAACCATTTGATTAAAACTCGCCCCAGCCAGACGAAATTCATTAGGGCCTTTTTCAAGCGCGGGATCGGTTTCAAATCGTCCGTCCGCAACTCGCTCTGCTGCCATTTGAAGACGCCTTGCAGGACGTGTCACAGCCCAAGCTAACCAAAGCAATAAAGGAGTACTTACAGCCATTGTGACCAATAACAATTCAAATGGGCTATCCAAAAGTTGAACATAAAATGGACGGGCCTCACGCCAACGCTGAGAAACAAACATAAGAGCTTGATTTTCGTTATCAATAATCAAAAATGGTCCTGTCAGCATCCATTGCCCATATAAGCGCTGCATTGGGATTTCAGGGTTATCCGCAAGAGTAATAAAATTTTTCCACGCGCGTCCCATGCTATAGGGTTTTTGGTAAATTTCACCTTGCAGGTTTGTAAAAAAAAACTTCACTCTTTCTTTTTTTATTCGTTGCTCTTGAATTTTGATGAGCTTTTTCTCAAAAATACCTGACATTGCATTTATTCTTTTCGATATGTGTGCAGCTCGGTGTTTAAAATCAACACTCGAATGCATAGACAGCTTATGAAGATGGCGAGGATCATTGTGCTGCACCGCCAAAACACCAACAAGAACCAAAAAAAGAGTAAGCCAAAAAACAGCAAAAATTCGCCAATAAAGGCTATTTAAACGAGGCATTATCATTATAATTCCACTAAAAAATACCCTCTGGAACGCAAGGTTTTAATGCGCGCTTTTCCATCAAGTCTGTCAGGTAATTTCTTACGGATATTGGAAATATGCATATCAATCGCGCGCTCAAAAGGAGCCAAGCGTTTACCTAATACATCGAGACTGATATTTTTTTTAGACACAATCTGTCCTGGAAATTTAAACAAATACATTAAAAGGGCGATTTCTGTTCCTGTTAAATTCACCAATTCATCCTGGCAGTAGACCTCCATTCGTCCAGGATAAATAAGAATGTCTTGATATTTAATCTGTTCCGAAGGCTCTCCTGCACCTCGTTTTTCATCGCTTTGTTTTATCATCCGCCTTAAAATGGCACGCATACGCGCCAAGAGCTCACGATCGCTAAAGGGTTTCGGTAAATAGTCGTCTGCCCCTAGCTCTAAGCCCATTACGCGATCAATTTCTTCGCCTTTTGCAGTCAACATCAGCACAGGGGTTTCCCAAACCTCACGAAGACGGCGCAAGGTTTCCATCCCATTAAGCTCAGGCATCATCACATCAAGTAAAATTAAATCGATACTTTCATTTATCTTTTCAAGCCCTTCTTTCCCATTATTTGCCGTTTCAACTTGATATCCTTCAAGCTCAAGCAAATCACGTAAAAGGGCTGTTAATTCAGTGTCATCATCGATAAGAAGAATCATAGACATTTTAAATCTCGCATTTCAAACATAAAAATTAACGCTAGTATTAATCAATCGTCTTCTATGCGCTATCTAACTTGCTTCGCTTTACCTCTCTTTACATTGTTTTACTTTATCCTTGTTTTTTTTTACATTCAGACGAGTAAAGTAAAGGACATCAAACAAAAATGGAGTGTGAATAATGAAAATCTACAAACGCCTTGCTGTTGCAATCTTGAGCTTACCTTTAATCATGGGAACCATGCCTGCATTTGCAGAAGCGCAAAATGCGAGATGCATTGGAAAAGTGAAACCTAAACACCTTTTACGCAACATCGTTCTTACCGAGGCACAAGAAGAACAACTCAAAGCCTTAAATAAGAAAAACCGCGAAGAATTCATGGCAAACAAAACAAACCAAGCGAACAAAACAAAAGAAAATCTAAACCTACACAATCAAATGCAAGATTACCTGCTCACGGATACCTTCGATGAGAAAAAAGTCCGTGAATTAGCAGTAAAAATGACAGAAGAGCACGTCAATAGAAGACTTAAAAGAATACAGAAACAACACGCCATACTTCAAATATTGACACCGGAACAAAAAAAGCAGGTGAAAGTAAATATGGAAAAAATGGCACAAAACTGCATGCATTCAGGCAAACAAGAGCACAAAAATTCACACCCAACAAAGTAAGGTCCATCCCATCACGCTAAAACAAGCATGATGGGCTTTTTTTTACCGCTCAAATCCCCTTCAAAACACGTTATACTCTCGCGAATTGCTCTCACTGTGCTCAAATATGACTAAAAAATACGCTCAACTCGTCCAAGCTGCAGCATGGGCGGCCACATTTACTGCCATATTTCTCTTGCTCATGAAACTGGTCACTTGGTGGTATACAGGCTCCGTCAGTTTATTGGCCTCTTTGGTTGACTCCTTGATTGACTTGCTTGCCTCCATCAGCAATTTAATTATTCTTCGATATTCGTTACAGCCAGCAGACAAAGAACATCCATTTGGTCACGGAAAAGCGGAATCCTTGGCGGCATTAGCCCAAGCCGCATTTATTGCAGGATCGGCCTGTTTTCTCGTATTAAATGGTGTTGAGCGTTTAATCAAACCCTCTGAATTATTTCATCCTGAAGTCGGTGTTTTTGTCAGTGCTATTGCCACCGTTATCACTGGGGTCTTAGTGACATTTCAGAAATGGGTCGTTCGAAAAACAGCCAGCCAAGCCATCGCGGCGGACTCTCTGCATTACCAAACAGACTTGCTTATGAACTTGGCTATTATGCTTGCGCTCGGATTAACAAGTTATGGTTTTGGCATGGCAGATGCCATCTTTGCGCTTTTAATTGGTATTTTCATCTTTATTAGTGCCTTTAAAATGGCCAATGCAGCGGTTCAATCTTTGCTTGACTCTCACCTACCTCCAGAAGAACAAGAAAAAATAATGATCCTCACATTGAGTGTGCCAGGCATAGAAGGCGCCCATGATCTAAGAACCCGTCAAGCAGGTGCTACCCGCTTCATTCAGCTTCACATTGAACTCGATGACAACCTCAAATTAATTGACGCGCATCTTATTGCTGATGAAGTCGAAGATCGTCTGCAAATTGCGTTTCCAGGCGCGGACATATTGATTCATCAAGATCCTGTATCTCTTGTTGGGAAAATAAAAAGAGAATCAAATCAATCTTCCTCTCTAGCGAATAACTCAACCTGCACGTGAAATTGATCAAAAAAGATAAATCAAAATCACAATAACAATTCACAGTGAAGCAAATTACAGTTTCAAACATCTTGTTAGCAGGATAAACTGGCATCCAATCGCGTGAACGATGATATCGAATCGATCGCTAAAAATAAAAAGCCCACAAAAAAGGCTTGATATTCCCTATATGATCATTGAATTTGAATTGACAACGAAGTCAGAGGCTTACCATGGTTAAGAAAATTGGTGTTTTGACCAGCGGCGGTGACGCTCCAGGTATGAACGCAGCAATTCGTGGCGTTACACGCGCTGCATTAAGTGAAGGTTTGGAGATTTACGGTATTTTTGATGGTTTTCTTGGGCTGCATCAAAACCGCATTGAAAAACTGAATCGTACTAGCGTATCAGATATCATCAACAAAGGCGGCACCTTTCTAGGCTCAGCACGATTTCCTGAATTCAGAGACGAAAAAATCCGTGAACAAGCCATCCAAAATTTAAAAATGCACAACATTGATGCCTTAGTCGTTATTGGCGGTGATGGCTCCTATATGGGTGCAAAAAAATTAACTGAAATGGGTTTCCCCTGTATCGGTATTCCAGGCACCATCGACAACGATGTCCCAGGAACGGATTATACAATTGGTTATTTAACAGCATTAAACACCGTTGTCGAAGCCATTGACCGTTTACGTGATACCTCTTCATCCCATCAGCGCATTTCTATTGTTGAAGTGATGGGACGCCATTGTGGAGATCTGACGCTTTCAGCTTCAATTGCAGGTGGCTGTGAGTATTTTATTACGCCTGAAATCGGTCTGGACAAAGATCAATTACTCGCAAAAATAAAAGAAGGCATTTATAACGGCAAAAAACACGCCTTGATTGCTATCACAGAACTCATGACAGACGTCAATGAACTGGCAAAATACATCGAAGCAGAAACAGGACGTGAAACGCGAGCAACCATTTTAGGTCACATCCAACGGGGTGGGCAACCAGGTGCATTTGATCGCATTCTTGCATCTCGGATGGGAGCATACGCTGTTGAATTGCTTTTAGCTGGCAATGGTGGTCGCTGTGTCGGTATCCAACGAGAAGAGCTGGTTCATCACGATATCATTGACGCCATTGAAAATATGCGCCGTCCATTTCGAAAAGATTTATACGACGTCGCTGAAAAACTGTTTTAATTTTATCCTCGTCTCCTTTGAAGCTGTAGAGTTCTTGCTTCGCTCACGAAGCGCCTATCAGCCTCTTCAGAGATCTTGGATATATAACATAAAAAAGGGCGTCTTTATGACCCCCTTTTTTTATGAAAGTACAGTGGATTTTAAATGCCCTCACCGTAAAAAAATTTTTCACAGGCATTAAACTGTTGATCCATATCTAATGAGGGCTTTTTCTTCCCATTTCGTCCCACTATTTTTGCAGGAACTCCCGCCACCGTCGTATGAGATGGCACCGGATGTAATACAACCGATCCCGCGGCTATTTTTGCACCAACGCCAATTTCAATGTTCCCCAGTATTTTTGCTCCAGCACCGATGAGAACACCGGTTCGGACTATTGGGTGACGCTTTCCTGATTCTTTTCCTGTCCCACCTAAAGTCACGTTCTGCAAAATAGAAACATCGTCTTCGATGATGGCCGTTTCTCCGATCACAATCCCTGTAGCATGATCAAACATAATACCTGAACCGATCTTCGCCGCCGGGTGAACATCAACTTGATAAACAAGGGACATTTGATTTTGTAAATAAATCGCAAGCTCACGTCGGCCCTTATTCCATAAATGATGTGCGATACGAAAACTTTGTAAAGCGTGAAAACCTTTTAAATACAAAAGAGGGGTAGAATAAAGATCAACTGCAGGATCTCTGTCAACAATGGCCGCGATATCACAGGCTGCAGCTTCAACAATGCTTGAATCCTCAAGATAAACATCGTTAATCATCTCGCTTAAATTCGTTTCTGAAACCAAGACGGTTCCAAGTTTATTGGCCAAAATAAAACTCAATGCCCCAGATAAAGAATCATGATCAATCATGGTTGAACGGAAAAATCCATTTAAAATAGGCTCACGCTTAAGTAAAAGGTGCGCTTCATTTTTAATCAAACTCCAAACTTTATCCTTTCGAGGAGATTTATTCTGCTTTTCACTCGAGATCCGCCCCATCTTCATACCTATTGTTTGTCTTAAGAACAAATCGAAATATTTCGATTCAATTTAAATGTCATTTATTATTATTTTGATGCTCATTGTATACCCAACGTAATTGAAGATGCGTGTAGGGGGCAAACGAATGAAGCCCCTGAGCATAGATGGACTATGTGATTGGGCTGAACGAATGTAGCCAACACCCACGCAGTTTCAAAGGCGACGGATATAATGCATCTATGCTCAGGTTTTTTTCATCCTTGCCGCCCACCTGTATCTTCAAATATCTTGGATATATATTTATTCTTTGCAAAATATCATGTTGGCAAAATAAATGCTTCAATCGGAAAGCGTGTTAATGTCAAAATAAAAACGCGAGATAAAATCTCGCGTTTTTAGTTTAGCAAGAAGAGGTAATTATTCAGTGGTTCTTTCTCTCGACAACAAATCTTGGGCTGCGAGACGCACATCTTTACCTTTATAAAGCACTTGATAAATTTGATCCACAATGGGCATTTCAACACCCTTTGTTTTCGCAAGCAAACGCACTTCTTTCGCGTTTAAATAGCCTTCAACCACTTGACCAATCTCTGCTTGTGCCATGAATAAATCCTTTTTTTGGCCTAAAGCAAGACCAAATCGACGATTTCGAGACAAATTATCAGTACAGGTTAATACAAGATCTCCCAGACCCGCCATACCCATAAAGGTTTCGCGTTCAGCACCAAGGGCAATGCCTAAACGCGTCATTTCAGCTAAGCCTCGTGTGATAAGCGCAGTACGCGCATTCGCACCAAAACCAATACCATCAGACATGCCAGCACCAATTGCAATTACATTTTTAACGGCGCCACCAAGCTGCAATCCGATAAAGTCATTGTTTGCGTATACACGAAATGTACGACTGCAATGAATTTTTTCTTGAAGATCGACTAAAAAATGCGGATCAGAAGAAGCCAAAGAAATTGCTGTAGGCATGCCTGCAGCAAGTTCTTTAGCAAATGTTGGCCCAGAAATCACAGCAAGGGGAATATCAGGACCCAGCTCTTCACGCGCGACATCTTGTAACAATCGACCCGTTCCGGACTCTAACCCTTTTGTCGCCCAACACACGCGAGAATCTTTTCGAAGAAAAGGCTTTATCTGCGAAAGAAGCGAAGCGAAAGCATAGCTTGGAACGACCACTAAAATATCACGGCTCACCGAAATAGCTTCTTCAAGCGAACTCGTAAGGCTCAATGATTCAGGAAAAACGACACCAGGTAAAAAAACTTCATTTGAACGCTCAGTCTCAAGTCGCTTTATTTTTTCTGGATCGTGCCCCCAAAGTTGGACATGTGCTCCATTTCTCGCCAAAGAAATAGCGAGTGACGTTCCGTATGAACCCGCACCAAGCACTGTCATTACAACATTTTTATTAACGTCGGTTCTCATCCATCACGCCTTGTTTTCTCGCGATTTACGCGTCAGTCTTGTCTGCGACCTGCGCTTTATTTTGGTTTTCTAAATAATTCATAAATAAGGCATCAAAATTGACAGGAGCCAAATTTAATTGTGGGAAAGTGCCTTTCACAACCAAGCTAGAAACGGTTTCACGCGCATAAGGAAACAGAATGTTTGGACAAAATGCACCTAAGCAATGTGCCAATTGCGACGCTTCCATACCAGATACAGTGAAAATACCGCCTTGTTGTACTTCACAAAGGAAAGCATTTTCTTCCGCATTTTTAACCGTGACGGTCAAACGCAAAACAACTTCATAAATCCCTTCTGCTAACTCGCGACTTTGAGAGTCTAAATCCAAGTTAACATCAGGATTCCATTCTTGCTGAAAAATAGTCGGTGAGTTTGGCGCTTCAAAAGAAACGTCTTTTAAGAAAACGCGTTGAATAGCAAAATTTTGCTGGGCTTGTTGATTACTTTCTACTTCAGCCATGGTATTACCCTTCTTATTATTTGACGCCATAAAAATAAATGAAGCAGCGTTATTATTTGCTGCTCGTTAAATAACTTTACATAAAAAAATTATTTTTTCTTCTTGCCACGGATAAGTGGCAAGTTTGCTTCATTCCAGGAAATCAGACCATCTTTAAGTAGATTGAGGTTTTCAAATCCTTGAGTTGCTAGCACTTTGGATATTTCAACGGCACTTTGCCCCGTCTTACACACTAAAATAATGGGGGCAGACTTATATTTTTCAATCTCACCCAAAGCATTTGCTTTAATATCTTTTCCTAAAACATTCAGTGAACCTGCGATATGCCCTGCACGGTATTCATCACGAGTACGAATATCCACAAACACCGCGTTTTCTCTATTCACTAGTAAAGTGGCATCGCTTGGAGAAAGTATCTTATAACGCGCCATTTTTTGTTTAATTGCAGAGATGATAAGAGCCAGAAGCAAACCCGCCCATACCAAGGATAAAACTAAATTACTTTGAATAAACCCAATAAATTGTTGCATAGATCCTTTCTACATCCATCTTGTTGAGGTTGAGGCAAAAACGCTCCGAGTATAACCTCCCAAACTCGCAAGTACAGCATCCGCGTAGATTTCCATGTCTTTGCTCACGCCTTGAAATTGACATAAAACAACCTTCAGCGCATCCACTCTTGTCTCTTTACTCAATTTACACGCAAATATCCCCGTTGCCTTTGAAACTGCGTGGGTCTTGGCTGCTCTCGCTCAGCCCAATCACAGAGTCCATCTATGCTCAGGGCCTTCACTCATTTGCCGCAGGCGCGCACCTTCAAGTGTCTTGGGTATAACGAAATTTTTTCGTTCTTTGACATTG
The DNA here is from genome assembly GCA_947040595.1 of uncultured Enterovibrio sp. Classification (GTDB taxonomy): domain Bacteria; phylum Pseudomonadota; class Gammaproteobacteria; order Enterobacterales; family Vibrionaceae; genus Enterovibrio. The sequence continues at coordinate 6,097 of CAMRBZ010000003.1, read as the reverse complement.
AGATAATTTTTTGATTTTTTCGACCAAATGAAGGACGCGCAAAAAAGTTTGCTTACAGCTTAAACCGAAAAATGATGTAAAATAGCGCTCATTATTTCTCATTGATTTTATTTTTATAGAGGACTCCGAATGTCTGCTAAAAAACCTTTGGCACTTGTTATTTTAGATGGTTGGGGCTATCGCGAAGATAACCAAAACAACGCAATTTCAAATGCCAATACCCCTGTTATGGACCGTTTAATGGCTGGCAACCGAACTCTTCTTTCAGCGTCCGGTATGGATGTTGGCTTGCCTGAAGGTCAAATGGGCAATTCAGAAGTCGGTCATGTGAATATCGGTGCGGGCCGCATTGTTTATCAAGAGCTAACACGCATCACAAAATCCATTGCCGATGGTGACTTTTTTGAAAATCCCGTTATCGCTGAAGCAATTGACAAAGCAATAAAAACAGACAATGCAGTTCATATCATGGGCTTACTTTCTACTGGTGGCGTTCACAGCCATGAAGATCAGATTGCATCTGCCATTGAAATGGCCGTAAAACGCGGCGCTAAAAAAGTGTACCTACACGCTTTTCTGGATGGCCGTGACACGCCGCCACGCAGTGCAAAAGCCTCTTTGCTTCGTTTTAATACACTCTTTACCAAATTGGGTCAGGGTCGCATTGCTTCTCTTATTGGTCGTTACTATGCAATGGACCGTGACAACAATTGGGATCGCGTAGAGCAAGCTTACGACCTTCTTCTCGAAGCAAAAGGCGCTTTCACTTTCCCTTGCGCCATTGACGCACTCGACGCCGCTTACGCACGCGAAGAAAATGACGAATTTGTTCAAGGATCTGAAATTCGTACAAACGACCAAGCTGTCGCTTCAATCAATGACGGTGATACCGTCTTATTTATGAATTTCCGTGCCGACCGCGCACGTCAAATAACGCGCACTTTCATGCCTGAATTTGATGGTTTTACGCGTAAAAAAGTGGCTCAACTGGCTGACTTTGTCATGCTCACTGAATATGCCGCAAATATCGATACTGCATGTGCTTACCCTTCTACAAATTTGGTCAACACGCTAGGTGAGTGGCTATCGAAAAAAGGTAAAACACAATTACGCATTTCAGAAACTGAAAAATACGCCCACGTCACCTTCTTCTTCAACGGTGGAATAGAAGAGGTGTTCCCAGGAGAAGAACGCGTACTGATAGCGTCTCCTAAAGTCGCCACGTATGATCTACAGCCTGAAATGAGTTCAGAAGAGCTAACAGAGAAACTCATTCTTGCGATAAAAAGCGGAAAATTTGATCACATTATCTGTAACTATCCCAACGGAGACATGGTTGGACATACAGGCGTATATGAGGCAGCCGTAAAAGCATGTGAAGCCGTAGATAGCTGCATTGGACGCGTTGTTGAGGCCATTAAAGAAATGGACGGTCAACTGCTTATCACAGCAGATCATGGTAACGCAGAAATGATGGTTGATCCTAAAACCGGAGGGATCCACACCGCGCACACCACATTGCCCGTTCCGCTTATTTATGTTGGCAACAAAGACATTAAACTCATTGAAGGCGGCACGCTTTCAGATTTGGCGCCCACCATGCTGGCCTTAACTGACATCGAAATTCCTTCAGAAATGACAGGTAAACTTCTTTTTGTCGGAGCATAAAGCCCTCTTATTCCCCTGAATTTGAAGATCTATACCCAAAGGAATTGAAGATGCGTGCCTGCGGCAAATGAGTGAAACCCCTGAGCTAGATGGACTCTATGATTGGGTTGAGCAAGCGTAGCCAACACGCAACGTCAAAGGCGACGGGTATAGGCCCAAGCGACAGTGAGCGAAGCCTATGAGCATAAAGATACGATGTGATTGGGCTTTAAGAACGCACGGCTCCTTAGGATCTTCAAAGGCAAGGGGTATAAAAGATAAGCGTTAAAACAAAAAATCCGATCCCAATCAAGCCTTCATTGAAATGATTAGGATCTCTTTTTTCCTTTCCCCTTTCGAAAAGTGAAAGATCTTTTTTCTACATAAAGATCATTAAGATAAACATGGCTATTTTATTTTGAAAACGACTTCACTGCCCTTTTTTCTCTACAAAAAAGACACCGCGAAAACAAAAAATACATTTTATTAAACAGCATAAAACAAACAATCTCAGAAAAGCACAAAACGATTGTGCGTTTTTTAACCCCCTGTGGAAAATTCTGTGGATTGCGTGAATAAAGTATGATTTCTCTTTTAGATCCACAAGATATAGTGTTGATCGAAATTAAGCTGTGGGTAACTTTTCAATTGATGTGCAATATACCCGTCAACTTTCAACCTGCGTGGGTGTTGGCTAGGCTCGTTCAGCCCAATCACAGAGTCCATCTATGCTCAAAGACTTCACTCATTTTCTGCCTAAACGCAACTTCAAGTGTCTTGGGTATATCTATTCTTTCATGATAAAAAAAACCGACTTTCGTCGGCTCTTTATTGAGAAAAAAGGGGGGGATGGAAAGATTCAAAAGAAATCGCCAACGGATTCTTTTAGTTTTCGCATTGCATTCTTCTCAAGCTGACGAACACGCTCTGCTGATATTTGATAATGTTCAGCCAATTCTTGTAAGGTTGTTTTTTTATCTTCTAACCAACGTGAACGAATAATATATTGGCTTCGCGTGTCTAAGCTCGACAAAGCCTTCGCGAGTCGAGTGTTCGCGTGATTCTTCCAATTTTCTGTCTCAACGTTATTAGCAAGATCTGAGGTTTTGTCATCCAAATAATAAACAGGCGCGGCTTGCACATCACGTTCATCATCATCCGTACCGGCATCAAATCCCATGTCTTGCCCAGCAAGACGAGACTCCATTTCACGGACTTCTGCCGCATCGACACCAAGATGCTCCGCGACCATGTTCACTTCTTCTGAATTAAACCAACCTAAACGCTTTTTAGATTTGCGTAAATTAAAAAATAATTTACGCTGCGCCTTGGTTGTCGCTACCTTCACAATGCGCCAATTTCGCAACACATATTCATGAATTTCAGCTTTGATCCAATGGACTGCAAAAGAAACTAAACGAACCCCAACTTCAGGATTAAAACGTTTTACCGCTTTCATTAAGCCAATATTGCCTTCTTGAACAAGATCAGAAACAGGCAAACCGTAACCGGTATAACCCCGAGCAATATGAACAACAAAACGTAAATGAGAAAGGATCAGGCTTTTTGCTGCATCTAAATCTTCCTCATAATGCAGAGATTGGGCAAGCTCGTGCTCTTCATCAGCAGAAAGCATTGGATAGCTGTTTACCTGTTGAAGATAAGAATCCAAGCTATCTTGAGAGAGAGGACCGAGTGCATATATCTCTTTTGTCATTTTTACCTCTTTGTGGAAGTTTTAATCGATTTGGTCAGATTAGCCAACCATGTCAATGTACTCAAGATACAAAAAACTGCAAGCTTGAATCTTCATCAACCCATACAATCTGACCTATTTTATTTATACCGGTTCAATTTCTTTTAAATGTTTTCCAGCAGCAAGCCTTGCAGCCAAATGCCCAAACAAAGACGCCCCCATACACAAAATAAGGACTTCATCCATTCGAAGGCTCGTTAAGTGAAAAGCGCTGTTGTACAAACCTGCCAATTTTAATACTGCTGAATCAAGTAAAACACCGATAAAAAAAGTCACAATCCAAGCTAAAATAGCCCCTGCGAATGCCAACCAAACGCCAGTATATAAATAAGGGCGAAGAATGTAACTGTCTGTTGCACCAACCAATTTCATCACTTGAATTTCTTGTTTTTGATTTAATACTTGCAAGCGCAATGTATTTCCAATAATCAAAAAAACAGCCATTAACATTAAACCGGAAAAAACAAAAGACAATCTTATAACAAGAGATTCAATTGCAGACAAACGCAATAACCAATCACTGTCTAGGCGTACTTCATCCACAAGAGATTCAAGACGAAGATCAGCAGCCAATCCCGTGGCCGAGTCTGCATTATCAAGGGCGGGTCTTACTACTATCACGGCAGGCAATGGATTTTCATCAAGCAAATTAACCGCCTGCTCAAAGCCTTGGATCTGACGAAATTGTATGAGCCCCTCTTCTGGAGAAATGTATTGCACAAAACCAATATCATCTCTGTTTTTTAAAGATTCGCCAAATGCTTGCGCACGCGAATTAGGCATTTTTTTTAAGTAAACCGTTAATTGATTAGGAGAATTCCATTCATTTGTCACGGCAATCACATTTTTCGCCAACATAAAAAGCGTGGTAGGCAAAGCCAAAGAAAAGCCAAGAACCAGCACCGTCAATAAATTTCCCAATGGGCGTGAAAACAAATCACGCAAAGCTTGGCTTCCTTGCTGTTTATGCAGTGAAAGGTAGCTAGCCATAATCGACCTCCGATAAATGCCCAGAATGAAGCTCAAAATGACGGATGTCATCTTGATTAAGAAGAGTCATATCATGCGTTGCCATCAAAACCGTTACACCCACTTGATTAAATTGTCGAAAAAGCGCCATTATTTGCAAAGATAAGGCCGCATCCAGATTTCCTGTGGGTTCATCTGCAATCAAAACCAAGGGGCGATTCACAACCGCCCGAGCGATTCCGACACGTTGTTGCTCACCACCAGAAAGTTGAATTGGCGTGCAACTGGCTTTATCTAATAGCCCGACTTTATCAAGGGCGGCTGAAACCCGCTTTTTTATTTCATTTTCAGGGGCCTGCTCTATACGAAGAGGAAGTGCGACATTATCAAATACACTTCGATCCATTAGCAATTTATGATCTTGAAAAATAATACCTATTTGACGGCGAAGAAAAGGAATGTCAGTCCGTCTAATTCGAGAAATATCATGCCCATTAAAAAAAATCTTACCGTCGTTTGGTTTTTCTATCGCGCAGAGCAATTTCAGCAAGGTGCTTTTACCTGCGCCAGAGTGCCCAGTCAAAAATGCCATGTCACCTTTGGGCAAGTGAAAACTCACTTTTTGCAATGCTTGCTGACCACCGCGATAGGCTTTGCTTACCTGCTGAAACCGGATCACTCAGTTCAGTCCTCTTTATTAAATAATGCGTTTATAAAATCTTCTGCAACAAAAGGCCGTAAATCATCAATGCCTTCTCCGACGCCAATGTAACGAATAGGAATATTGAATTGATCCGCAACCGCAAAGATCACCCCTCCTTTTGCGGTACCATCAAGCTTTGTTAAATTTATCCCTGAGACTGGGGCGATATCATTAAACAGGCGGGCTTGACTGATGGCGTTTTGCCCCGTGCTGGCATCCAAAGTAAGCATGATCTCATGGGGCGCATTTTCATCAATTTTCTTCATTACACGAACAATTTTTTTCAGCTCTTCCATAAGGTTAGCCTTATTTTGTAAGCGTCCCGCCGTATCTGCAATCACAATATCAATGTTGCGCGCTTTTGCCGCTTCAATCGCATCAAAAATGACGGAAGCGCTGTCTGCCCCTGTATGTTGAGCAATAACAGTCAGCTTATTGCGCTCTCCCCACACTTGAAGCTGCTCGACGGCGGCTGCACGAAATGTATCACCTGCGGCCAGTAGGACCGATTTACCTTGAGATTGAAATTGCTTCGCCAATTTGCCTATCGTGGTTGTTTTACCTGCGCCATTCACTCCGACCATGAGAATAACAAAAGGTCCATTGGCATTTTCAATATGTAGCGGTTTTTCTACTTTATCTAAGATTTCTGCTAATTCTTGTTTTAAAAGGCTGTACAGGGATTCACTGTCTTTTAGCTCTTTTCTTGTGGCTTTTTCTGTTAACTTTTTAATGATTTTTGCAGTGGTTTCCATCCCAATATCAGCAATCAACAATTGTTCTTCAAGTTCTTCAAAAAGCGCATCATCAATTTTTTTGCCTGAAAATAAGCCAGAAAAACCCGCGCTAAAGTTTGCTTTCGTTTTTTGAAGACCTCGCTTTAAACGTGCTAAAAAAGGCTCTCGTTTCGGTTTTTCTTGCTCAAAAAAAACAGGTTCTTTTTCAGCCTCTTCTTGTATTTTTTGAGCAAGCAATTCGGCCTCTAAACGCGCAGCTTCTTCGGCTTCGGCTTGCCTTTTTTG
>CAMRBZ010000002.1 GCA_947040595.1 uncultured Enterovibrio sp. | reverse complement strand
CCGTCGCCTTTGAAACTGCGTGGGTGTTGCCTGCTCTCGCTCAGGCCAATCACATAGCTCATCTATGCTCAGGGCCTTCGCTCGTTTGCCGCTTACACGCATCTTCAAGTGTCTTGGGTATATTTGAATAATCTTTGCGGTTTTCTATATCCGTCGCCTTTGAACCTGCGTGAGTGTTGGCTACGCTCATTCAGCCCCATCACAGAGTCCATCTATGCTCAGGAGCGTCACTCACTTGCTGCGGGCACGCAACTTCAAGTACCTTGGGTATCGAGTAATGTATTGATAAAAAATGAAGCAAACGTTTATTTCATTTTGAGATAACTTAAATTGTTAGGCCCATGTTTTTTTTTGATGCTGAATGCAGGTTCGGGGATCACCATTCGACATTTTCGTTTGAGTGTTTCACGCATTCTTCTTTGAGTTTTGCCATAAATTCTGAGCCGCTTCTTGTGCATACCCAAAGCCCATCTTGGTAGCGAAAATGAAAGCCTCCAGATTTGGATGCCAACCAGACTTCAAATAATGGCTCTTGTCGGTTAATCACAATTTGGCTGCGATCAGAAAAATCAAGCGTGAGTACGTTTCCTGTGGTTTCGTAATCAATGTCAACACCACTTGCATCTATCCCGTCTTCAATGAGATGCCACTGTTCGTCGAGTAATTTGTGGTATTCGGTTGCGTTCATTGTATTTGCTCCTATTGCTTTTCAGTGTGTTGATGCGATTATAGAGGGGATTAACTTTAGGATCACGGGTTGAAATAATGCGAAAGGTTTTAAAAATAACGATGCTGATTGGTTTCTCATTGCTTGTGGCGTGCGGTCAGCAAGGCGCTCTTTATTACCCTGAGGATAGCGCGTCAGGCGATGCATCGGCTCCTGCTCAAGCATTGCAAGAAACGCAAACTCAGGACCCTGAAAACGAATAGGACTGGGAATTAAATACCTTGGATTACTTTAATTATCAAGATGATGGTAAGTTATGGGCCGAAGATGTTTCTTTAATGGATTTGGCTCACTCTTACGGTACACCTTTGTATGTTTATTCTCGTGCAACGTTAGAACGGCATTGGCATGCCTTTAATGATGCAGTGGGAGCACATCCACATCTTATTTGCTATGCGGTAAAAGCAAACAGTAATCTGGGAGTGCTTAATGTTCTTGCTCGCTTGGGTTCGGGGTTTGACATTGTTTCTGAAGGTGAACTTGAGCGCGTGATCGCCGCCGGTGGCTGTCCTTCAAAAGTCGTATTTTCTGGTGTGGGAAAAACGGAATCAGAGATGATCAAGGCTTTGTCTCTTGGCATTAAATGTTTCAATGTTGAATCTCAAGCTGAGCTTACAAGACTTAATGAGGTTGCGGGTTCTTTAGGGAAAGTGGCTCCTGTCAGTTTAAGAATAAATCCGGACGTTGATGCAAAGACGCATCCCTATATTTCCACGGGCCTTAAAGAAAACAAATTTGGTATTGATTTTGATCAGGCTCTGGATGTTTATCGGTACGCTAATGCATTACCAAATCTTAATGTCTATGGTATCGATTGTCATATTGGCTCGCAGTTGACAGATTTAGCGCCATTTATCGAATCGACCGAACGTTTACTGACATTGATAGATGATTTGCGTGTAAATGAAGGTATTTATATCACTCATTTGGATGTAGGGGGCGGGCTTGGTGTTAATTATCAAGATGAAACACCTCCTCAGCCTTCTGAATATGTTCAAGCCCTTTTGAAGAGTATTTCAAATCGAGTCGATATTGAGTTGATACTTGAGCCTGGGCGCGCTATTGCAGCAAATGCGGGCCTGCTTTTAACTCGCGTTGAGTACCTAAAACACAATGATAAAAAGAATTTCGCCATCATCGATGCGGCGATGAATGATTTATTACGCCCTGCTCTTTATCAAGCTTGGCAAGATATCATTCCTGTTTCTCCTCGGGAAGGAGAGATGAAAACGTATGACTTGGTTGGCCCAATTTGTGAAACGGGTGATTATTTAGGTAAAGATCGGGCTTTGACGCTTGAGGCTGGCGATTTGCTTGCTGTGCGTTCATCCGGTGCTTATGGTTTTGTTATGGCGTCTAATTACAATTCTCGTTGCCGCCCAGCGGAGATCATGGTTGATGGAAACAAAGTACATCTTGTTCGTCAACGAGAGGCGCTCTCGTCACTTTGGCAATTAGAACGTATTTTGCCGAAAGAAGGACTCTGATGCATATACAATTTTCTAAAATGCACGGCCTTGGAAATGATTTCATGGTTGTGGACTGTGTGACACAAAATGTTTATTTCTCTCCTGAAATGATTCGACGTTTAGCAGATAGAAATACCGGGATTGGTTTTGATCAGTTGTTGCTTGTCGAGCCGCCTTATGATCCTGAAAGTGATTTCCACTACCGCATTTTTAATGCGGATAGCAGTGAGGTTTTTCAATGTGGCAATGGCGCGCGGTGTTTTGCTCGTTTTGTTCGCATGAAAGGATTAAGCAATAAATCTCAGATATCAGTAAGTACCCAGTCAGGAAAAATCATTCTAAAAATAGAACACGATGATAGGGTAAGCGTTAATATGGGAGAGCCAGTTTGGACTCCTTCAAAGCTTCCCTTTAGAGCCAATACAGAAGAAAAAACCTATATTTTACGCGTCGATGATAAAACCTTGTTTGTGGGTGCTGTGAGTATGGGAAATCCGCACTGTGTTACGGTTGTAGATGATATTGCATCAGCAGCCGTATCTACCCTGGGTCCATTACTTGAATCCCATGAGCGTTTTCCTGAGCGTGTTAATGTTTGTTTTATGCAAGTGCTCTCTCGAAATGAAATTTATCTTCGAGTGTATGAGCGAGGTGCAGGGGAAACCCTTGCTTGTGGTAGTGGGGCATGCGCGGCAGTCGCGGTCGGTATTATCCAAGGTTTATTGGATGAGGCAGTCAAGGTAAAATTATCGGGGGGTGAATTAAATATTCGCTGGAAAGGGCGTGGACACCCTCTTTTTATGGCTGGACCCGCCTCTCATGTTTATGATGGACAAATAACAGTATGACAACGCGTTCTCTGCTTGACAGTGATGTTTCTTTGTCGCTTTGCGATGATGATATTGTTCGTTTTTTGAAAAAGCAACCCGATTTTTTTCTTCGTCAATTAGATTTACTGGTACACCTTCAAATCCCACACCCTCAGCGTGGCGCTATTTCTTTAGTTGAAATTCAATTAGAAAAATTACGTGAGCGAGTGCTTAATCTTGAAGAAGAAATAGCCACCTTAATGAGCATTGCTGCGGGAAACGGGAATTTATTCCGGGTATTTTCTATTGCGCACCGAGCACTCTTTAATGCAAACAGCAAAAAAGATATTTATCATGCTCTTGATGTGCTTGCGGCTTCTTTGGATCTTTCTGTCAGTTTACGTTTTTATGAATCTTCGAGTGATTTACAAGAAACAACGACGCTGGAAAGAAATGCAGTAGACCGCTTAAAAGCCTCACATTTTTGTGGTCAACGTATCTATCTTGGGCGTTTACGAAAATTGGATGGTGAGCAATTTGTCACGCCAGCACCCGAGTTAGGCTCTTATGCGCTTTTGCCTGTCAGTTCATCGAAAGAATTTGGTTTTCTTAGCTTTTCAAGCAAAGACGGCGGGCATTTTCAACCGAGCATGGACACTTTGTTTGTTGAGCAGATTGCTGAACACATCGCTATTTTGCTAACAAAATGGTCTGTCTCGCAATGAAAAAGGCTTCATCACAAGATCTCACACCCGCGATTACCTTGCCTTCATCCATGCAAAATCCCTTGGCTTCATTTTTTAAATTTATGATCCAAGAGAAAGGCTTAAGCCCTCACACTGAATTAAATTACCGCCAACAGCTTACCGCCAGTGCTCTTTTTTTGGTGCGATCCGGTGTTACCCGTTGGGAGGATGTTGATGCGGCTTGGGTTCGACAAATTGCAGCACAAGCGAAACGTGATCAATTAAAAGCAGGAAGCATTGCTTTGCGCTTGTCTTCTTTGCGCAGTTTTTTTTCTTATTTAGTGCGTCAAGGGGTTCTTTTTGCAAATCCAGCGAAAGGTGTTTCGGCGCCTAAAAAAGGCCGGACGCTACCGAAGAATTTGGATGTGGATGAGATTAATAAGTTACTGACGATTGATGACAATGATCCTTTGTCTATACGTGACCGCGCAATGATGGAGTTGATGTATGGCGCCGGGCTTCGTTTGTCTGAATTAGTGAGCTTGGACTTACGTGATGCCTTGATGAGAAAAGGAGATTTACGGGTTATCGGGAAAGGAGATAAAGAACGTATCGTGCCTTTTTCGGGAATGGCAAAAGAATGGTTGATAAATTGGTTGAAAGTGCGTAATCAACTTTTAAAAGGCTCTGAAAATGCGCTTTTTATCTCGAAATTAGGAGGGCGTATTTCAACGCGTACGGTGCAAAAAAGAATGGCTGAATGGGGTCAAAAGCAAGCTTTAAATAGCCATATTAACCCGCATAAATTGAGGCACAGTTTTGCTACGCATATGTTGGAGTCGTCGGGAGATTTAAGGGCAGTACAAGAATTATTAGGGCATGCTGATTTGTCTACGACTCAAATTTATACGCATTTAGATTTTCAACATTTGGCGAAAGTCTACGATGCAACACATCCTCGGGCTCGTAAGCGAAAAAATGATTAATGTTATTTTTGAAATGACAGACTAAATATACCCTTTTTAATTAATGAGCCAATAAAAAAATATACCCGTCACCTTTGAAGCTGCGTGGGTGTTGGCTGCTCTCGTTCAGGCCAATCACAGAGTCCATCTATGCTCAGGGCCTTTACTCGTTTGCCGCCTACACGCATCTGTAAGTGTCTTGGGTATAAGTGTTTTATTTAAAATAAAATTTTTGGCTCTTATCCGCTTCGAGGCTCTCATCCGTTTTTATTTCGCATTGATTATGTGAAGCTTGTCTGTTTCTTCCAATACGTAGCTCTTCTATTTTTGTTTCCCTAAGTCTGTGATTTTTTTATCCAGAGAAAAAATTCCAGGCCCAAATATCAAGGTGACGATAAGCATGAGCCCCCACATTTGATGATCATAAAATCCAGTTTTCCAAAGTACAGGATAAGAAATAACGGCAACGATGTTAAACATGAACAATAAAAATGCAGCGGGCCGAGTGAGGAGTCCTAATGCTAAAAAAACAGGTAAGAATATTTCACTGATGGCACCCATATAAGCGGCTAATTGCCAGGGTAAAAGGGGAACTTGATATTCATACTGAAATAAAAATAACGTGCTGTCCCAGGTTGTAATTTTTGTTAAACCAGAGCGAAAAAAGACCCAGGCCACCCAAAGACGTGAAATTAACAAGAAAAAAGGAATCAGCGGGGTTAGGATGGAGAGCAATATTTCATCCATTTTTTGAAGTACGTTAAACATATTTTTGTGCCCTTATTGATTGGTCTTGATGATTAAAAAGAGTGAAACCACTGAAGACCCCTTTTTCCATGACTTTTGAGATTAATGGCAGCAACGAAGGCGGGATTTTTCCTAAAGGGGCGCCCAGGCAGGCCAGGATGAATTCCGCTTCATCAGGAGGGAGAAGAGTGACTTTATTTTCTTGAATTAAAACGGTTTGAGGTTCCATTGTGTTAATTGAATGAAGAGTGTCTTCTTGTTTATTCGTAATAGCAAACCAGATACTCCCTATTGCGTATGCACTTTTTATTAGTTTTATGTTGGGTGAAGTCTTTAATTGTACATTTTCCAGATTGTTAGCTGAAATTTCAGATAAGGCTTTTTTTGGGAATAAAGATAATGGCTTTTGTTCTTGATTTATTTGATAAAGGTGCGATTCAAGTATGGCGAGATCACTGATATAAGGAAGGGCGTCAATGATATTTGGAATGCTTAAAAGCGTGTTATTGAAGTTTTTTCCGTATTGCTCGGTGCAAGGATCAATCATTGGAATGTTAAGGGCATGATGGCGGGCAAGTGCATTAAAACAAGTTTCCCCAACGAGAGCGAATACAACAGGATAAATACAAGCTAAGCATTCACTGAGTGAAACAATAAAATTATTACGATAAACCTGCAATAAAGCATCGGGCTCGGCTGCGCCATATGAAATAGGGAGTTGGTGTGCTTTATAGTGGAGAGCGTCTCTAAATTGCTGCTGTAATGAAGCCAAATTAGGGTTGTTCATTTTTTTTCCCTATGGGATAAATGATGTAATTCGATTTTGAATGATCTCTTCGGCTTTTTTTGCTTCTGCGAGCAGGATTTTCGGGGCAGGAATATCTGCATCCCATTCAATGAGCGTGTGCCTTGGTCCGTGTTTTTTGGTCCATTCGTCAAAAAGATCCCAAACTTGCGAGCAGACGGGTTTATTGTGGGTGTCTATCCAAATTTCCCCTTCTTTCAAAGGATTGATAGTGAAACCTGCAAGATGAATTTCTTTGACGAGTCTGGCATCTAAGCCCTTGAGGTACTCTTGAATGTTAAAACCATGATTAAATGCACTCACGTAAATATTGTTGAGATCAAGCAATAATCCACACCCTGTACGTTGAGCTACATGGTTCAAAAATTCCCATTCAGGTATGGTGGAGTGATGAAAGCGGAGGTAGCTTGAAGGGTTTTCAATAAGAATTTGACGTTGGAGATATTCTTGGCATTCATTGACTTTTTGGCAAAAAAGATCAAGGGCTTCTTCTGTGTAAGGAAGAGGCAGAAGATCGTTAAAATATTGGCCATCAATGGAGCTCCAACTGAGATGATCCGAAATAAATAAGGGGTCGATCTTATGGATGAGTTCTTTTAGTTGAGTGAGATGATCTTTATTCATTGGGTCGGTTGATCCTAATGATAAGCCAACACAATGACAGCTGATTGAATAAGTGCGCCTCAGCTTAAGTAGATTTTGAAGCGCATCAGAATGAGGCTGGAAAAAGTTTTCGCTGTGTATTTCTAACCACTCAACATCGCGTTTATTTTCAAGAAAGTATTCATGATGAGGGGGTCTTAATCCAACGCCAACCCAAGAAAAATCCTTTTCCATGCCTAAAGCCTCTCTAAATTAAGGTGTCGTTGAACCACCGACGAGACGATCGCACAGTCCTTTAGGGACAATAACAAACGCGTCTTTTTGATTGTCTTTTGTTGCGGTTCCAGCGCAAGAGGTCGTGGATGTTGCGCAGTCATTTTTGCCTGCTTTTGAAACGCCATAGCATTTTTCTTTTTCAGCCGCTTCGGCTGTGCTAGGGGTGAGCGCGGTTGTGCCAATGGCAAGCAAACTGCTTATCGCTGCGGTGACTGCGAGGTTGGCTTTTTTCATGAGAAGTCCTTTATTTGTGGAAGTGCAGATTATTTAGATATCTCAGTCGTTAATGATAAGTTAACAATCTGAGTATTTAATAGGATAGGATGAATAGGCAAAAAATTTCATATAACGTGTTTTTTTAGTTAAGCGAATCTATATATCCAAGTAATGCGAAGATAAAGACGGGTGGCTAGTGATGGACGCCGATGAGCCTAGACGAACAGTATGGTTTGAGTTCGATAGCCGAGCCAACAAGCTTGTATCTTCAAAAACGAGGAGGATAAATGAATTTATAATTCTATTTATCCTCATACAAAATCCATTGAAATGCACATCCTGAGACAAGTTGGGTATATAATCTTCAACCATGTATAAATACCCAGTGAATTCAAAATGGATGTATCCCACCTTATAGACCCTCTAAATGAGAAACAACGTGATGCTGTGGCGGCTTCGCTGGGCAATTATTTGGTTTTAGCGGGTGCCGGAAGCGGTAAAACCCGCGTCCTCGTTCACCGAATGGCTTGGTTAATGCAGGTGGAGCAAGCGTCTGCGTTTTCTTTGATGGCGGTAACATTTACCAATAAAGCGGCTTCGCAGATGCGAGGGAGAATAGAGCAAATAATGCGAGGTGGGGTATCTGGATTATGGTGTGGGACTTTTCATGGCCTATGTCATCGTATTCTTCGTGCCCATTGTCTTGACGCTAATCTTCCAGTCGATTTTCAAATTATTGACTCAGATGATCAAAAACGTTTATTGCGTCGTTTAATTAAAGCGCAAAATCTCGATGAAAAGCATTGGCCCGCACGTCAAGCATCTTGGTATATCAATGATAAAAAAGACGAAGGCTTACGACCGCAACACATTGATGCTCAATTTGATCCCGTCGAAAAAACGTGGTTAAGAATTTATACCGCCTATCAAGAAGCCTGTGATCGTGCTGGATTGGTTGATTTTTCTGAAATCTTATTACGTTGTCATGAATTACTTCGCGACAAAATTCATATTAGAGAGCATTACCAGGCACGTTTTAAACACATCTTGGTCGATGAATTTCAAGATACGAATAAAATTCAATACGCTTGGCTGCGTATGATGGCGGGTCCTGAAACGGATGTCATGATTGTGGGAGACGATGATCAGTCTATTTATGGCTGGCGCGGGGCGCAAATTGAAAATATTCAACGATTTTTAAATGATTTCAAAAAAGCGAAAACCATTTGTTTAGAACAAAATTACCGTTCAACGGGGCATATATTAAAAGCTTCAAACCACCTTATTGCTAACAACAAAGGAAGGATGGGAAAAGTCCTCTGGACGGAAGGGGACGATGGAGATTTAATCTCTATATACAGTGCGTTTAATGAATTAGATGAAGCAAGATTTGTGGTCGAAAAAATTCGAGCTTGGCGCGAGCAGGGCTTTGAGCTTAAGAATTCGGCCATATTATACCGTAATAATGCACAATCTCGCGTTCTCGAAGAAGCTTTAATTCAAGTCGGTTTGCCGTACCGAATTTATGGCGGGATGCGCTTTTTTGAGCGCCAAGAGATCAAAGATACCTTGGCTTATCTTCGTTTGATTGCAAATCGTTTTGATGATGCGTCTTTTGAACGCGTGGTGAATACACCTGTTCGAGGTTTAGGCGATCGCACTTTAGATACCCTCAGGATGTGTGCTCGAGATCAAGGTATGACCTTATGGGAAGCCAGTGCTCGCCTTTTAGAGGATCAGGTTCTTGCGGGGCGCGCAGCAAATGCTTTACGACGTTTTATCGAAATAATAAATGCATTAGATGATGAAACCCGTGAAATGGCGCTGTTTGCACAAACGGATTATGTGACAAAGCATTCCGGTCTTCGTGCTATGTATGAAGCAGAAAAAGGGGAAAAATCCCATGCTCGTATTGAGAATTTAGAAGAGCTGGTCACAGCAACACGTCAATTTGAACCTAAAGAAGGCGATGAAGAAATGTCTCCTTTGTCTGCTTTTCTTTCTCACGCGGCGTTAGAGGCAGGAGAAGGGCAAGCGGATGAGTTTGATGACGCAGTGCAAATGATGACCCTACACAGTGCGAAAGGTCTTGAATTTCCTTTGGTCTTTATGGTAGGGGTTGAAGAAGGGATGTTTCCAAGCCAAATGTCTGCCGAAGATGCTGAGCGTTTAGAAGAAGAGCGTCGTCTTTGTTATGTGGGTATGACGCGAGCAATGAAAAAACTGTATATATCTCATGCAGAAATGCGCAGAGTATATGGAAAAGAGATGTGTCATAAACCTTCTCGATTTATTCAAGAGTTACCTGATACCTCTTTGGAAGAAGTGCGTATACGAACACGCGTTTCTCATCCTGCAGCGGCTGTCGGGCGTTTTTCATCTGAAAAAACAAAAAATAATTTTAATCAAACCGGTTTTAAATTGGGTCAAAGAGTAAAACACCCAAAGTTTGGTGAAGGCAGCGTGATTAATTTTGAAGGTTCAGGGGCTCAAAGCCGCGTTCAGATTGCATTTAATCATGAAGGGATAAAGTGGCTTGTTACACAATACGCAAAGTTAGAAGTTATTTGATGTATATCGGTTGCCATTAAATCTGCTTGGCTTTTGCTTTGTTTTATAAAGAAAAAAGAAAGAGTTTATGCGCGTTAGAGCATTTTAATCAATTCTATTTGCTTGCAGATTCGCATATTTTGAGCCTAAAAAAGGGCGAAAAACGTCGCCCTTTTTAGTTTTATTTTCATTATATTTTTCCCCACAACTGAGACAGCTCTCCACGGAGTGATTCAGAAGCACCTTTTTCTCCTAAATATTTAAGTAGGATTGGGGTGAATTTTTGTACCATTGCAGAGTTTAGCCCGAGAAGGTTAAAGATCTGAGAAAGCATAGATAAATCTTTAATATTGCCGCCGAGATTTTCTGGGATCATGCTTGTTAAGCTGTCCATTTCCGGAACTATTTTTAGAAGTTCATTGCTTTGCTTATCGTCTAATGATTGATAGGCCATTGCGAGCATCGCGCCTGCTCCTCCTGCCGCTTGTTTATCATTAACCCCCAGACCTTTTGTTAACAAAGAGGTTAATGGGTTACTTGCTGCGCTCGGTGAAACGCCCTCAATTATGTCGGATGTCTTTTTTTCGGCTTCATGCAGTAGATTATTAAAATCAAATGCCATGCTCTGAGGGCTAAATAGGATGACAATAAAGAGAGCGATGATATTTTTAATTTTCAACATGTCGTTTCCTTATGTGTTATTGGGTTGTAACTGTGCCTTCTCGGCGTGGATCGGCACCGCCTTCGAGTTGATTTTCATTGATGACAATCCCGTGTAACCCTGATGTAAGTTCATTTAGGTCGACTCTAAAGCCCATAGATTCAAGGTTAGGTTTAAAGTTTACTGCTCCTGTGTTGTTTTCTAGTTCATAGGTTCCAAAACGATTTATTAGATTGGGTAAGTCTATTGCTGCTTGAATGTTCATATCCCAATCAAGATGCGCAATCAATGTTTTTACAACATAACCAATGATTCGACTTCCTCCCGGTGAGCCTAGAGTCATGTAAGGCTCTTCATTAAGCATTACGATGGTTGGAGCCATCGCAGAACGAGGACGTTTTCTTGGTTCAACGCGATTGACGATAGGAAGGCCGTGACGATGAGTGGCAAAGGAAAAATCGGTCAGTTCATTGTTAAGAATAAAACCTCTTGTCATTAATCTTGATCCAAAACTATTTTCAATGCTGCTGGTAATAGAAACAACGTTTCCTTCTTGATCGACTATGGAAAAATGACTGGTGGATGGAAGCTCAATGGATTCGTCATCAGAAAAAGAGGGGGTTACTTTTGCGTGCGTAAATTCAGGTTTTCCGGGTGAAACGCTATGCATTGTCCCTTTTTCAGGGATGAGCTCTGCGCGCGCTTTTAAATAAACAGGGTTTAATAAACCTTCAATGGGGACAGGCATGAAATCGCTATCAGAGATGTAGCGATTGCGATCAGAAAAAGCCAAGCGTGAAGCATTACCTATTAAACGCCAGCTTTCTGGTGAATTTTTTCCAAGTTCTTTTAATGGAAAATGACTTAATATACCGAGAATTTGACCCACACTTATTGCGCCAGAAGAAGGTGGACCCATTCCGCAAATTTTGTATTGATGGTAAGGAGCACAAACTGGAGATCTTTCAATCATTTTGTAGTCAACTAAATCTTGTTTACTCAATACGCCTGGGTTTTTTTGTGCATTTCTAACGGTATTAACGATGTCATTTGCAATGTCACCTTCATAAAAATGGTCAATATCTTCTGCAACGAGTTTTAATGTATTGGCGTAATCGAGGTTAATCAGCACATCCCCTATCTTTAAAGGTTCACCGTCATCATCAAAAAAATAACGATAAGTATTTTGATAAATCCGAAGATCTCCATTTTCTTGTGCGATCATTTTTGCTAGGCGAGGGGAAACTTCAAAACCTTTTTCTGCAAGGGTAATTGCAGGAAGCAGTACGGTGCGCCAAGAAAGATTTCCATAGCGGGCATGAGTATCATGCATAAGGCGCAGCGTGCCAGGAGCCCCAACAGAGCGACCGCCAACCACTGCATCCATCATTTTAAGTGCTTGGCCTTTTTCATCTTGAAAAAGTGTAGGGGTAGCGGCTGCGGGTGCTGTTTCTCGTCCATCAAAGGTGGTTAAATTTTTTGTTTTATTGTCCCAATAAATTAAAAAACTACCGCCGCCAATGCCAGAACTTTGTGGCTCGACAAGGCCTAAAACACTTTGAACCGCAACCATGGCGTCTATGGCATTTCCCCCAGAACGCAAAATTTGTTCGCCAGCCTGGCTTGCCAATGGACTGGCAGAAGAGACCATCCATTTTTCACCTTTGGTGCTTTTGCGTATTATGCTTCCTGATTCAAGTTTCGGAATGTCGTTTTTTGTGCTGCCAGCTTGGCTGAAGGTGCTGAATGTAAAACTTACAGTCAAAACTGAAACAAGTGTAAAAATGAACGATCTCATTCCCAATCCTTTATATTCAAGACGATTTTTGATTATAGGTTGAGAATAAATATTCAAGGAGTTTGATTCGCGAGACAAAATATATTTACATGATTGGTAAAATCTGACCGATCAAGTCAAAATGTATAACCGTTATTTCGCAACTAACCTCGATTTTTTAAAATATGACTTTGAAATCAAAATTGAAATGCAAATTTTTAATGTAGGGTCACGCGCAGATGGACAAATTCTTGGTAGTGGCTTAAATATACCTTTTCTCACGGAACAACAGCGTCATGATGTCTGTATTGCTACATTCAAGACAGTGAATTTTTTGAAAGTTCTTCTAGAACGTCCAACCTGTGATCAAATAGATACCAAAAACCATGCTTAAGTCCATGAAAAAACTTAAAAAATTACCAAGCCAAATGGTTGGATTTTTATGATAGAAACCATATACAGTCCACAAAAGTGCAATAAATGAATAAAGCACCCAAGTTGTCATTGATAACCCTTCGGCATGCTGACTATGAGAATAAAAAAGTTTATACATTTGCGGTAATGTTGCAAATGGGCTTACTAAGCCCATAAAGAGCATAAGAGGCTCTAATTTTTTTCCAATTCTTGTAATGAAAGGCATATTTTCCTCTTCTTATATTAAAGACTTCAGACGCTGGATTTTGAAATGACGAGTATCGTAAAATTTAGAACTTATTTTTATATGAATTTAATAATGAATGACGCAATGTCCGAGTCTTTTATCGTAAGCTAAAAAAAATATTTCTCTTTAGAAAAAGCAAAAAATGCGTTTTTATTAGTTTAATTCGAGATGTTCAGTCCCTCAATCAAGATGCTTCTTTTTTATACTCAAGATTCGGGAAGATCCAGTTAGCTTGCCTTTGAGCGTATCTAACAAACCTGTAGTTTCAGAGGTGATGGGTATCTATTTTGTATTTTTCACTGAGTGAGACAACTCAAGAAATTTTTTTAGGATTTTCTGGGCGTTTTTTGAAATGCAGGGTAAAGGCGCGAGTTGATTTTTTAAGTAAGCATTGGATTATTACTGATAGACATTAAACTTGAGTTTGTTTAAAGAATTCAGCATCCTATTTAAGCTCAAGTATTGAACAAAAGCTTACTTCCAAGGAAAAAAGGTCTGATTCAAATGATAAAAATAACAATCTGATAACGTATTCAGTAGTGTTGCTTTGAGAGGTATTGGAAAGGTTTAATATTATTTAAGCTATTTCAGTATGTTCACCTTCCTTACTTTCTTATTTTTTGCTGTGAATATCTCTTCTTTGCACTGCAAAAACAGTCTCTCTTATGTGGATAAGTTTGTTAACATTTTTTTTAATGAAGATGGGATAGAAAAAAGATCCTTAAAAAGCACAAAAGCAAATCCTTTTATTTCAATCAGTTAATTATTAATGATTGATCAAGATCAGGATCAGGACAAGATCGTGCTCTGTGGAAAAATAAATCACGGAGAAAAATAATATAACACTGAGAGCGTTAAAAAATTGTAATTGCATACTTCAGAAAGTATTTTTGATCATATAAATACAAAAATGAACACTGCCTCTTAAGAAGTAATGAATAGAGTTAACCTCACAAGGTGTCTTTTTAAAGTGGATTCCAAAAAGAACATAAAAAATGTGATGAAACAGTTCTGAGGTGTTTTAAGAGAAGATCTCAGTATTAAATGATTTGTTATAATTTAAGGTCTTTCTAAATGAAAAAGTATTCATAAAAATGAAAGCGTATGATGTAAGTGCATGATAATAAATGAAAACTCCTCCATTTTTATTGGAAAAAGAAAATGATTAATGTGTTTTTTATTGAATCAACGAGGTGATCTGTATCCTAAATTACATTTTATAGATGAAAAAATGCAGAATTTTTTTAATTTTAAAAGTAAGCATGCTCATTTGTAACTTGATTTGAATCTTTTCGTGATCTTTTCTGGGTAAGGTGAGTTATTTTTAGAATGATCCGGATTTTTTTATTATAAAATATTATGCATTAACATTTTATCTTCAAAAATACACATTGTATATTGGAAGTTTAATCAATATGAGAACGGATCTGTATTAAGGGATTCTAAAATTTGGAATTCATTTCCTTCACATCTTTGGCTTAAAGAGAGGTGTGGCTCTCGTGTTTTAAGCACCATCATGATGCGTCGCTCTCGTGCTGCAGGCTCTCGAACATGGCCAAGGCTTTTGTTTGGAGCGCTAAATAAGCATCTTTCAGTTGCAATTGTTTTTTCAGCTTAAAGTTTTCTTTTTCAAGTTGAACGATCCGCTTTTGCTCTGGTGTCGATTTGGATTTTGGCCCTGCTGCACTTTTATTGAGACCAGAAAGACCTTTTAATTCAAATTTTTTGCGCCATTCACTTAATTGTCTGTGATAAAGGCGCCCTTTTTTGAGCAATTCGCCAAGCTCACCTTGTTGACAGAGATCGGCTTTTTGAATGATTTTCAGCTTATAATCGGCAGTAAAAATACGTCGTGTACGTCTTTCCAAGGCCGCTTCTGGTTTCACTTGTTGCTCTGGCAATGGGGAATTGATTTTTGACATAATGTGCTCCACCATAGCGCCCTGAAATCTACTTTATCTTAAATAATAACTGTTCATTTGTAGGTTGACACATAAAAACACGCATCTTCAATTACTTTGGGTATATGATTCATTTCTTGTGTATGAACCTCGTATATTAAAGAGATAAATCTTTTTCAAGTCTAAAATACCGTGTTTTTTGAGTTAAGGGATCAAGAAATTCAATCTCTTTAGCCAATAACTGCAGGGGTTTTTCATAGTTATCTTCAGAAAAGGCTTGTAATTTTGGATAATATTTATCATTCAAAATGGGCCAACCTAAAGTGTGCATGTGCAGACGTAATTGATGTGTTTTTCCTGTAATGGGATTTAATTCAAATAATGCTTTATCACCCGATTGCTTTAAACAACGGATCTGTGAATGGCTATTGGCTTCCCCCTCCTTCACGCACATAATAAAACGCGGATTTGAATGCCCAATACGGTTTTTTATTTCCCATGATTTTCCGGTTAAGTTCTCATCTTCAAAAATATTGGCAATAGCTTGATAGGTTTTACGTATTTTCCGCGTTTCAAATATACGATGATAATGATGTCGGCTTTCTGGATGAACAGAAAAAATAATCAAACCCGCAGTTACACGATCTAAGCGATGTAAAGCTTGCAAGCTCTGAATGCCTGTTTTTCTTCGTAATCGAGTTTGTAAACATTCATTGACATAGATTCCGCCAGGCATTACAGCGAGAAAGTGTGGTTTGTAAGCCACCAAAAGATGTTCGTCTTGAAATACAATCCTTTCTGTAAAGGGGATTTTAGGTTCGTTTTCAACTTCTCTGTAATAGTAAATACGCAGCTGAGGTATAAAAGGAGATCTAAACGTTATGCGCATCCCTCCTTCACAATGTACTTTTCCTTTAAGGATACGATCATGCCAAATTTGGGCGGAAACATAGGGAAATTTAATAATCAAATACTCAAGTATTGTCTCAACGCCAGGATTTTTTTGGGGCAAACTCAGTTTGGAAGGATACTCTGCAATTGTCATTTCAAATCCAAATATTAAATTTTACGGTAGTGGCTCAAATCTGCACTTTTGCATGGATATCAATCCCAAATGTATTAATAGAGAAGTCAATATCGTGCATCAATTCGTTCTTTCAAAAGCAGATTGTACGTTGCGTTAATCGCTGCAAACTTGTTCTGAAATTGAGTTTATTTCGCTTAAGAATTTGCGTGTTTTGTTTACCTATACCCAAAGTAATTGAAGATGCGCGCTTGCGGCAAGCGAGTGAAGCCTCTGAGCATAGATTGACTATGTGATTGGAGGCAACCATGCAGCTTCAAAGGCGACGGGTATACTTCGTGTTTATTTGCATTGAGATACCCTTTATAAGTTCTGCTGTCATCTGTGTAAATATGGGTTATACCAAAAGAGAAAATAGGATCTTTAAGTGGCTGAAAAATGGTCTGTTTTTGTTTCCAAAAAAAAGAAGTAAGAACCGTATTTGTTTCATTAGAGAGCGCGTCCCATTGCCCGCGCTGGTTTATTTTCTTCCCTGCAATAGATTCACTGCTCATTTCTCTTTGCTTCATTGCAGATTCGCTCTACTCTGGTTTTCAGCGATGTTTTTGAGTGATGAGAGAAAAAATGAGGATTGACCTGAACGAGATTTTTTCCTTTTTTAAAGTACGTGCAGTTCTCTGAGCCACAACCCTTGATTTTCATATCAAGAGCTTGCTTTTTGATGCAAAGAAGAGAAACTCAATAAGTGTCATTTAGAAGAAAATGAGTTTTATTATATGCCCTAAAAAGGCAAGAATAAGCTTGTTTTCTTTTAGCTGTAAAATCCGCCTTTGAGATGTCTGTATAGCCGCATTCTGGGCAATGAATTTTTTGATATACCCAAGACACTTGAAGATGCGTGTCGGTGAAAAATGAGTGAAGGCCCTGAGCATAGATGGACTATGTGATTGGCCTGAGCGAGAGCAGCCAACACCCACGCAGTTTCAACGGCGACGGGTATAACATCTCCTATCGGTATCATACAGAAAAAAACGTAAATCACGTATATGAACCAGTACCAGAAAATGCATTAATATACATCTTCAATTTCTTATTCCTTTTTTAGAACATGGTATTTTTTCTTTTTTAAGAGAGAAAATATGTTTCCTAAAATCAGTAAAATATGTCATCTATACAGTACAAGCTTTTGGTATGGCGACAGCGACATTATCGATGGATAAAATGTACCTTGACGGAGTCAAAATGGCGAAATTAACACTGCAAGAACAGATGCTACAAATGGGTCTGATAGATAAAAAGAAATTACAAAAATCTAGAAAATCATCAAAAAAGTCAAGAACGTTAGCAAAAGAAGCTAAAGCGGCGGTTGAAGAAAACCGCATCGCTCAAATAGCGCAAGATCAAGCTCTCAGTCATCAAAAAAAGATTGAACTTGAAAAAAAATCAATTTTTTCTCAAATCAAGCAACTAATTGAAATGAATAGAATTGATCGTAAAAATGGAGATATTGGATACAATTTCACAGATGGAACATTGGTTAAAAAGCTTTACGTTAACAAAGAAACTCAAGCTCAGTTGGTGAACGGTCGTCTAGCTATCGTACGTGATCTTGATGGATATGCTATCGTGCCCAGTATTGTTGCAGATAAAATAAGTCAACGAGATGAAAATTGTATTGTTGTTAACAATGTCATTTTGAAAAAAGAACTGGATGAAGAAGACCCTTACGCAGACTACAAGATCCCAGATGATTTAATGTGGTGATAAACCGTTAATCGATATTTCCCCAAGACACTTGAAGATGCGTTTAGGTGCTAGCAAGTGAAGCCTTTGAGCATCGATGCGCTCTGTGATGACCCTTCAACGAGTGCAGTCAGCACCCACGCACTTTCAAAGGCGAGGAGGGTTAAGGTTAAAGAATCAAATTCCCATAAAAAAACCGCAGCCTCGACTGCGGTTTTTAATTTCTTCTATACCCAAGATTGTTGACGTTGCGCTAGGCGGCAAAGACGAAAAGCCTCTGAGTATAGATGCACTCTCTGTGATTGCGCTCGTTCAGCCTAATCACATAGTTCATTTATATTCAGGGGATTCACTCGCTTGCCGCAGGCGCGCATCTTCAATTATTTTGGGTATAACACTTCAAAAAACAGATCCTCTTATCGGTTTTTTGAAGCGTATTTCGAAATGGAAAATCAGACTATTTTCTCATTTAAGACGGGGTCAATTGTCGTGATGCGTTTTACGATGGAATTTAACAGTATTCCATACAAGGGGACAAAAAGAGCCAAGCTAATGAGGAGTTTTAATGCATAGTCAACCAATGCAATTTCAATCCAATTTTCAGCCATGAAGGGATCTGGGCTGTTATAAAAAGCAATAATAAAAAATGCAAAAGTGTCGAGTGCATTGCCAACAATTGTTGAACAAGCGGGGGCAAGCCACCACTGTCTTTTCTGACGCAAGTGATTGAAAACGTGAATATCAAGTATTTGACCTAAAAGATAAGCCATAAAACTTGCAATCGCGATGCGTGCGACAAAGAGATTAAAGACAGTGATATTTCCAATACCTTGATATTCTCCTTGGAAAAAAAGAACGGATAAAAGATAAGAAATCACTAAAGAGGGGACCATCACACAAAAAATAATTTTTCGCGCCATGCTCGCATTAAAAATACGCACCGTAAGATCTGTTGCTAAAAAAATGAATGGAAACGTAAAAGCGCCCCAAGTGGTATGAAAACCAAATAAGGTAAAAGGCAGTTGCACTAAATAATTACTTGAGGCGATGATTACAAGATGAAAGAGAACCAAATAAGAAAGGGCATTGCGTTGCTGTAAAAATGTAAACATTTTAATTCAAAACCTTTTTGTCATTGGGGGGAGAGGGAACCCAAATAGTGAATGCATCAGAATATGCTACCTGACACTTATAAAAGCGACGCATTATAACTTATCTTCTGAAAAGACAAAGTATCTTTATCAATTAAAAAATAATATTTTATCAAATGTTTTATTTTTTCGTATATCCAAGACTTGAAATCATATGTTCTTCAATTTTATCAAGAAAGACATTGCCGTATTTTTCTAGTTTTCTTTGCCCTACCCCATTTACGGCCAGCATTTCACTTTGAGAAGTCGGTAGTATTTCTGCCATTTCAACCAATGTCGCATCATTGAAAACAATATAAGGTGGAATATCGTCTTCGTCAGCAATGCTTTTACGCAATTTCTTCAATTTAACAAAAAGCACTTTATCGTAATTTCGTTTTTCAAATCGATCCGTTTTCGTGCGAGTAGAGACCCAAGCACTCGGCCTTGGAACTGCGAGTTCAAGGGCTATTTCACCTCGCAATAAAGGACGGGCTTCTTGCGTTAATTTTAAAACGGAATGTTGGGCAATATCTTGTTGTAAGAAACCGCGATGGATCAGCTGGCGAAAAATACTTAGCCAATATTCTTGACTAAATTCCTTGCCTAAACCAAAAGTGCTTAGCTTATGATGAGCGTAATCTTTTATGCGTTGATTTTGCATACCGCGTAGTACTTCAATGGTGTACCCAACACCAAAATTTTGATTGACGCGATATACACAAGAAAGGGCTTTTTGGGCTTGCTCTGTTGCATTAAACAAAGTGGGTGGATCGATACAAATATCACAATTTCCACAAGGTTTATTTCGGTACTCTCCAAAATAATTAAGCAAGACCAAACGTCGACACGTTAAAGCTTCAGCAAAGGCTTTCATTGCATTTAGCTTATGATTTTCGACTTGTTTTTGTGGTCCTTCCGGTTTTTCTTGTAAGCATCGATGGAGCCAAGCAATATCTGAAGGGTCGTAAAACATCAGGGCTTCGGCTGGCAAACCATCACGCCCTGCTCGTCCTGTTTCTTGATAGTAAGATTCAATATTTCGTGGTGTTTCGTAATGAACAACAAAACGAACATTGGGTTTATTTATCCCCATTCCGAAGGCGACGGTTGCCACGACGATATGAATGTCATCTCGTTGAAATGCTTCTTGTACGGATGCGCGATCTTGAGTCGTCATTCCTGCATGATAGGCTGCTGCGCGCATATTTTGAGCACAGAGTCGCTCTGCTACCTGCTCAACACGTTTGCGACTATTACAATAAATAATGCCGCTTTGCCCTGGTTGAGGTTTTAAGAATTGAGCAAGCTGTAACAAAGGCTTATGTTTTTCTATTAAGGTGTATCGGATGTTGGGGCGATCAAAACTGCCCAAATAAGCATGGGGAGATTGAAGTGCGAGGCGAAGCGCGATCTCTTGGCGTGTTACATCATCTGCCGTCGCGGTTAAAGCCATAATCGGGACATGGGGAAAAAAGGATTTCAACCCACCAAGTCGTGCATATTCAGGTCGAAAATCATGACCCCACTGAGAAATGCAATGGGCTTCATCTACAGCAATAAGCGCCAAGGGAAGTGATTGTAATTTGTCAATAAAATCACTCATTAAAACGCGTTCAGGTGAAACGTACAGCAATTTAATGCGTTGTTCTCTGAGGGCTTGCCAT
The DNA here is from genome assembly GCA_947040595.1 of uncultured Enterovibrio sp. Taxonomy (GTDB): domain Bacteria; phylum Pseudomonadota; class Gammaproteobacteria; order Enterobacterales; family Vibrionaceae; genus Enterovibrio. Next base: position 28,237 of record CAMRBZ010000002.1, on the reverse strand, counting down.
GTTTGAGAGAAGGCTTCTTGTGTCATTCCTGAATTAATACATGCGGCTTGAACGCCGTTGGCTTGCAATTGGTCAACTTGATCTTTCATTAACGAGATGAGCGGTGAAATCACAAGGGTTAAGCCATCAAAAATTAATGCAGGGATCTGATAACAAAGACTTTTCCCTGCTCCTGTTGGCATTACAACCAAGCAATCTTTCCCTGTTAACGCGGCATCAATAATTTCTTTTTGGCCTTCTCGATAAGATTGGTAACCAAAAATACGTTGTAATACAGTGTGATCATGTGTCGCATTAGACATAATTCCCTCGCGATCTTTACAGCTCATTGTACTTCCCATGATTGATTTCCCCCATTCTAAACACTCTAGCGACAGGTGAAAAGGAAGCACGAGAAGAATGAAGACCCATGGTCATTATTTTTATAGAAAATTGATTTATTTTGTGCGTGATCAATGCAATGCCACGTCAGTTCGGATGCATTGAGATTCAAAAATCATGTGACCTTCTCGATGTGTTTTTGCAGGCAAATATCCATATAAATTTTGAAAGAGTATATTGATCTTATTTTTAGAACGTTATTGGCTTTTTTATGTTATCGGCATTTTTACAGAAATCACTTCATTTTCGCGTCTTTTCAATTGCTTTTCCTATGGTGCTTTCAAATATTACAGTCCCGTTATTGGGTTTGGTTGATGCCGCTGTGATAGGGCATCTTGATCAATCTTGGTATCTTGGTGGTGTTGCTGTTGGGAGTAACATGATTTTGGTTCTATTTTGGTTGCTTGGTTTTTTGCGTATGGCAACGACGGGGATCACCGCCCAAGCTTGGGGGGCGAAAGACAAGGAAGGTTTAGCCAATATTTTTCTTCAAGGAATGACATTGGCGTGGTTATTCGCCTTCATCATGATCCTCTTACACCCTTTTATTGCTCGATTTGTTTTTTCTTTTAGTGATGCAAGCGCTGAGGTTTTGCATTATGCCAATGCGTATTTTTCTGTGCGTATTTGGAGTGCTCCTGCCTCTTTGAGTAACTTGGTTCTTATTGGATGGTTGCTTGGTATGCAAAATGCCAAAAGGCCGATGATTCTGATTGTGTTTATCAACATCATTAATGTTTTGCTTGATCTTGTTTTTGTTCTTGGTTTTTCATGGGGTGTAAAAGGGGTTGCATTTGCAAGTGTGATTGCGGATTACAGCGGCATGATATTAGGGTTTTATTTTGTTTTTAAATCCTGGGCTGGATTAGGTTTAGTTTCGCCATTTTCGCAATGGAAAAAAGCGTCCAATGGCATGGTTCGCTTGTTAAAACTGAATCGAGACATTTTTCTTAGAAGCTTGTGTTTGCAATTGGCCTTTACGTTTATGATTTTTCAAGGCGCGAGTCTTGGAGATGACGTCGTTGCCGCGAACGCCGTGTTAATGAATTTTCTTATGCTGATTTCTTTTGCTATGGACGGTTTTGCTTATGTTATGGAAGTGATGGTAGGCAATTCTGTGGGGGCGAAAGACCGACAAATGCTGATTAGATCATTGGTTGTGACTTCATTTTGGAGTCTCGTTATCTCGATTCTATTCACCTTTGGGTTTCTGTTTTTTGGAAAGAACCTGATTGATGTGATTTCCGATATTTCTTCAGTACGTGAACAAGCTTATATTTATTTGCCTTGGTTGGTTTGGATGCCTTTGGTTGCCATGTGGTGTTTTCTGCTCGATGGGGTATTTATTGGCGCAACGAAAGGGCGCGAGATGCGAAATTGTATGTTTGTTTCGATTGTTTTTTTCTTTTCTATTTGGTTCAGTTTTCGTTCTGATGGTAATCATGCAATTTGGGGAGCAATGCTTGGATTTATGGCCTTAAGAGGTTTAACGTTAGGAGGCGTTTTTATGCTGCAATGGCGGAAAGGCTATTTATAAAGTAAAGAAAAAAGGGGCTTCAAAAAAAGCTCTTTTGAGCCTTTTTTGAAGGTATGGATTGAATATGTAAAGTCAGTAATAAGAGTGGTCACCATGAGCATGTTCAGTGACGTCTCTAACGCCATTGAGATCTTCTTGAAATTCTTCAAGTAATTCTTTTTCTATGCCGTCTTTTAAGGTGACATCAACCATAGAGCAGCCGTTACAGCCTCCTCCAAATTGAATGACAGCAATTTTATCTTCTGTAATTTCAATTAAATTGATATGTCCACCATGCCCTGAAAGCTGTGGATTGATTTGTGTTTGAATCACATATTCAACCCGCTCAAATAAGGGGGCATCATCTGCTATTTTGCGCAGCTTGGCGTTAGGGGCTTTTAAGGTGAGCTGAGAGCCCATTTTATCTGTTACAAAATCGATTTCTGCGTCGTCTAAGAAAGGAAGGCTAAGCTCGTCAATGAAAGCAGAAAAGCCATCGAATTGAAGGGTGGTATCGCTGGTTTCTATTGCATCTTTTGGGCAATAAGAGACGCCACATTCTGCATTTTGCGTTCCTGGTTTTACGACAAAAACACGAATATGGGTGCCGTCGGGCTGTTGCTCCAGAAGTTTTATAAAATGACTCTGAGCACTTTTTGAAATAGTAATTTGAGACACAATTTGTCACCTGATTTTTCGAATATATTTCATACAGTGTACTCTTGTTTTGATTTGCTATCACCCAAAGCCTAAGCGCTTCTTCACTTTCCTTGGCTTCTTACTATGCAGTAAACATCAATGTGTTTTACACCGTGTTTTCGAAGCAGCAGAGAAAGCTCAGCAAGGGTCGCGCCAGTTGTCACGACATCATCAACCAGCGCGACATGTTCTGGTGGCGGACTTGATATTTGAAAGACACCTTTCAGATTGGAAAGTCTCTTTTTTCGAGTTAAGCCTTGTTGTTGAGGTGTTGCTTTGGTGCGAATTAAAAGACCTGAGTCACAATTCACGTTTAATTGACGGGCAAGAGCCTGTGCCAATAAATTGCTGTGATTGAATCCTCGAAGCAAGCGTCGAGTCCAGTGCATCGGGACGGGAAGTAAAATAGGCGCTGGATTTTCTATGTTATCGGCCAATAAATTGGAAAGAGGAGAAGAGAGCCAATATTGTCCTTTGTATTTAAATTTATGGAGAAGTGAGTCATATGGAAAAGTATAATCGCCAACACAAACGAGGCGATCCCAAAGAGGCGGCTTTCTTAAGCAGCGCCCACAACTTTCCTGCGTATAGGCTGTCGGCAGACCGCAACGCTGGCAACGGGGCTGTTTTGGAAAACTTTGGAAACAGGTTTTGCACCATGGGTAGTTTCTTTGGTCCAAGCGAAGGTGGCAAAGTTGGCACCGTAAGGGCAAAGCCTGGAAAAGCGCGTTAAACATACACAAATCAATATATGAGATAAATAATTGAGTGTAAATGATGTGTATTTTTGAGGCATATTTTTATGTCCGCCATATTAGAAAGAGGGAAACCCCAACTGAAAAAATGTCTTTTTTATTCAATGTCTGCTTTTTTTGAAATTAAATTTTGTTGCATAATGAGGGCCTTATATTCGTTAATGTTTTTTAAGATAAATAAATTGCGGAAATAGATTAAAAATTATCTTAAATCTGCCGATACTTAGATTACGCGACTTGCTAAGGCATCAGGAGAGACCATAATGAATATAGGTGGCACAGGCTATTCTCAATATAATTACGCTAAATTAGAACCAAAAGTACAAGATGTTAATCAAAATAAACAGGAGTCAATTACTCCTCCTTCTGAATCACTCAAAGAAATCGCTGAAGGTAAAGCCGTAACACAAATAAAACAGGTCGAAAGTGAAACACCAGCATCCGGTGTAGAGGCGTTCACGTATGGGGCATTAGGGATGGATCACCCCAATGAAGTGAAAAATAGTGACGATGGAGCTTACACTGCAGGGCAAGTGCTTTCTGCTTTAGGTACCATTGGAGCCGTCTTAGCGGTGGTGGTGTAATTTCGCGATGAATAGATAATCTGGGTTTTTTCGTTTTTTTTCGCGTAATGCCCAAGCGAAAACCTTTCGACCAATGTAGGAGACGACATTGGTATGAATATTTCGCCCGCAAATATCAGCATTCCCGCTGTCATTTCGTCTGTTAATTTGCCAACAGAGCAAGTTGCGCGAGATAATCGAGGTCGTGAAAAAATACTTCCGCCACGTCAACTAAATGCCACACCTGAAGAGCGTCACCTTTCGAAAGAAGAAAAACAATTTAAACATTCCTCTTGGGATCCCGCAGAACACCCAAATTACACTGAATTAACTCAAAAAACACCTGAATTTACTGCGAATGACAGTCTGGAACAAATGTCTTCCTTGTCTTCGAGTGAGCCTTATACGCCCCGTAGTGAAAATGGCTATCCCGTGCATATGAAGTTGCCTCAAGAAGTACTAGAACGACTGGAAGAATTGAGAAGCTATCGACGAACGGGTGCAGTGGTTGCTATGCGCTACCAGCAATCAAGCGTTTCTAATTTCCCTTCTGAAGTTTTAGTTATTATTTAGCCTCCGTTATATTTTGAAAAATTATTGTTTCAAGATGGCTTAACAGACATCTTGACTCGTGGCATTCTACGCTCATTATTCTTTGCTAGAAAATGTATGAATTTATGATGACAACCCCTGAAACTCCTTTGATTTTGATTGATGGTTCTTCTTATCTCTATCGTGCTTATCATGCATCTCCTAAATTCACCAATCTTCAAGGGGAGCCCACCGGGGCGGCATATGGCGTGATAAATATGTTACGAAGCTTGGTTAAAAAATATCCTTCATCGAATGTTGTGGTTATATTCGATGCGAAAGGAAAAACCTTCCGTGACGAAATCTATTCAGAATATAAAGCTAACCGCCCGCCGATGCCGGATGATCTTCGTTGTCAGATTGCCCCGCTGCATCAAGTTATCGAAGCGATGGGATTTCCAATGCTCGTTATTGAAGGTGTTGAAGCGGATGATGTGATTGGTACGTTAGCCACGAAGGCATCAAAAGAAAAGATGCATGTTCTTATCAGTACCGGCGATAAAGACATGATGCAGTTAGTGGATGAGCACATTTCTCTGATTAACACCATGACGGATACCTTTATGACTCCACAAGCCGTGCACGATAAATGTGGCTTTGGACCTGAGCATGTAATTGATTTTTTGGCATTGATGGGAGACAAGGTCGACAACATTCCTGGGGTGCCTGGTGTGGGTGAAAAAGGAGCCACCGCTCTGATTAGCGGGATTGGAGGCCTGAGTGAGCTTTATGAAAATTTAGAGAAAATTGCAGATTTAGGCTTTCGTGGCTCGAAGAAAATGGCCGAGAAGCTAGAAGAAAATCGAGAACTGGCTTTTCTCTCTTATAAGCTTGCAACCATTAAATTGGATTGTGAGTTACCTTACTCTCTTTCCGATCTGATAAATCGCACTCCAGACAATGAAAAATTGGTTGAACTTTTCACTGAATTAAATTTTAAACGCTGGCTTTCTGAGGCCCAAAAGGGCAATGCAGGCATTGATGCCGTGGCTAAAAATGCGGTAGCGGTGAAGTCAAAAAAAGCAGAAGAGCATTTTCCTGTAAAAGAAATCGATAGAACACAATATCAAACTATTTTAACGGAAGATCATTTTGTAGAGTGGATGGAAAAACTTCGACAAGCCGAGCTTGTGGCATTTGACACTGAAACAGACAATCTCGATTATATGGAAGCTAATTTAGTTGGGATTTCTTTTGCTGTTGCTGAAGGTGACGCTGCATATTTGCCTTTGACTCATGATTATCTTGATGCTCCCGTTCAACTTGATCGCGATTGGGTCCTTGGGAAAATGAAAGCTTGGCTAGAAGATCCCGCAGAAATCAAAGTAGGGCAAAATTTAAAATATGATCTCGGTGTTTTAGCGCGTTATGGCATTAATATGAAAGGAATCGTATTTGATACCATGTTGGAGTCGTATGTTTATAACAGCGTGCTGGGTCGACATGATATGGGAAGTTTGGCGCAGCGTTATCTTCAGCATCAATGTATTTCATTTGAAGATATTGCGGGAAAAGGGAAAAAACAACTGACCTTTAACCAAATCGAATTAGAGCAAGCCTCTGTTTATGCCGCGGAAGATGCGGATGTTACTTTACGATTGCATAATCAACTTTTCACCTACCTCAATGCCGATGAAAAACTAAAAACCATTTTCGAACAATATGAAATTCCGCTTCTCCCTGTGCTCTCAAGAATGGAGCGCCATGGCGTGCTCATTAATTCGGATATGCTGACGGAGCAATCAAAGCAAATTGCGGTGCGTTTAGATGAGCTAGAGAAAAAAGCATTTGAGCTTGCCGGAGAAGAATTCAATCTCAGTTCACCAAAGCAGCTTCAAGTTATTTTGTTTGAGAAAATGGCCTTGCCTGTCATCAAGAAAACCCCAACGGGCACCCCTTCTACAAACGAAGAAGTTTTACAAGAGTTAGCGCTTGATCACCCGCTCGCTAAATGTATTTTGGAGCACCGTGGTTTGGCTAAGTTGAAATCAACTTATACCGATAAATTACCCAAGATGCTTAATCGAACCACGGGTCGCGTTCATACTTCATATCATCAAGCTGTGACTGTGACAGGGCGCTTATCTTCAACCGATCCGAATTTACAAAATATTCCTATTCGTAATGAAGAAGGACGTCGTATTCGACAGGCTTTTATTGCTCCTGAAGGAAAAAGTATTTTAGCCTTGGATTATTCTCAAATTGAACTTCGAATCATGGCTCATTTATCGGGAGATGAAGCTTTGATTGATGCTTTCCGTCATGGAAAAGACATCCATACAGCCACGGCAGCGGAGATCATGGGGGTTCAAATTGAGGATGTAACATCTGAAATGCGTCGCCGTGCAAAAGCCATTAATTTTGGACTTATCTATGGAATGAGTGCGTTCGGTTTGGCAAAACAGCTTGGTATTTCACGAACGGAAGCACAAGAATATATGGAAGGATATTTTAAGCGTTATCCTGGAGTGCGCAACTATATGGATGCAACGCGTTTATTGGCAGCAGATCAAGGTTATGTTGAGACTGTATTTGGTCGTCGTTTATATTTGCCTGACATTAATGCGAGCAATGGAATGCGCCGAAAAGGGGCTGAACGCGCTGCGATTAATGCTCCGATGCAAGGAACGGCGGCTGATATTATTAAAAGAGCGATGATTTTGGTTGATTCTTGGATATTGCAACAACCGATTGGGCGCGTTGCCTTAATTATGCAAGTTCATGATGAATTGGTGCTTGAAGTTGAGACTGAATATCTTCAAGAAGTAGATGCCAAAATCTCTCAGTTAATGGAGTCTGCAGCATTCCTTGATGTGCCACTCCTTGTTGAATCCGGGTTCGGGGATAATTGGGAAGTCGCTCACTAAAATTTGAGAATGAGAGAAAATAGAGTATTTAACTAAATTTAGTAACGTAATGATATTTTTACTTTTTTGTTAGATGCTCTTGTTTCTTTTTTTAAAAAAGAAATATAAAAGTATTTTTTTTGTTTAAATTAATATATCTTGTTTAGCGTTGAGTGTGCATATAGGCATTAGGTTTATATGTAAGATGAATTTCTCGTTAGGGAATTTATCTATTTTTACCACCCCAATGAATCTTTTTTCTTTGGGGTGTTTTTTTATGTAGGAATGAATCACGCTGTTTTGAACAATGACCCTTTTAATTAAATTCGTTTTGCTCTTTTCAATGCGCTAAAATTAACCGCTGTTCCTTCTTCTATTTTCCACTCCCTTAAATGATTAGATTGATATATACATGCTCATCAGGCATATCTATTTTGGGCTGAGCTTTAAAAAGCCCGCCGAATGCAGAAAAAAGTGAGCATTTAGCATCAGCTGTTTTATTTTTCACTGTTTTCAAAGGCGTCACGAAAGACTTTTTCTGGAGTAAAACCTGCGAGCCCATGTGGTGATCTTGCGTTTTTCATGGATACGCAGGGCTTTGAGAGACTTTTAAAGAACGCGAACGCGTACTGCCTTTATACGGTCAGGCACTCGAGCATCGCGCCTTGTATCATGCCGAGTTTCAAGTGCTTTTTTTGAATGAGCATGAAATAACGCCTTAGTATTGAAAAAAAGATCAATCACTCAAAGAAACCGATTTCATGTTCGTCATGTACCCACGAAGTTTTTTACCGATAGATTCAATGCGATGCCCTCGAATTGCATTATTTACCGAGATCAATGTAGCGTTATCAACATCGTTATTCTTATTTTCAAGTCCTTTTCCGATAACATCGATATTCACATGCGGCATAAATTTATCCCGTAAAAGAGGGGCTGCAACATTAGAAAATAAATAATTTCCGTATTCTGCTGTATCGGAAATGACAAGGTTCATTTCAAATAAACGCTTACGTGCGATGGTATTTGCGATTAAAGGCAATTCATGTAAGGACTCATAGTAAGCGGACTCTTCAAGGATCCCTGACTCTGTCATGGCTTCAAATGCAAGTTCAACCCCCGCACGAACCATGGCGATCATTAATATGCCATTATCAAAATGTTCTTGTTCTGAGATTTTAATATTGCTCTGTGGGTAATTTTCAAATGCAGATTTTCCCGTTTCCGCCCTCCATTTGAGTAAATCAACATCGTTATTCTTCCAGTCGCTCATCATTTTAGATGAAAAATGCCCCGAAATAATTTCGTCCATATGTTTGTTATATAAAGGTCTTAGTAATAATTTAAGCTCTTCAGAAAGTTCAAATGCGATGATTTTGGCAGGATTTGATAAACGATCCATCATCTGGGTGATCCCTCCAAATTTAAGGGCTTCGGTGATGGTTTCCCAGCCATATTGTAGGAGTTTTCCAGCGTAAGCAGGATCCATGCCTTCAGAGATCATTTTTTCATAACACAAGATAGATCCAGTCTGGAGCATCCCGCATAAAATGGTTTGTTCTCCCATCAGATCCGACTTCACTTCGGCGACAAAAGAGGACTCTAACACCCCAGCTCGGTGTCCACCCGTCGCTGCAGCCCACGCTTTTGCTGTTTTTAATCCCGTATTATTTGGATCGTTTTCAGGATGAACGGCAAGCAATGTAGGAACCCCAAAACCACGTTTAAATTCTTCTCTGACTTCTGTTCCTGGGCATTTTGGGGCGACCATGATGACCGTGATATCTGATCTTATTTTCATGCCTTCTTCAACAATGTTGAAGCCATGAGAATAACCCAGGGTTGCCCCTTTTTTCATCAAAGGCATTATTTCATTTATGACATCACTGTGCTGTTTGTCGGGGGTGAGGTTAATCACTAAATCTGCTTCTGGGATCAGATGAGTAAAATTATTCACAATAAAGCCGTTTTCTGTCGCATTTTTGTATGATTGGCGTTTGTCATTGATAGCCGCTTGCCTTAATGCATAAGAAACATTTAATCCGGCATCTCTCATGTTTAATCCTTGATTTAAGCCTTGAGCGCCGCAACCAATAATGACCACATTTTTATTTTTTAGGTATTCTGCTTCTTGTTCAAATTCTTCTTTTTTCATAAAACGGCAAACGCCTAACTGGCTCAATTGATTGCGAAGATTTAATGTATTGAAATAATTAGACATGTAGGCTTTTCTCCAATAAAGCAGTTTCTCAATAATTGAAACAAATGCGTTCGTGAATAATGATCTTAGATGAAGCTTTAACTTACTGAAAGAACGTACTTTTGAATTTATTTATTTCAAGTTTCACTTTATGGAGTCAAGGCGCGCTTTTGAATATCCGAGGAGCGAAAGAGGGCGTTCCATTGAAATGTCTGTAGGCGAAAAGCGACGGATTCCTTATGAGCTATAAGGGATGATTCACTTGAATGAAAAGACGCTATACCCAAGAGACGTGAAGTTGCGTGTAGACAGCAAGTGAGTGAAGCCCCTGAACATAGTTCATCTATGCTCAGGGCTTCACTCGCTTGCCGTAGGGGCGTAATTTCAAGAATTTCGGGTATATAAATCTCATTTTCTTCAATGAGTTAAATTGAAAAAATCATTGATATTTTAAATTTTATTGGCTTGTGCTTAGGGTTCTTTCTTAAATTTTTTCTTAAGGGCGTCGAGGACGAGAAGAGGAACAAATCCACGGGTATCTCCACCGTGCAAAGCGACTTCCTTGATTAAGCTTGAGGAAATGAATGCATTTTCTTCTGATGGCGTAAGAAAAACACTTTCTAATTCAGGCATTAATCTTCTGTTCATATTGGCAAGTTGAAATTCATATTCAAAGTCTGAAACGGCGCGCAAGCCACGCAATAAAATGCGAGCGTCATGTTCTTTTGCGAAATTAACAAGTAAATCGGAAAATCCAACCACTTTTATATTACCGATATGTGAGAGCACGGATTTTGCTAAGGAGACGCGTTCCTCCAATGGAAAAAGTGGTTTTTTATTTGGGCTGGCCGCAATCCCTACGATGACTTCATCAAACATAGAAGCTGCGCGTTCTGCTAAATCGAGGTGCCCATTGGTGATGGGATCGAAGGTTCCAGGATAAATGGCACGGGTGAGTGTTTTTTTCTTCACTTGTCTTTCCTGCAAAAAGATATCTTTAAATGGCATGCTATCAAAAGATCATGCATTTTTGTTTTTTTTGGCAGTGTCTTTTTTGAAATATGCTTTTTATCTTGTCTTTCGTTGTTTTTTTGAGGTAAAGGAAATGTTAGCGTATAAGATCTTATTCGGTATTATCTTCAATCAGCATTAAAAGCGTGTGTATTCAATGAAAAAAATACTAGTTATTAGAAACGATAAGATTGGTGATTTTATGCTGGCTTGGCCAGCATTCGCCATGTTAAAAGAGGCGATACCTGATTCAAAGATCATTGCTCTTGTGCCTTCTTACACTAAAGTGTTAGCCGAGTTATGTCCATCAATTGATAAAGTGATCATTGATTGTGGGAAAACTGCGGATAAAGAGGCTAAAAAAACATTGCTTACAAAAATAAGAGCCCATCAATTTGATGCTTCGATCTGTTTTTTTTCCGATATGTATAATGCCTCTTTAGTGTGGAATGCGGGCATTAAATTTCGATTGGCGCCAGCGACAAAATTATGTCAATTACTTTATAATCATCGAGTTATTCAGCGGCGTTCTCAATCGCTTAAACCAGAATTTGAATATAATCTTGATTTGGTCAGTGCTTTTCTTGAAAAAAATGGACTGAAAGCAAAAGTCCCTTCAGCGCCTTATTTGTCTTTTAGTGCTGAAACGCTGCAAGAACAAAAAAAGAAATTGATGACTCAGATGACATTGAGCCAAACTCAGCCTTGGCTTTTTGTGCATGCAGGTACGGGCGGCTCTGCCAATAATTTAGATTTGGAGCAGTATCGAGACTTGATTGCAGGGATTTGTAATGAAAAAGTCTTTAATATTTTATTAACGGCCGGTCCTGGAGAAGAAAAAAAAGCGGCACAGTTAAAGTCGTTATTGGTTGATAAAGGCATTTATGCCGTTGTTTATGATAAAAATGATGGACTTGATGATTTTACGAGATCCATTGCTTGTGCGGACGTATTCATTGCAGGCTCCACAGGACCCCTTCATATTGCAGCAACACTTGATGTTCCTACCATTGGTTTCTTTCCTGCAAAGCGTAGCGCAACGCCGCTTCGCTGGCGGCCTATAAACAGTGAAGATCGTCATCTTGCATTTTCACCGCCACCAGATAGAAGGGAAAACGTTGCCTCGGACATGTCAAAAATAAAAATTAATGTTATTTTGCCGGATGTTATGCAATTTTTGAGGCGTATAATTTAATTTATCTTGCTCGACTGTCGTTGTTTCTGATCCATAAATTGGCATATTTTACGAAGGTTGAATGAGCAGAAAGTAATGCTATAAGAAAGCCCTGCTTTCCATCCAAAAAACCACGTTTTAAGACATACATTTTTAAGAAGCAGCCCAAGGCATGAAGTAATCCTTGTCCTAGGCTGCTTTTTTTTCCTTTTGCTTCGCGAGTATCTGCCCAAGCATTTGCGTAATCTGCTGACTTAACAAGGTAATGTGTCATATCACGGTAAGAGTAATGCAGTAAATCACCTTTTAATACCTGCCTTTTTGCCCCGATAGGCTGAATGATTTTTTCATGGACTAAAGCGTCGTCATATTGGGTGTATAACCTTGGATAAACGCGTACATGGCTGTAATACCAACCAGAGTGGCGCAAAAAGCGGCCAAAGACCCAAGTCAGCTCCTTCAGTTCGATCAAGGTTTCTTCTGGTGGGTTTTGGAGCATTTTGATTAAGCTTTGCTTCAGTTCATGTGAAACGACTTCATCTGCATCGATAGCTAAAATCCAGTCTTGGGTCGCATAGGCTTGTGCGCGTTGTTTTTGTTTCCCAAATCCGGACCAATTGGTGTCGATAAAAACCTTTGCGCCCATGGCTTTTGCTATGGAGGTGGTTTTATCTGTACTGCCAGAATCGAGCACGATAATTTCATCAACCCAATCAAGGGATGCAAGGCATTCGGGTAAGATTTTCTCTTCATTTTTGGTAATAATAATGGCGCTGATTGTCGCTCGAGGGGTTGGCTTCATTGAAGGAGTCCTTCTTTTTCTATGGCTTCATCAAAGCGCATAATCACGGCTTCTAAAGAGATTCTTTTCATGGCGTTTTCATCTTTCACGCGGGTGCGCCATGATAGCTCATTGGCAGTTTTTCCTGTTTCGTTTTTAATGGCTTCTTCGTATGCGCTGACCACATAATGACGCCAATTGTAAGGGCCTGTTCGTGCTGGATTATGGTGAGCGTACAATCCGATGACCGGCGTATTGACGGCGTTAGCAAGATGAGCAGGACCGCTGTCAGGCGCCAATACCAATGCGGCTTCTTTTTCTAAAGCGATGAGTTGGAGCAGGGTCGTTTTCCCTATAAGGTTTGTGACTGGGTTTGATAGCAGATCTTCAATTTCTTTTCCTAACTGAACCTCAATCGCACCAGGGCCTCCCGCTAAAATAACCCTAAAACCTCGGGTTTTTGCATGTTCAATGAGACCTGCATAACCTTGTGCGGTCCAATTTTTGAAAGCTTTGCTTGCGGCAGGGGCAACAATTAAGGTGGGTTTTTCTGACATTTGCGTTTTGGCCCATTCCAGATCTTTTTCTGGGATAGGCAAAGCCCAAGTGGGGGTGACCGCTTTTATTCCAAGAGCTTGGGTAAAGGCCATGAAACCGTCAAGAACATGAACCGATGTGGGAGAAGGGACTTTTATGTTAGTAAAAAATTTCTGAAGATCCCCTGAGCGTATTTTGTCAAAACCAAGTCGGTATTTTGCTTTGATCCCAAGGCTGATTAAGCTGGCTCGAATTGCATTTTGCATGTGAAGAAGGGCATCAAATTTTTGTCCATCAAGGGCTTTCCATACGGCTCGCATACCGGAAAAACCTTGTTTTTTATCAAAAGAAATAATCTTGATATCAGGCAACAAGGGCGTTAATAAGGCGGCTTCAGCTTTGCTTGCAATCCAGGTTATTTTTGTTTGTGGCCATTCAGTTTGGATGGCTTGAACGGCAGCAATGGTGTTACAAACATCACCAATAGCGGAAAGTCGTAAAATGCATATGGAGTGAGGAGGAGATGAAAAGAGAGGCATAAAAATACTTATGTGATTATTGTAATCGAAATTATGCAGGGGGCAATGTGTAATGTAAAATGCAATCGCATTTTGTTTGAATGATTAACTGTGAAAAAGGAGTGCTGATGGAACTATTGGTAGAAGGTAATGCCCATATTTGGTTTGATCCTGCATTCTTAAAAGAAGACATAGCTCAATCTTTTTCTCCTTCTTTTTGGCAAGAAAAAAACGCGGTAATAGGTTCAGCACAAGGCAGAGGAACGACTTGGTTTGTTCGTACATCGACTTGTTCTGCTGCCCTGCGGCATTATTGTCGCGGTGGTTTAATTGGAAAGTGGATTAAAGAAACCTATTTTTATACGGGCTGGAAACGCACTCGGTCGCACCAAGAATTTGTCTTACTTGCTTATTTAAGAGAAAAGGGGCTTCCTGTTCCGCGTCCGATTGGGGCACGTGTGGTAAGAAATATTTTTTTATATCAGGCTGATTTACTTGTTGAAAAAATAGATGGCGCCTCAGATCTCCTTGAGGTTTTACGTAGCGGTCCCCTCACTATGCGTCAATACCAGCATATAGGTAAGCTGATTAGAAAACTTCATGACGTCGGTGTGTGCCATAGCGATCTTAATATTCATAATATCATGCTTGATGATAAAGGGGCTTTTTGGCTGATTGATTTTGATAAATCGAGTCTTCGTGCGGGGAAAAGTTGGAAATCGGCTAATTTAGAGCGTTTGCATCGTTCATTTCGGAAAGAGAAAAAAAGATGTGATATTTTCTGGAGGGAGATGGATTGGCATTCAATTCTTCGAGGGTATGTTAGTCTTTCTTAAAATGAACCCTCTCTCTGTGTTTTTATATTTTTGAGAGAGGTATTTTTATGCATTTATTTTTGAAGCCAAGGGCTGAGAATACGAAGAGTGTTTGATACGGCCCCTCTGTTTTTCTCTATAACCTGAAGGGCTGCGGCTCCTTCTCGTGTGCGTTCATTTTTGTTTTCAAATAAAGAAATAATCTTGTGGGCGATATCGTCTTCATTTCGACAAACAGTACAGGCTCCATTTTCTATCAGTTCTTCAGAAATCGATTGAAAATTATAAAAGCTAGGGCCTGTAAGGAGAGGCTTTCCAAGAGAAGCCGGCTCCAGTAGGTTATGCCCCCCCACTTTATTGCCAAGTAAGCTACCTGCCATAAATGCGCAATCTGACACGGAAAATAACGTCATCATTTCACCCAAGGTATCGCCAAGATAAAGCTGTATATTTGAGGTGGGTTTTTGTTTTATGCTACGACGGGCGAGAGAAAAACCATTTTCTTCAACGCGTTTTGCAACTTCATTAAAACGCTCAGGATGGCGAGGTACCAAGATCATCAATGCATGTGGGGTGTGCTTTAGTATTTTTTTGTGCGCTTGGAGTAAAACCTCATCTTCACCTTCATGCGTGCTTGCTGCAATCCATACAGAGCGACCACTCAATTCTTTTTTTAAGGTTAAAACGCTGCTGTTTTCTTCATTAAATATCGGTAAATCAAATTTAACAGATCCACAAACACACAGAGCAGAATCGGGGATCCCGAGGGATTTAAAGCGTTCAAGATCCGCCTTCGATTGGCAAAGGATTTGGGTGATGTTTTTAGATAATGAAGAAAAGAGGGGTTGAATTCTTTGGTAGCCTTTCATGGCCCGATGAGAGAGTCTGGCATTGATGATAAACACCGGGATCCCGTTCTTTTTAGCAGTGAAAAGGGTATTCGGCCAAAGCTCCGTTTCCATAATAATGAGTATGGACGGCTTGATTCTTTTTATAAATTGCGTTACCGCAAAATTGAAATCGATTGGCATGTATCTGTGTTCAATATCATCTCCCAATGTACGCGCAATTTCTGCTCCTGTGGGCGTGGTGGTGGTGAGCACAATGGGTCGACTGGGGTCGTTTTTACGAAGTGCAAGAATAACTGGTTTTGCTGCAATGACTTCTCCGACAGACACGGCATGAATCCAAATCGGGAGGCTGTTTTCGTTTTGAGGTTTTTGGTTTAAGGGGGGCGAAAAACCAAAGTGCTCTACCCAGCGTTTTCCTACTTTGGGTTTTCCGTCTTTTTTACGGTAGAGACTAAAAAGCAAAAAGGGGGCGGCGATGCCCAGAAGCAAGGTATAAAGAAAGCGCACAGTAAAGCCTTGTAGTCAATATTTTGCACAAGTTTACTGTAATGCGCTTAATTTAGGTAATCAAATGAATAAGAAGGATTTTGAGAATAAAAAAAGCGCATGATGAATGCAGAAGATCATGTCACAGGAATATTGGGTTGAGTGGTTAAGCTATGAAGAATAAGGTTCATCAGGATGTCTTCTTTTTCAAAGCGTAATGCCATGATCTCTCCAACACGAGATATATTTTGATCAAATTTTGTAAAATTAACACTATCAATGGTCGATGGGCTGTATTTTTCGCTAAAAGTCAGTAAAGGGTCGGTTGTTTCTAGGATGCCAAAATAGAGGGCATTTATTTCATCTGTGGTTAAAAAGCCGGTTGAATCCCAGTGTTTTTTTACCATGTTATAGATACGAAAGTGAACTGCAGAAATGTAATCAACCAAGGTTTCACAAAATCTATTCAGTTTTTCGTCCGTGGGAAGGCAATTTTTATTATTGTCGGTAAGGCCTGCAATTTTCGAATAATCAATAATTAATTCCTGCCGAATATTAATCCAGTAGTCAATAATCTCGCTTTTGCCAGTTATTTTTCCACGTGTAATTTCATTTTTTTCTAGCATAACCAGGTTTCCTTATAACCAGAGCACCTAGGTGCTATTTTGTTTGATAAAACAATCATTTACGATGTAAATGTTTATTTTGGAAATATAAGTATTGAATTAGAGTGCCGCAAATTGTGGTGCTTAGCAAGGGGGTTAATAATTTTATGCTTGTTCTCTACAAATTTATGTTTTCATCTATAGGATAAATACATTTTATAGTTCAGAGTGTTATTTTTTCAGAATGTTTTTATAAAAAGTAAGAATGGGTTTCTTTATCAAAGTCAATGATGCGATGTATACCCAGGGTGTTTGACTGTGTTTGTCGGCGCGAAAGAAAAAAAGCCTCTGATCATGAATTGATTTTGTAATTGGACTTTAAGATTGCAGCCAACACCTCTTCAGTTTTAAAGGCGAGGGGTATATGAAGGCTGCAACTTCAGCGGCGAAGAGTATACAATATAGCCGTCTCGTTTGAAGCTGCGTGGATGTTGGTTACGCTCATTCAGCCCAATCACATAGTCCATCTATGCTCAGGGGGTTCACTTGCTTGGCGTAAGCGCGCAGCATTCAAGTGTCTTGGGTATAGCGTCACTCAATTTTTGGATATAACCTCATGACAAAATTAATAAATGACCGCTATTTACGTGCATTATTCAAAGAGCCTGTAGACTGTACTCCGGTTTGGATGATGCGTCAGGCAGGTCGTTATTTACCTGAATATAAAGCCATTCGCGCTGAAGCGGGAGACTTTATGTCTTTATGTAAAAATGCAGATTTGGCCTGTGAGGTGACATTGCAGCCATTGCGTCGTTTTGATTTAGATGCGGCTATTTTATTCTCTGATATTTTGACTATTCCTGATGCAATGGGTTTAGGTTTGTATTTTGAAGCAGGAGAAGGCCCTAAATTTAAACGTCCCATTACGAGTAAAATGGATGTTGAAAAAATAGGTTTGCCTTGTCCTGAAGGTCCATTGCAATATGTAATGAATGCGGTTCGTACTATTCGTAAAAATTTACAAGGGCGCGTTCCTTTGATTGGTTTTTCTGGAAGCCCTTGGACACTCGCAACTTACATGGTTGAAGGTGGAAGTTCAAAAGCCTTCACTAAAATAAAAAAAATGATGTATGCCGATCCTAAAACCCTTCATCTTTTACTTGATAAGCTCGCAGAGAGTGTCATCGAATATTTAAATGCTCAAATTAAGGCAGGCGCACAAGCTGTTATGATTTTTGATACCTGGGGTGGCATTTTAACCCCCAGAGATTACAACGACTTTTCATTGCAATATATGCAAAAAATTGTTGAAGGTTTGCTTCGCGAAAATGAAGGTATTCGTGTTCCCGTGACTCTCTTTACTAAAAATGGCGGTATGTGGCTTGAAAAAATTGCAGCAACCGGATGTGATTGTGTTGGCTTGGATTGGACCATTGATATTAAAGAAGCAAAGAGCCGGATTGGGGATAAAGTCGCTTTACAAGGCAATATGGACCCTTCAATTTTATACGCAGATCCTCAACGTATAGAAGAAGAGGTTGGCGCAATTCTTCAAGGGTTTGGGGGAGGCTCTGGGCATGTATTTAATTTAGGTCATGGTATTCATCTCGATGTGCCACCTGAAAATGCAGGTGTTTTTGTGGATGCAGTACATCGGCTCTCAAAAAAGAATCAATGATATACTTGCCACCTTTGAAGGTGCAGGCTTGTTGGCTGTGTTCTCAAAGCCCCGTCAAATAGTGCATCTGTACTTGAAAACTTTTCGTTTTGGGCGCTTACCTGCATCTTTAAATGTCTTGGGAATACGTCCCTGGTTTTGAAGCTGCAGGTGTTGCTTGCTTGTTCGTACTCACTGACATTCTCTTTCTTTGCTCATAGGGCCTTTGCTGCATTCAAAAGCGAGCCACCTCCTTAAATTTCCCTTGGGTTTAAGTGTTTTAGGTTTCCTGCTTATAAAATAATGGACAGTTCCGGCGTTATTTTTACCGTCCTTGGAGCCCATTTGCTTCTTGCTGTTTTTCTGTCTTTTTTTGGGTGATTTATATTGTCCTCATCATTTTTAGGTCATGCTGTTTTACTCTTTTGAAAGGAGGAGATGACTTGGTTTGATGTGTTTTTTCGGCGCTTTTTCTCTTAGGAGGAATCAAGTACAATCGGGCAATATTTTATGTAGACTCAGCACGCAGGGTCACTATCAAGACGGTAGAGCATGTTACAAAATCCAATTCAGTTAAGACTTGAAAAACTTGAACAATGGCAGCACATCACTTTTATGGCGGCATTGGTGGAGCGTATGTATCCAAATTATGCTGTATTTTGTCAGGAAACGGGTTTTTGTGAACACCAAGTATTTCGTCATTTTTTAGACAGTGTTTGGGAGCTCTTGACGGTTAAAAATGCAAAAATTAATTTTGATGCTCAATTAGAAAAACTAGAATCTTTGATCCCAAACCCTGACGATTTCGATATTTATTTGGTTTACCCTGCGATAGAAGCCTGTGTTGCAATTTCGACTCTTCTTCATTCTTTAATAGATAGAGATTTAATGATGGAATCGGTGCTCAGCGTAAGCCAAGAGTCTGTTTTGAGCGTGGCACGATTGGAAGAAGCGCAAACGGGTGTTGTCGTTACAAATGA
Source organism: uncultured Enterovibrio sp. (assembly GCA_947040595.1). Lineage (GTDB taxonomy): Bacteria > Pseudomonadota > Gammaproteobacteria > Enterobacterales > Vibrionaceae > Enterovibrio. Next base: position 9,271 of record CAMRBZ010000002.1, on the reverse strand, counting down.
AAATCAAAAAGAAATTGCTTCTGTGTGTGCTGAATGGGATGTGCAATGGGAAATTTTTAGGGTGTTAAAAGAAGCGACTGAGCGTGATCTTGACATGATTAAAGGTATTCGTAGCGAATTGCGAGAAGACGGTGTAAGTAACCTTGGCTTAATTTTGTCACTCTAAGATAGCAGATCTTCTCTTTGAAGATGAAAGGAGCTTAGTGATGCTCTCAAAGCCCGCTAAGCGCATACTTTAGGGAGTAGCATATAAAAAACGAGCCGAGGGCTCGTTTTTTATATGTGCATGAACTGCATGAATTCGATTATTTATCGTCTTCTTTTTCTTGAGGTTGCTCTTTTTTAGTGAGAATTTCTGGTTGTATTTCGTTTTCTTCTTCAGTTTGCTCGATTTTCTGGGACTCTTCTGGTTTTAGAGGCTGGGTTATTTTATTGTTTTTAATATGCTCACTTGTGCTTTTTGTTTTTATTTTTTCATCTTCTTCGTCATTTTTACTTTCGATAACACCGTGATCTTTTTTCCAGTTTGCCCAGCGCTCATGAGCCACTTTTTGCATGTTTGAATTTTTATCTGCCTCATCAATGATTTCCTTTCCGGTCAGATGTTCAAAAATATCTTCAATGGTAATGATCCCCTGCACGTCTCCATATTCATCCACGATAAGTGCGAGTTGAGATTTTTGGGCCATTAATTGGTCAAAGGCTTTAGGAACAAACGTTGAGTCGTGAAGAACAGGAATGGGGCGCATAAGCGTGCTGAGTGGCTCTTGCCCTTTATTGTGTTGTTTTGCATAAAAGAGCTCGAGACGATGTACAAAGCCTAAGATGTTGTCCCGAGAGCCAGAATAAAGCAAGGGTCGAGAAAATGGCGTGTCATGATGCTCTTTTAAGAAGGCGTCAATGGTCATTTCGGAATTAACGCGAAAAAGCACGGGGCGGGGAGTCATTAATTTGGTGACGGAGACTTCGCGCAAACTGAGCAGGTTGGTTAACATGGTGGACTCATCCGCTTCGAGCTCACCGCTTTCTTTTGCGAGCAGTGCCATCGCGGATATTTCATCACGTAATCTAGGTTCAACTTTTCCACGTGCTAAACGGCGTGTTAATTGTTCAAAAGCCCATACAATCGGCAACAAGGCCCAGACCATGCCAAGCATGATGGTTGAAGCTTTTGGAGCCAGTTGACGCCAATATGTTGCACCGAGTGTTTTTGGTAGAATTTCAGATAAAAGTAAAATAGCCAGTGTTAACGCCGCAGAAAAAAGGCCAAGCCAGGCATCACCAAAAACTTTTGCAGCTTGTGCTCCGGAGGCCGCAGCGCCAACAGTATGAGCAATGGTATTGAGGGTGAGGATGGATGCAAGGGGCCGATCTATATCATCTTTTAGTTTAGCTAAACGTTTGGCTGCAGGGTTTCCTTGTTGCCGCATTTGAGCAATATAACTGGGAGTGATACTTAAAAGCACAGCTTCGAGTACAGAACAAACAAACGAAACACCAATAGCAATTGTTACATAAATGATGAGCAGGATCATTATTTTTCCAGCAAGAAGGTTTAAATGAGTGGTTTTTCAAAGGATCAGAATCGGGGCTTAGCCTAGTAAATACAAGTATTGATTTTAAAAAAGAAGCATTATTTTGTGATAGTGCCCTCACTTTGTACTTAAAATCTCTGCATCTTGTCACTTGTCGTACCACAAACCTTTGCCAGTCAGGCTTCTTTTGATTTAGAGTTGCTTTGTCTAAAGAAAACTAAATAAAGGAAAGCCTAATGAACAAAACCAATTTGATCGATCTGATCGCTGAAAAAACGGACCTATCAAAAACACAAGCAAAAGCCGCATTAGAAGCAACTCTCGCTGGTATCGAAGGTGCGTTGAAGGATGGCGAGCAGGTACAATTGATAGGTTTTGGTACTTTTAAAGTAAACCATCGCGCAGCGCGCATTGGCCGTAACCCACAAACAGGGCAAGAGCTTAAAATTGCAGCTACAAATGTTCCCGCATTTGTTGCAGGTAAAGCGCTTAAAGAAGCTGTAAACTAAGTTATACTCCGCCAAAGCACTTTTATGTTTTGGCGGTTTTTTTTATGCGCGTTTTGAAATTTTCTTTTTTCTCGTGTTTTTTTTTGTTAGTTTCAGCCTGTACATCCACGTCTAACGTTACGCCTTTAACTCACACTGCGACAGCAATGAAACAAAAAACAACCTTCCGAATTTTCTGGCTGGATGAGCGCTTAAATACACCTGAAAAATTAGTAGAACTCACCGTCATGCAAAACGGCATGAAGTACAAAACAGAGTATCTTTGGGTTAATGGTGTTGTTCGAGAAATTCATCGTGAAGGCGATGTTTTTATTGAAGGAAAAGCCCAGCAACAATCTCTAATTATTCGATATGATTTAAAAGGTCAAGGTGTTTATCAAAGTAACCGTATTTCAGATAATTTACTGCCTTTAAGAAATAAAGATCTTATTTTTTATTATCAAGGCGCTGAAAATACCCTGCAGACCGCAAAAAAGCTCATTAAACAAAAAGAATATTTCTTCCAAGGCCACGTTAAAGAGAACGAGTTCAAAAATTGCATTAATGAAACGACAGAAAAATTAATATTGAATGATATTGCTCTTGAAGAACATATACAGAATAAATATTTAAATGAGTATTTTATTGCAGCGGTTGGCAGTGTGAGAGGAAATGCAAACAGAGTTGAAAACCTTATTTATTTAGGTGCTCACCGAGATGCTTGTTTTGATGCATCCTCTTTTGAAAAATAATCCTCATTTATTCTCCTGCCCATTGAAGATTCAAAATTGCTGGCGGCGCCCTCGAATCGAATGAGGGAGTACATTGTTGCTCTGCATCTTATGCGCTCTTGCGATTAAAAATAAAAAAGCCGCGTTATGCGGCTTTTTTATACCCCAAATAATGGAAGATGCGTGTCGTCGGCAAGTGAGTGAAGCCTCTGAGCATGGATGAAGGATGTGATTGGGCGCTGTGAGCTTCGCCAACACCCACCCAGCTTCAAAGGCGACGGGTATCTATGCCCAATCTCAAACTGGGGCTTTATTATTTTGTTTCATCTGCTCTCTTTCTATGGCGCGATAAGCGATGTCGTCGCGGTAGAACATTCCATCCCAGTGAACACTTGATGCAAGCATATAAGCGCGCGTTTGGGCATCCAATACGGTTTCACCTAAGGCTGTGGCGCAAAGAACGCGACCACCCTGGGTTAGAACAGACGCGTTTTTTTCTGTGGTTCCTGCATGAAATATTTTTTCGTTTGCTTGAGGTTTTCTGGATAAGCCTGAAATAACATGTCCTTTTTTGTAAGCATCAGGATAGCCTTTTGATGCTAAAACGACCCCCACGCAAGGACGAGAGTCCCATTTGGAGTCTTGAGTATCCAGTTTCCCTTCAACTGCGGCAAGACAAAGTTCAATCAGATCTGATTGCAAACGCATCATAATGGGTTGGGTTTCAGGATCGCCAAAACGGCAATTAAACTCGATGACTTTCGGGATTCCGTTTGGCATGATCATGAGGCCGGCATAAAGAAAACCGGTATATGGATTTCCTTCTTTTGCCATCGCCAGAACGGTTGGGTGTATTATTTCTTGCATGATCCTATCGTAAATAGCCGAAGTGACGACAGGAGCAGGGCTATAAGCGCCCATGCCGCCCGTATTGGGCCCTGTGTCGCCAGAACCTAAGCGTTTATGATCTTGGCTTGTGGCCATGGGTAGAATGTTTTTACCGTCAACCATGACAATAAAACTGGCTTCTTCACCATCCAGAAATTCTTCAATAACAACGCGGTGCCCCGCTTCGCCAAAGACGTTTCCTGCAAGCATGTCTGTCAGTGCGTTTTCGGCTTCAATTAAGCTCATCGCAACAATCACACCTTTTCCAGCGGCCAGCCCATCTGCTTTTATGACGATGGGAGCCCCTTTTTCTCGGACATAAGCAAGGGCGAGATCAAGGTCGGTAAAATTTTGGTAGCTCCCTGAAGGAATGTTGTTTCTCGCTAAAAAGTCTTTCGCAAACGCCTTCGAGCCTTCTAACTGAGCGGCTGCTTGAGTAGGCCCAAAAATTGGAAGATTTTTTTCTCGAAAAGCATCAACCACCCCCAAAATTAAAGGGATTTCAGGGCCCACAATAGTGAGCGCTATATTATTTTCTTGAGCAAAAATTAAGAGCGCTTGAATGTTTTCTTGATCAATGGGTACATTTTCTATTTTTGCCTCATTCGCTGTTCCTGCGTTCCCTGGAGCGACAAAAACCTTGCTGACGTTTGTAGATTGCGCAGTTTTCCAAGCTAAAGCATGCTCACGGCCACCACCGCCAATTATAAGTACATTCATTTTTTAATCCTTTTATGCCCGTCGCCTTTAACGATGCAGGCTTGTTGGCTGCGTTGGAGAGACATTAATGACGGAAATGACGCATTTGAGTAAATAGCATGGCCATGCCATGTTCGTTTGCCGCCGCAATGATTTCGTCATCACGGACAGAGCCGCCGGGTTGGATAACACAGGTGATACCGGCTTTTGCTGCTGTATCAATTCCATCGCGAAAAGGAAAAAAGGCATCTGAAGCCATTACACTTCCTGCTACGCTGAGGTTTTCATCGGCGGCTTTAATACTTGCAATTTTGGCGGAATAAACACGGCTCATTTGCCCCGCACCGATACCGATAGTGCGGTTTCCTTTTGCGTAAACAATGGCATTAGATTTGACATATTTTGCTACTTTCCAACAAAAAAGAGCATCTCGTAATTCGTTCTCTGAAGGGGCTCGTGCGCTGACAATTTTAAGATCTTCTTGCGTAATATCACCTTGGTCATGCTCTTGTACGAGTAAACCGCCAGAGACGCATTTAAAATCAAAACGGGTGTTAGGGGAAGGGGGATTTTTGCTCCATTCGCCACACACGAGTAATCGAATATTTTTCTTCTCGCGCACGATTTTGGCGGCTTGCTCTGAAATAGAAGGAGCAATGATGACCTCAACAAATTGACGCGTAATGATGGCTTTTGCTGTTTGAGAGTCAAGCTCTCGGTTAATCGCAATGATCCCACCAAAAGCCGAGGTAGGATCTGTCTTATAAGCACGCTCATAAGCTTCTAAAATATTTTTTCCAAGCGCTACGCCACAAGGGTTTGCATGTTTTACTATGACGCAGGCCGGGTCACTGAATTCTTTTACGCATTCCAGTGCGGCATCAGTATCTGCAATATTGTTATAAGACAATGCTTTGCCTTGGATTTGAACAGAACTTGATACGCTTCCTGCTTCTGGATTTGTTTCTGTATAAAATGCAGCAGCTTGATGACTATTTTCGCCATAACGCATGTCTTGTTTTTTTGTAAATTGCGTGCTTAACGTGCGTGGAAAAAAAGAATGATTCTCTGGTTCTTTTTCTTCATCGGTGAGTGAGTGATTTGGGTATGAAGGAAGCATTTTTCCAAAATAATTGCTTATCATGCCGTCATAAGCTGCTGTATGTTCAAAAGCGGATATAGCTAAATCAAAACGGGTTTTCTGTGTGAGGGCGCCGTTATTTTTCTCCATTTCCGCCAAGACACCTTCATAATCAGAAGCCTTGACAAGAACTGTGACATCCTTGTGATTTTTTGCCGCAGAGCGGACCATGGCAGGTCCACCAATGTCTATATTTTCAATGGCTTCTTCAAGCGTGCAGTCTTTTTTTTCTACCGTTTTTTCAAAAGGGTAAAGGTTGACAACCACCAAATCAATTTCTTTGATTTTATGATCTTGCATCACTGTGTCATCAATGCCACGTCTCCCTAAAATGCCACCGTGAATTTTGGGATGCAAGGTTTTCACTCGCCCTGCCATCATTTCAGGAAAATCGGTGTAATTTGAAACTTCGGTGACCTTGACGTTTTCTTCAAGAAGTAAGCGTGCAGTACCTCCCGTAGAAAGTATTTCTATCCCTTTTTCTGTGAGCCTTTTGGCAAAGCTGACAATGCCTGTTTTGTCTGAGACGCTGATCAAAGCGCGACGAATTGGGCGTAATTTTTCCATTAGGATCATCTCTGTTTATTGTGGGTGCAGGCAGATAGAAAGACCTAAATACCCAAGAAATCAATGGAGACATGCCCCAATTAAAGTGAAGAGCATTCTAACCTAATCCAACCATGCAATCGATTGCTTTTGTTTAAAGGAGTTATTTTCTCCGAATAAATGATTTGATTGAAAAGCGTGAAAGCGACGTGATGCAGTTTTGGCTTCTACTGGATTTATATCCCAGAAATTTAAAGATGCAAGGAAGCGCCTAGGGCGAAAAGTCCAAGAGCATAGATGCTCTATGTGATTGGGCTTTGAGAATGCAGCTAAACCCTCTGTATGTTCAAAGTTGACAGGTATAAAATAGTGGTTGGGAACCTTAAAAGAGTATGATAGCGTCAAGGTTTATAAGAGGAAGTTCAGAACGTTTAAGGAGAGTCATGTTAAAAGTTAACGAATATTTTGATGGTAAAGTGAAGTCGATTGGTTTTGATAATAAAGGCCCCGTAAGTGTTGGCGTTATGGAAATCGGTGAATTTACTTTCTCAACAGCAGCGCCCGAGCGAATGACCGTGGTTAAAGGAGAAATGACCGTTAAGCTTCCTGGTCGGATTGACTGGGAAACTTATGGCGTAGGGGATTCCTTTGAAGTTCCGGGTGATTCTGCTTTCCAGCTAAAAATTGAACAAACGTGCGCTTATTTGTGTGAATATTTGTAATTTTTAAAAATGTGATGCACATTCAAATAAACGCCTTATGGGCGTTTTATTTCATTTATCTTTATGCATGGTATGTTTATAAAAAATTAAATAAGTACTCATGCAAAAGTTTTCAGGGGCTTGTTTCTGGCGCGGTAAATCTCTGAAGGTTAAAAATACCTAATTAATGATGTGCTCTTACTTAAAAAAATGAAGATAAGTCAATTATTCAATAACCTAGATTAAAAAAATCGGAATTACAATTGAGCTTTAATGTGAGAATGTCTTATACCCGTCGCCTTTGAAACTGCGTGGGTCTTGGCTGCTCTCGTTCAGGCCAATCACATAGTAAATCTATGTTCAGAGCTTCACTCGTTTGCCGTCTACACGCATCTTCAAGTGTTTTGAGTATAATGCTGTGATATAAGACATTGTTATAACAATATATTCTTTTTTGAATTATTTTAATTAAATACGATTGTCTCTATAAAGCCAATACCGCTTACTTATAGAAAATATTTATGTTTTTTCTGTTTGTATTTTCGTGTAAGATGCTTGGGTTCAGGTCTGTCAATTCTTAAATTCAGAGATGACGCGATTTTTAAAAAATATATTTTAGTTACGAAAAAGCACCTGATCTAGTCTTAAATATAATCTAAAAAGCGAAATGAAAAGTCGTAATTCATTGATAGTAGATATGTTTATTTATATTTATAATGAGAAAGCGAAATCATTTCCATGAGACAAAGCATAGAATTTTTTCATTTCCTGTTATGTTTTTATAAGTTTTTTAATGTATCCCTTAGAGTTGTGATTTTTGCTTCTCTTTTAATTAAAATTAAGTATTTATTTTTATAGATATTTTATTTAAGAGATAAATTTATGCTATCAAGAATAAGTTCGATATTGCCTTTAATAAGACCGCGTCATACATTCAATCTAATCAGCGACTTGAGAATAGGATCCAGAACAAGCCTGTTTAATACAAATGAAATGCCGAGAACGTCTATTTTTTCTTCTCATCCTCCGCCATCTGTGCGTTTATTGAGTTATAAAAAAAACTCGTTAGATGATAATCTTCTGTCCGATTTGAAAACAATGCATGAAAATAAATTAAAGAGTCAAAAAGACAGGGTGTCTGAGATTCTTAAAAATTATAATACTGAGAAAACTGAGCCATCAGAAGTTAAAGATTCTAACACAAGGGCAGAAAGTGATTCTCTTTCATCGAAAAAAATAAAGGCTTCTTCCGTTTTAGGAAAAAAAGACCTTAAAGATGCAATTTTAAATTCATTAGAAGAAAAAGGCTGGAAAACGTTTGAATCAAAAATTAATCTAGGCACGGCCGGAGAACAAAAAGTATTCAAAAATATATTAATTCCAGCGAATAAAATGAAATTAGATTTATCGGGTCAACTCGTCTCAATCTTCGCCGAGGAATACAAAGACGGAAGCGGTGTTTCTTGTTACAGTAACAATAGGAATACAATACGCGCGGCCAATTTATGGTCTACTAAATTATTAGCTTCAGATGATACCGTTTTATTTAATGGGATTCGTCATTCAAGTCTTTCTTCTCCTGATTTAGGTGAAGACGAGAGAGCTGAATCTGCTAAAAACAAAGTAGAAGAAGTCATTCGTGCCGCTTTATTATCAAAATATGAAAAAGAAATAAATGATTCTATACTGAATAATAAAGAACTCACTGAACCTCTCGATTTGAAGTTGACCTCAACATCCCTTCTTACATTAATGGATTTTAAATTTGCAAAAATAAAAGAAACAGAAAAAACACAGTTTGAAGATCAAATGAAGGCTTTTTCAAATGCGAAAGAGTCATTAAAGGGAATAGAGATTAATGGAAAAAAAATCCCTATTAAATTTGATTTCATTCAATTTAGTACGGGCATAAATAATATTGCATTGGGCGAATCTGTCTTTTTAAAAGCAATAAACTCTTCGGGTTGGAATGAAGCAGATAAAATAAACCGAAATAGTTTAATTACGCTGATAGGATCACTCGACGAAAATTCAGACCCATTAGGTTGGGCTGGCGAGTATCTTCAAAGAGAGAATGTAACCCAGCTTCAAAAAGATAAAGTGACTCTATTGGTAAATGAAATAAGAAGCATTTTTAATTCAAAAATGCATCACACTGAAAATAACGATCGTTTTGCACTTCCAAAAAGACTTGTTTTACTCACGCATCTTATTGATGCAACACCAGCCTTTAATTGTAAAAGCGGTAAAGACAGAACAGGAATGATAGATGCTGAAGTCAAAGCATTGGCTGCACACTTGTCAACACAAAAAGATTCTAAAAAATTATCCACAGAAATGGGCAAGCCTGAACTTTTTCCTTTTTACTTCGACCCAATAAATTTTGATGTTCAAAGTTTAAATTCTGGTTTATCTGGAAATAAAGTCATGAACAGCAACAGTCCCTATTTGAAAAAATTATTGACTCCTGAAGAATATCAAGTAATGAAAGGGAACTGTAATGAAGGATAAAAATGTAAAAAGAAGTAGAGGAGCCTGGTCT
>CAMRBZ010000001.1 GCA_947040595.1 uncultured Enterovibrio sp. | reverse complement strand
AAAAAAAGCGCCAAACTGGGCGCTTTAAAAAGAAAAGAATCAAAGATCTTATTTTTTCTTTATCGCCTTCGAGTTTGGCAAATCAGTGATCGTCCCTTCAAAAATTTCTGCAGCTAAACCAACAGACTCATGCAAGGTTGGGTGAGCATGAATCGTTAATGCGATATCTTCTGCATCACAGCCCATTTCAATGGCTAAGCCAATTTCACCTAACAATTCGCCGCCGTTTGTACCGACGATGGCACCACCGATAACACGATGTGAGTCTTTATCAAAAATTAATTTTGTCATGCCATCACTGCAATCTGAAGCAATTGCACGTCCTGAAGCCGCCCAGGGGAAAGTAGCCACCTCATAATTAATCCCTTTTACTTTGGCCTCTTTTTCGGTTAAACCTACCCATGCTACTTCAGGCTCTGTATACGCAATTGAAGGAATGACTTTAGGATCAAAGTAATGTTTCTTACCCGAGATCACTTCTGCAGCCACATGGCCTTCATGCACTCCTTTATGAGCAAGCATGGGTTGACCAACCACATCCCCTATTGCATAAATATGTGGAACATTCGTTCGCATTTGTTTATCTACGCCAATAAATCCACGTTCATCAACATTGACACCCGCTTTTTCTGCATCCAAGGATAAGCCATTTGGAAGGCGACCAATCGCCACAAGCACCACATCATAACGAACCGCTTGAGCGGGTGCATTTTTGCCTTCCATAGAAACATAAATACCGTCCGGTTTCGCTTCAACCGCTGTGACTTTTGTTTCTAACATCAGATTAAATTTCTTACTGACCGCTTTTGTAAAAATCTTGACGATGTCTTTGTCTGCCGCTGGGATCAGCTGATCAAACATTTCAACCACATCAATTTCAGTGCCAAGCGAATGGTAAACTGTCCCCATTTCGAGCCCGATAATGCCACCACCCATGACCAACATTTTTTGTGGGATTTCTTTTAATTCAAGGGCGTCGGTTGAATTCCAAATACGAGGATCTGAATGTGGAATAAACGGCAATTCAATAGGACGAGAACCTGCGGCAATAATCAAGTTATCAAAATGAACCGAGGTTTTTTCCCCTTTATCATTTTCTACGATAATCGAATTTGAAGAGGTCAATTTTCCAAATCCATTGATCACATCCACTTTGCGCATTTTTGCCATCCCCCCAAGACCACCGGTCAATTGGGTAATGACCTTGTCTTTCCAAAGACGCACTTTTTTGAGGTTGATTTTGGGTTTTCCAAAAGTAACCCCATGTTCTGAAATAGCGTTTGCTTCATCGATCACTTTCGAAATGTGCAAAAGGGCCTTCGATGGAATACAGCCCACATTCAGACAAACACCCCCTAGGGTGTTATAGCGTTCAATAATGACAGTCTCAAGACCAAGATCTGCACAGCGAAATGCAGCAGAATACCCAGCCGGTCCCGCGCCAAGCACAACGACCTGGGCTTTAATTTCTTTATTATTCATTTCGTCCTCGTTGTTGTCAGGTTTCCTGACTGGCTCACCGTTTTAAAAGTAACGTAAAAACAGTATCTTAAATCGTGCAAAAATCAGCGATTGTCGTACATAGACATGCTAAAAAAGCACAATTTACAATACTAAACGGCGAATATCAGTCAAACACCCATTTAGATAAGTGATAAAACGAGCCCCCTCAGCACCATCGATCACACGATGATCGTAAGACAATGACAAAGGTAACAACAAGCGTGGAAGGAACTCTTTCCCATTCCACACGGGTTTCATTTCAGACTTCGAAACACCTAAAATTGCCACCTCAGGCGCATTAACAATCGGGGTAAATGCAGTGCCGCCAATGCCGCCTAAGCTCGAAATCGTGAAGCAACCGCCTTGCATATCTGAAGCCGTTAATTTTCCTTCTCGCGCTTTCTTCGAAACCAAGAGCAACTCTTCAGAAAGTGTGTAAATTCCTTTTTTATTCACATCTTTAAAGACAGGAACCACAAGGCCATTAGGCGTATCAACAGCCACACCGATATTGATGTATTTTTTCAAAATCAAGCTTTCGCCATCATCTGACAAGGAAGCGTTAAAGGAAGGAAACGCATCGAGCGCCTTTGCGACGGCTTTAATGATAAAAACCAAAGGGGTAATTTTAATGCCTGTTGCATTTTTGGCTTCAGTCGCATTTTGTTCTTGACGAAAGGCTTCAAGCTCAGTGATATCCGCGTTATCCCATTGAGTTACATGAGGGATCATAACCCAATTACGGTGCAAATTAGCGCCCGAGATCTTTTTAATGCGAGAAAGAGGTCTGAGTTCAGTTTCACCAAATTTATTAAAATCCACTTTTGGCCAAGGCAATAAACCCAAACCAGCTCCCTCGCCCTTAGCCCCCCCAGAAGATGCCAGAGCGTTAAGGGCTTCTTTTACATAGTTTTGAACGTCTTCTTTTAAAATTCGACTTTTAGGACCCGTGCTTTTCACTTTCGATAAATCAACACCGAACTCACGGGCAAGTCGACGCACAACAGGCGATGCATGCGTATATTCACTGTTTTCAATCAGCTCGTTCGCTGGAATGACAGGCGCCGTCAGTTCTGCCGAAGAAGGTTTTTCTGGTGCTTTTTCTGGCGTTGAAACTTTCACCGTTTCTTGTGGTAACACAGCGACAGGTGTAGAAGCCGTCTGCGCAACTTCAAAAACCATGATAAAAGAACCCGTAGAAACTTTATCGCCTGTTTGAACTTTAATTTCTTTTAAAAGACCCGAAAATGGCGCAGGGACTTCCATGGATGCCTTATCACCTTCAACGGTCATTAAAGATTGATCTTCTTCAACGAGATCTCCGACGGCCACCATGATTTCTGTCACTTCAACTTCATCATCACCAATATCTGGGATCAAAACATCTTTCAGGCCGACAGACGAAGAAGTAGGCTCTGTTACAGAGGTTGACGCGGCTTCTGTAACAGAGGTTGACGCGGCTTCTGTAACAGAAGGGGCCACACTTTTTGAAGCAGGAGCCGTCTGAGTTTGCGATTCAAAAAGCATAATGAGGGACCCTGTTGAAACGGTTTCCCCTTGCTTAATAAGAATTTCCTTAACAATACCCGCTTGTGAAGCAGGCACTTCCATAGAGGCTTTATCACCTTCAACCGTGATCAGGGACTGATCTTCTGCAACATGATCCCCAACATTCACAAAGATTTCGGTCACTTCAACCTCATCCGAACCTATATCAGGCACTTTAATTTCAATGGTCATTTTTATCAGCCTCTTACGCGTATAGTGGATTCAGTTTGTTCGTATCGATATCGAACTTTTTAATCGCTTCAACAACCACTGATTTATCAATGGAGCCTCTTTTCACCAGCTCAGTTAAAGCAGCAAGAACCACATAACCTGCATTTACTTCAAAATGACGACGCAAATTTTCACGGCTGTCTGAACGGCCGAAACCATCCGTTCCCAAGACGCGATAAGAAACAGCCGGAATGTAGGCGCGGACCTGATCTGCGTAAACTTTCATGTAATCCGTGGCCACAATTGCGGGTTCTACACCCATCACTTTTGCAATATAGGGAACCCGCTCAATCTCCATTGGATGAAGCATGTTGTGTCGCTCACAATCTTGCGCTTCACGGACTAATTCATTAAATGAAGTGACACTGTACACATCAGATGCGACGCCGTATTCAAGATCTAGAATGCGCGCGGCTTTTCGAACTTCATTTAAAATGGTGCCCGAGCCCATTAATTGCACTTTTTTATCTGCGTGCGCAACACCCACGGATTCGAATTTATAGAGGCCTTTACAGATCCCGTCTTCAGCCCCTTCAGGCATGGCAGGCATGGCATAATTTTCATTCATTAAGGTCAAGTAATAATAAATATTCTCTTGATCTGTTCCGTACATGCGACGAATACCATCTTGAATAATAACAGCCACTTCAAAGGCATAGGCAGGATCATACGAAATACAGTTCGGGATAGTGCCCGCTAAAACGAGAGAATGACCGTCTTCATGCTGCAAGCCTTCTCCATTCAAGGTTGTTCTTCCCGCCGTTGCGCCAAGTAAGAAACCTCGAGATTGTTGATCGCCTGCAAGCCACGCTGCATCACCGACACGTTGGAAACCAAACATGGAGTAATAAATATAAAAGGGGATCATTGGAAGATCATTGGTGCTATAAGAAGTCGCCGCGGCTATCCAAGAAGACATCGCACCGAGCTCATTAATCCCTTCTTGTAAAACCTGACCTGAGGTCGCTTCTTTGTAATAAGAAACAATACCCTTATCTTCCGGGGTGTATTCTTGGCCGTGTGGATTATAAATCCCAATTTGACGGAACAAACCTTCCATACCAAAAGTCCGGGCTTCATCCGCAACGATAGGCACGATGTTCTTCCCGATCCCTTTCGATTTCAATAAGAGGTTCAGAATACGAACAAAAGCCATTGTTGTTGAAATTTCACGTTTTTGTGCATCCAAGAGCCCGTTAAATACATCCAATGAAGGAAGCTCTAAGACTTCGCTAAATTGAGGCAAACGTTTTGGCATATATCCGAGAAGGGCTTTTCTGCGCGCATGCAGATACTCATATTCTGGAGAGCCTTCTTTGAGCGTCAAATAAGGCAGCTTTTTTATATCCTCATCGGACAAAAGATCTTGCAAAGCCAATCTGTTACGCAAATGCTGAACATGGCTCATTTCCATTTTTTTAACTTGGTGAGCGATGTTCTTCCCTTCTGCAGCTTCACCCATACCATAACCTTTCACCGTTTTGGCCAGAATCACGGTTGGACGATCAATGGTTTCTTGGGCATTTTTGAAGGCAGCATAAAGCTTGGAGGGTTCATGACCACCACGCTTTAATTCAAAAATCTCTTCATCGGTCATGTCTGCAACCAAAGCCGCGGTTTCTGGATATTTTCCAAAAAAGTGCTCGCGTACATAGGCCCCATTTTTAGATTTGAAAGTTTGGTAATCACCATCAAGGGTTTCGTTCATCAATTGCAACAATTTCCCCGACGTGTCTTTCGCTAATAACGCATCCCAACCACTGCCCCAAATGACTTTTATAACATTCCATCCAGCTCCTTTAAAAAAGCCTTCTAGTTCTTGAATGATTTTGCCATTCCCCATCACAGGGCCATCGAGACGCTGTAAGTTGCAATTGATAACGAAACATAAATTATCAAGCTTTTCACGCACAGCAAATGAAATCGCGCCTCGAGATTCTGGCTCATCCATTTCGCCATCCCCTAAGAAGGCGTAAACACGTTGATTCGATGTGTCTTTTAAAGAGCGGCCATGAAGGTATTTTAAAAAGCGAGCTTGATAAATGGCACCCATAGGACCTAAGCCCATGGACACCGTTGGAAACTGCCAAAATTCGGGCAACAATTTAGGGTGCGGATACGAAGGCAAACCTTTTCCATCGACTTCTTGACGGAAATTATCGAGCTGGGCTTCTGTTAATCGACCTTCAATAAAAGCACGAGCATAAATACCGGGTGAAATATGCCCTTGGTAATAAACGAGATCGCCGCCGTCAATGTCATTTGCCGCACGAAAGAAATGGTTAAAACACGTCTCATAAAAAGCAGCTGAAGATTGATAGGATGCCATGTGGCCCCCCAAATCCATGTCTTTTTTTGAGGCGCGTAAAACAATCATGATGGCATTCCATCGAATGATAGAACGAATACGACGCTCTAAATTCACATCACCAGGATAAGAAGGTTCTTTGGCTACTGGAATCGTATTGATATAATTAGTGCTGACACCCGTTGCTACATCAACACCATCAATACGTGCTTTTTCAATAACTTGCTCTAATAAAAACTGAGCGCGCTCTAAACCTTCTTCACGAATGACTGACTCAAGAGCCTCTAACCACTCTTGTGTTTCAAGTGCATCCTGGTCGTTGCTCATGACTTCCGACATGCTTATCTATCCTTTCGTTATTTTACGATTTCACAGTAAATGTTGCCGTCGCAAAAAAATACACTCCCTTCAGGGAAGCTCCCTTTCTTAGAGTCCATTTTTTCAAAACGCCCCTTGATGTATTCGAAAAAAACACGCACTGTATTATGAATTCAAAACAGACATAAAAAGAAAAGCGCTTCAATTCTTGTGAAAAATCAAATTAAAGACTCATTTTAAATAAGAAAAGAAGCGTAAAAATATCGCCTCAATAGTACATATAGATTAGATATTCATATTTCTATCTGCTTGAAATTAAAGTAAATATAGTCCAACATTTGATCTTTTTTTTGTAATAAATACGACAGGAAATTAACAGAAGGAGATTTGACTGTCTACAAAAACATGTTCTAAGTCATGGTAATACATTCAAGATATGATATGAGTCAAACAAAAACCATTTGCAATTTGATTGATTACAATCCTTTGAAAGGACAGCCAGGCTTGCATGTCCTTTGCCTTTGAAACTGTCTGAGTCTTCTCTCTATACCGATGAGATTTCGATCCCTGAGTGCCATTTTGCACCTCAAATATCTTTTTATCGCACATACAAAACGCCGTCACCCACTCAAGCAATCTAAACCGTCTCCATTGAAACTGCGTGGGGATTGCCTGCTCTAGCTAAAGCCAATCAGATAGTCGATTTATGCTCAGATCCTTCACTCGTTTGCCGCAGGCGCGCATCTTCAAGTGTCTTGGGTATAGCCCAATATATTGAAATTTTAAAAAAATCAATTAATCAATGCAGAAAAGTCAAAGAAAGGTCAAAGAAAAGCATTAAAAACCCCCTAATATAGAAGAAAGATCAGACAAAATAATAAAGATCATTTTCAAAAAAAGAGATTTTGAAATCAACGTGTTAAAACGATTCTATGTCTCTTGCGTCTCATTATAAATACAGATATGCATTCCTTGACTGCTTTTCCTTAATTTTGCCTTGTACATGGCTAAATCTGCTTTTTTCATCAGTTCAATTAAATGTTCACTGTGATGAGGAAATATGGCCACCCCAATGCTCAAGGTCACACTGTGTTTTTTTCCTTTAACATCAATAGGCTGATCAAAAGATTTGAATATACGCTCAATCGCAACTTCAACATTAGAATAAGTATCAATCAAATCAAGCCACACAATAAATTCATCCCCTCCCGGTCTTGCGACTAAATCCGTTTCACGCACGCTTGACCTTAAGCGCGAAGCAATTTCAATAAGAACAAGGTCTCCTGCCTCATGCCCTTTCTCATCATTAATGGATTTAAAATCATCTAAATCAATATAAAGTAAGGCTGCATTTCGTTGAAGACGTTTAGCCTGCATCATCGACCTTTTAACTTGCATTTCAAAAGCGCGCCGATTCAAGAGACCCGTTAAGCTGTCCGTATTAGCAAGTTGATTTAATTCATCATGTTTAGCCCTAAGTTGCTTTGTTTTTTTTTCTATTTCTAATTTTAAAGCGTCACGAGAAATCATGGTTTCGTTTAATGTGAATTTCATAACCGACAATTCATCTGCAATTATTTGTAATTCATCGTTATATTTTGCTTTTACCACACCATGAAAATTGCCTTTTTTAACGTCTTGAATCGTCTCTTTTATCGCCAACAACCCAACAAAAAAGCGATGACGAAACAAAAAGCTCAATGCACTCACAAAAAAAGAACAGATAACCAAGAGAAACGCCAAACTAAGGGCTATTGAACCTTTAAATTGTTGAAGATATTTTAATAATCCATGATGCAAACGGAGCTGATCCTCTGAAATAGAAAAGAGCAAAGGGTTGAGGTATACAAAATGGGGAGCATGCTTTAAGTCTTCAGGCTGATGAGAAGGATCATCGGCCTTTTTTTTCTCCACTAAAAGTAACCGTCTTACCTCGTCTTGTTTTTGTCGTAAATTCTCAATGAGGTCTTTTGAAAACAAAAAGCCCTCTTTTCTTTCTAAAACATCCCCTAAAACAGCGTTAGCAATAATTGCATCTTCCCAATTCACATTGGCATCATTAAGATCGAGCCCACCCAAGCGCTCTCGCAATACATCAATGGAAGATTGAATTGAAACAATAAAATCAAGACGACGCTCTTGTTCATGTTGCAATCTATCTTGATAAAATAAAAAAGATAAAATAATTCCAGACAATAAAGAACAGAAAAAAACAAGCAAGGTGAGTTGGTGATTTAGCTTCATTTTGACCTTCTTCTGATAAGCCCCCATTCTCTGCCCTTTTAAAAAAACGGCGGCGCTGAAAGCGGCTTATTTGACTCATTTGTGAGATATTTCCACATAAGATTAGACCTAAAAAAATATCGAAACAAAAAGTTAGAGAGGAAAATCAAGGATATCCAAAAAATTTAATACCCAAGACACTTGATAGTTGCGCGCCTGGCAAGTGAGTGAAGCCCCTGAGCACAGATGGACTCTGTGATTGAATTGAATGAGCGTAGCCAACCTTCACGCAGGTACAAAGGCGACGGGTAAAAGAAGCAGGTCAGTGAGAAGTAGGAAAAGTGCCTGATCAACAATGTCTTCTTAGAGAGTCAGGAGCTCCCAGCTGCGTAAAAATGCAACATGTGATTGGGCTTTGAGTAGGCACCTAAGACACCTGCCTTTTCAAAAACAATGCGATATACCCAAAGTAATTGAAGATGCGAGTGGGGGGAGCGAGTGAAGCCAACCGCCACGAACCTTCATAGGCGACAGGGTTAAGAGGATGATCTTGAGTCCATAAAAAAATGAATGACAATGTCGTTACATTCAAAGCCGAAGCCCTCATCTAAACTCCATTTTTCTTTCTCGTTTTATCTCAATAGACCTTTGTACATTTTGATACATTGAAGAGTGTTAAATCCCTCTTTTAAAAATGCCCCCTCCACGGAGAAATAAGATGAAAAAACAACAAGGTTTTAGCTTGGTTGAATTAATGATCGTGGTCGCCATCATTGGTGCACTGACGGCCATCGCGGTTCCTGCATACCAAGATTACGTTAAAAAATCAGAAGCGACAGCAGGTCTTGCAACCTTAAAAGCACTGCAAACTCAAGCTCAGATTGTGTATCAAGAAACGGGTGCGTTTCCAGATGGAACAACGGGTCTTACTGATATCGGCGCAAAAACAGACATGAGCCCCCTTGGGCTCATCACAATTACAAAAGCTGAAGAGACAAGCGAAGACAAAGGCGATCTTATTTTCACTTTCGGTGATGCGACAGGTACAGATGGCAGCTCTTCACTTAATGGTGGCGTTTTAACCGCCACCCTGAGCAACACGGGTTGGGAATGCGTTGCCACTTTAGGTGCCTTTATTGGAGATGATAAAATTGAATTAGACGCTTGCCCCGCAGCTGCGTCTGGTTCTTAAGGATGATTTAACACTGTGAGCAGTAATTTACTTCAAGTTCTCGAAAATGCGGATAAATTAACATCGGCACAAATAGAGCTTGCTCATACTTTAATGGAACAGAAGCCCATCTCTGTTCCTTCTTTACTGATTGAAAATAAATTTTTTACCAGTAGCGCGCTTTCAAGCTGTATTTCCAGTTTATTGCTTGAACCCGTTTATTCTATTGAGCATTTCGATTATATCCTTGCCGCCAATCAACTCAATCGGCGCGATCTGATACTCACCTACCAGATGCTCCCCCTCCAAATTGAAGGCAATATTTTAACCCTGGCCGTCAGTGATCCGACGGACATCGATGCCCAAAACGAATTTCGCTTTATCACAGGCTTTATCGTAAAAGGAGTGTTAGTTGATCACAATCAATTAGCAGGGGCTATCCGCAAACTCTACGGTAAAAAAATCGCTTCCGCCAAAAGCGCCACACATTCCAACGCTTCCATCAGCGATTCAGATTTAGCTCAATTAGCCGATTTTGAGGAACACAGCGATGGCGAAGAGACCGTTTCAGATGAAGCGCCTATCAGCCGTTACATTCAACAAGTTTTATTCGACGCCATAAGAAAACAAGCCTCTGACATCCACTTTGAGCCTTTCGAAGAGCACTTTCAAATAAGACTGCGCTTAGATGGAATGCTTCAATTGTACAGCTCCCCGCCTGTTGGGATTGCACGTCGCGTCTCCACGCGATTAAAAATCCTTGCAAAAATCAATATTGCAGAGCGCCGATTACCTCAAGATGGACGTATAAAGTTAAATCTAACGGACGGGCAATCAATCGACATGCGCGTTTCAACGCTCCCCACACAATGGGGAGAAAAAGTAGTGCTTCGGATTTTGGACTCAAGCAGCGTTTCTTTGGACATTGATTTACTCGGTTATAACGCAAACCAAAAACAAGCCTATCTCAAAGCACTCGAGAAACCCCAAGGCATGATTTTAATGACAGGCCCCACGGGAAGCGGAAAAACAGTTTCTTTGTACAGCGGCCTTAAATACCTCAATACCGAACAACGCAATATTTCTACGGCAGAAGATCCTGTTGAAATCAATCTTCCGGGCATAAATCAAGTTAACATTCACGCAGAAATCAATTTAACCTTTGCCGCCGCGCTTCGGGCTTTTCTTCGTCAAGACCCAGACATCGTGATGGTGGGAGAAATTAGAGACTTGGAAACCGCTGAAATTTGTATTAAAGCAGCGCAAACGGGGCACTTGGTGCTTTCAACTTTGCACACCAATTCTGCAGCAGAAAGTATTACTCGCCTTTCCAATATGGGGGTCGCACAATATAACCTGGCAGGCTCCTTAAGCCTCATCATTGCGCAACGTTTAGCACGCAAACTTTGTGTTCATTGCAAAAGCCCACATCCATTACATGATCATCAACTAAAAGCTCTCACTCAGCATTACCACAGTTTGATCCCAGAAAACATGCAAACAGCCAATTTAGAAGGCTGCAGCCATTGTAATAATGGGTATTTAGGACGTATTGGTATTTATGAAGTCATGCCAATTACCCCAGAGCTTGCCGAAGCCATTGGCAACGGAGCCAGTGCAATACGTCTTGAAAATATCGCAAAGTCTCATGGCATGAACACACTGCAACTTTCTGGCATTGAAAAGCTCAATGAAGGGATCACGAGCTTGGCTGAATTACAACGCGTGATCAGTTTGTAAGAGGAACAAGGATGGCCATTCACTCTCCAAAACTTTATGCATACACGTGGCGCGGAACCACTCAAAAAGGGAGCAAAGTAAAAGGAAAAACCCTTGCCTACACCGAATTGGATGCAAGAAATACACTAACCGAACAACGTATTACGATCGCAAGGATCAAACGTCGCACCCCCTCTTCATGGATAAAAAAACGAAACAGTGCCACACATAAAGACATCACTGTTTTTTCACAGCAAATGGGAACCATGCTTGAGGCGGGAGTTCCTTTAAGTAACATTTTGCAGCTTTTAAAAAACAGTGCAAAAAAAGCAGAAATGAAGCAGATCATCGGGCTGATATACAGCCATATAGAATCGGGATCGTCTTTGTCTCAAGCCATGAAAGCCAGTTCCATCTTGTTTGATCAATTTTACTGCGATTTAGTTTCAACAGGAGAACAAACGGGCCGCCTTGATCTTGTCTTTCAGCGCATTTGTCTTTATCGAGAAAAAAACGAAAAAACCCGATCTAAAATCATCCATGCCATGATTTATCCCTGCATCGTTTTTAGCCTTGCCCTCGTTGTAACGGTTGGAATGATGTTGTTTGTTATTCCCACATTTAAAGATGTATTTTCTTCTTTTAACGCCCAATTGCCTTGGTTTACTCAAAAAGTCTTTTCTATTTCAGATACGCTCCATCACTCCGGTTTATTCCTTCTTATTGGCGTTTTTATCTCCTTTGCTGGATTTCGTTTCGCATTACGAAAAAGCTACGCATTTCGCCTTAAAACCAGCAAATTCATTTTGCATCTCCCTATTATTGGAGAACTGATATCAAAAGCGTCCATTGCCCGATTTACCCGCACTCTCGCGACCACATTCAGTGCAGGGATCCCCGTTCTTACAGGGCTTAGTGCCGCAAAAAAAACAGCAAAAAACACTTATTTTAAAACCATGCTCGAGGCCATTTTACAACAAACCGCAGGCGGCCGCCCTCTTCACCGAAGTATTCGAGAAACCGGCGCTTTTCCTGATATGGTCATTCAAATGGTGATGATAGGAGAAGAGTCTGGCGCCTTGGATAAAATGCTCAATAAAGTGGCCAGTATTTATGAAGACGACGTAGAAAATACCGTTGATAATTTAGGAACGATTTTAGAACCGCTCATTATTGTGACTCTCGGTATTTTAATTGGATCTTTGGTTATCGCAATGTATTTACCTATGTTCGATTTAATGCGGGTAATGGGTTAAAAACACGATTTGATGAATAATAAACGCTTTAAGATCTCCATTTCCATTAAAAATACCGTTACTATGTTTCTTTACTTAAAATCTGGATGATTCAATGGATTGGCTATTTAAATCCCAAGAACTGTATGTCGTTATTGTTTCAATTATCGGCCTTCACATTGGCAGTTTTTTGAATGTCGTGATCTATCGCCTTCCTAAAATGATGGAAATGCAATGGCAAGAAGAATGCCATTCATGCTTTCCAAGCGAAACAGTAAAACCCAAAATAACAGAGCCTCTTAATTTAAGTCTGCCTCGTTCACATTGCCCTGTTTGTAAAACCCAGCTTCGCGTTATCGACAACATTCCTATTTTAAGTTGGCTTTTTTTGAAAGGTAAATGCCATCATTGCAAAACCTCTATTAGCATTCGCTACCCTTTGATTGAGCTTTTCACCGCAGTTTTAGCAGGGATCACAGCTTACATACTCCCTCCTTCATATTGGTCATTGTCGCTTGTCGCAGTCACCTTTGTGCTCATCGCCCTCAGTTTCATTGATATCGACACCCAGCTTTTGCCTGATCAAATCACCCTCCCTTTGATGTGGAGTGGTATGTTACTTGCGTTATTTGAAGTCTCACCGATTTCGCTTCAAGATTCCGTCGCAGGCGCAATGGCAGGATACCTCGCACTTTGGTCTGTCTTTCATATTTTTAAATTAATAACGGGCAAGGAAGGCATGGGCTATGGTGATTTCAAACTCTTAGCAGCACTCGGTGCATGGCTTGGTTGGCAATCTCTTCCAATGGTGATCCTTATTGCATCTCTCGCGGGAGCCATTGTCGGCTTATTCATGATGAAGATGAAAAATACTGAAAAAGACACCCCCTTGCCCTTCGGTCCCTATCTTGCTATTGCCGGTTGGGTTAGTTTATTGTGGGGAAACCAAATAACTCAATTGTATTTAACGTCATATTTAGGTCTTTAAATGGTATTTGTTGTTGGATTAACAGGCGGAATTGGAAGCGGAAAAACAACCGTCTCTGACTCATTTTCACAAAAAGGAATTGAAATTATTGACGCGGATCTGATTGCAAGAGAAGTCGTTCTACCTAAAACACACGCTATTCTTGCAATCCGTGAAAAATTTGGAAATAAAATCTGTCTCGAAGATGGTTCCCTTAACAGACGCGCTCTTCGAGAACATATTTTTACCCATCCCGATGATAAAGCATGGCTCAACGCCTTGCTGCACCCCATGATCAGGAAAAGGATGATAACGCACATCAAAAACATAAAATCACCTTATTGCCTCTTGGTCGCCCCCTTATTGCTCGAAAATGGCCTTGAGAAACTATGCCAACGTGTTCTTGTTATTGATGTATTGGAAAAAACGCAGATTCTACGCACGACAAAACGCGACAAAATAAGTGCTGCACACGTCAAAAAGATTATCGCAGCCCAAATCCCGAGAGAAACACGTTTGGCAATGGCTGACGATATCATACAAAACGATCATGCAGAGGTGGAGCTTTCAATACAAGTCAATACCCTACATCAACATTATCTTGCGTTGTCCAATAAAGAAAGAGTGAGCCATGAGCCCTGAGACCCTTTATGAACACCCTCTCAATGAACATATTCGCGCTTATTTGCGATTAGAAAGTTTATTCATTCAGCTAGATCATTCATCTCCATTAAAAGAACCCGGCCAATGGCAGATGTTCTTTAAATACTTATTTGATCTTATTGAAATTCTTGAACAAGTTCACATCAGAGGTGAATTGGCTAAATACCTCGAAAAACAACGAGGGAAGTTAGAAAATTGGCTAAACGTTCCAGATGTCGACACCGAACAATTACAACAGCTTCTTACTCACAGTCGCCAACTCCAACACACTCTACTTCGAACCCCAAGACCCGGTCTTTCACTTCGTGAAAACCGATTTTTGTCTTCCATTCGCCAACGTTTTTCATTACCCGGAGGGATCACCAGTTTTGACATACCCGCTTTATATCATTGGCTGGAGCTTCCAGAAGAAAAAAGAATGCGAGATGTTTCCGAATGGAGAGATTCATTGCGTCCGCTCGAAGAGGCCGTTTTCTTTTGGCTTCAATTAACCAGAAACAGTGCCCCGATGCAGCCTTGCACTATTTCTCAAGGGTTTTACCAACAAGACATTGAAAATGCGAATTTGTTACGTATTCAGGTTTCACAGGAATTTAATGTCTATCCACTGGTTTCTGGCTATAAAACACGATTTGCCATTCGCTTTATGCCATTTGACGACAGCCAAGCGATACCTGAAAATGTCACATTATTACTGGCCATTTGCTAAATAAGAAAAAATTGAAATGACAACAAAAAATTTAACAACCGTAAAATGCCCGCAATGCGCGATATCTGTCACTTGGTCAGAAACAAGTGCGTATCGTCCATTTTGCAGCAAACGATGCCAATTAATTGATTTAGGGGAATGGGCAGATGAAGAAAAACGCATTCCAAGCACACCAGACAGCACTGAAAATGACGGCTGGTCAGAGGAAAGCTGATCCTCCTTGCTTGGAAAGCGAATAAAGCATCACTTATGGGACCTTTCCAAACATCCCCACAATCTTTGATAAAACGGGTTTATTGGCTTCAGGAAATTCAAATTGATCTAACTGAGAAAATAACACCCACATGCCGGGTTGACCTTCTTTGCCAAAAGGCTCGCCATTAAAGGCATTAATTAAGAAAAAATCAAACATCAGCGCTTTATTAGGATATTCATGTTCAAAGGAAATCAACAACTCAAGTTCAACCACTTCAATTCCCACCTCCTCATCAAGCTCTCTTATCACCGCATCACGAGCAGACTCTCCCTCCTCTACTTTTCCTCCTGCAAACTCCCAAAGTCCCCTGCTCTGATCTTTTGGGGCTCGTTGAGTGATAAAGACTTTCGTCAGTTCAGGATTTAATATGATCCCAGCCGCTATATGTAAACATGTTTTTTCCATCTTTCAATCATTCTCTTTTCGAAAAAAAGGGCCGCTAAGCGGCCTTTTTTAATCATTGTTGAACAATAAAAGGGACGCTAACTCAACTTATTTTCCCGTGGCACAGCTTAAACTTTTTACCCGAACCACAAGGACAATCTTCATTACGTCCTACTTTTCGGCCATCACGTACAATTTGATCAGAAGCACGAATTCCATTCTCTTCTAATTGATTTTCTTCTTCATTATGGTTCATCAACTGATGTAATGCGGCTTGCTCTGCTTGAATACGACGCAATTCTTGCACACGATCAATTTCTTCCGCTTGTTGAACCCGCACTTTGCAGAGTGTCGTAATCACATCTGATTTTAGTAAATCTAACATTTCTTCAAAAAGTTGGAAGGATTCTCTCTTGTATTCTTGTTTTGGATTTTTCTGTGCATAACCACGAAGATGGATCCCCTGACGCAAATGATCCATTGCCGCGAGGTGATCTTTCCATAACGTATCAAGGGTTTGCAACATCACGGCTTTTTCAAAGTTACGCAGTGTTTCTTCTCCAACAATGGCTTTCTTTGAACTGTAAAGATCAATGACGTTTGCCAGTATTTTTTCACGTAAGCTGTCTTCATTCAGCTTATCGTCATTGTCTAACCATTCTTGTACCGGTAAATCAGCGTTAAAATCAGATTTTAAGCGATTTTCAAGACCTTGAAGGTCCCAGGTTTCTTCAAGAGATTGCTGAGGGATATATTGGAAGACAACGGAATTGATCACATCATTCAGGTTTTGCTGGATCATTTCGCTGACGTCATTGGAGTCCATTAATGCATCACGCAATTCATAAATCACCTTGCGCTGATCATTGGCAACATCATCGAATTCAAGCAATTGCTTACGAATGTCGAAATTTCGGCCTTCGACTTTACGTTGTGCATTTTCAATGGCTTTATTAACCCAAGGATGTTCGATGGCTTCCCCTTCTTCCATCCCTAGCTTTTTCATCATGTTGGAAACACGGTCTGATGCAAAAATTCGCATCAGTGAGTCATCCATAGAAAGATAAAAACGACTTGAACCCGGATCACCTTGACGACCAGAGCGCCCACGTAACTGATTGTCTATTCGACGTGATTCGTGTCGCTCTGTTCCTATGATATGCAAGCCTCCAGAAGCTTTAACCGCTTCGTGGGCTTCATTCCATTTTGTTTTTATCTCTGAAATTTGTTGCTCTGTAGGATTTTCCAATTTTGCGATTTGAGCTTGCCAACTCCCACCCAGAACGATATCCGTACCACGACCTGCCATATTGGTTGCAATGGTCACAGAGCCTGGTGCGCCCGCTTGTGCTACGATATCCGCTTCTTGAGCATGGAATTTTGCATTCAAAACCGCATGCTTAACACCCGCTTTTTGCAATGCCTCTGACAAGAGTTCTGATTTTTCGATGGAAACCGTACCCACTAAAGAAGGTTGCCCTTTCTCTGTGCGAATTTTGATATCTTCAATGATGGCGTTAAATTTTTCACGCTCAGTCATGTACACCTGATCCGCCATGTCATCACGAACCATCGCTTGGTTCGTTGGAACCACCACGGTTTCTAAACCATAAATCGATTGAAATTCAAATGCTTCAGTATCTGCCGTACCCGTCATCCCAGACAATCGATCATACAACCTAAAATAATTTTGAAAGGTTATTGAAGCGAGAGTTTGATTTTCGTTTTGAACCTGTGTGCCTTCTTTGGCTTCAACCGCTTGATGTAAACCTTCTGACCAACGGCGCCCTGGCATCGTTCTACCCGTATGCTCATCAACAATGATAACTTCATTGTCTTTAACGATGTAATCAACATTTTTTTCAAATAAAACATGCGCGCGCAATGCGGCATTGATATGGTGCAATAATGTGATGTTAGAAGGAGAATAAAGACTGTCATTTTCACTCATTAAATTATTGCTTTTTAAGAGTTCTTCAACAAATTCTTGTCCCGTTTCCGTCAAATGCGCTTGTTTAGACTTTTCATCTACGGTGAAATGCCCGTCACCTCTGTACTCTTCGGTGTCTTCTTTATCTTGGCGAACCAACTGAGGGATCAATGCATTTATTTGCATGTACATCTCTGAGCTGTCTTCTGCGGGACCTGAAATGATAAGCGGTGTTCTTGCTTCATCGATAAGAATGGAGTCCACCTCATCGACTACAGCAAAATAGCGTTCGCGCTGCACACGATCTTCAGGCCTAAACGCCATGTTGTCGCGAAGATAATCAAAACCAAATTCATTGTTCGTTCCATACAGAATATCGGCTTGATAAGCTTCTTTTTTTTCTGCAGGTGACATGTTTGGCACATTGATACCCACGCTCATATTCAAAAACTCAAATAACGGACGATTTGTTTCTGCATCTCGTTTTGCAAGGTAGTCATTGACCGTAACAATATGAACACCTTTAGAAGGTAAAGCATGAAGATAGGCTGCCAATGTTGCCGTCAATGTTTTACCTTCACCAGTGCGCATTTCTGCAACCAGGCCATTGTTCAAAACCATCGCCCCAATCAACTGAACATCAAAATGACGCATACCAAAGACGCGTCTTGATGCTTCGCGAACCGTCGCAAAGGCTTCAGGCATGATTTTTTCTAATGTTTCACCCTCTTGAATTCTTTGACGATATTCCGCTGTTTTTGATTTTAACTCTTCGTCATTTAATGCTTCGAACTTGGGCTCTAAGCTATTAATCTCATTTGCGATTTTACGAAGGCGACGCAATGTGCGATCATTGCGGCTTCCAATTACTTTGGTAATTAATTTCGATAACATGGCGCTGCCGTTTCTCTCATATTTTGCTTTAACATCAAAGCTTAGATATTGAAAAATCTGAGAAATTCAAATTATATCTCAGCTAAATATTCACTTTTCAAAGAGTTAAAAACTCATTCGTCTTACACTTTAATCTTGTGGCAGTAAGAACTTATTTCAAGAGTCTTTTTTATATCATTTTATTGCCTACTCAAGTCTAATTCCTATAATATGTCACTTCTTTTGCTTATCCCACATGTATTGATACTTCACTCACTTTGGATTCAAAAAATCAGACCCGCTCTATGAGATAGAGACAAATTGACCTCTTTAAATTTCTTTTTTCTTTATACTCACACAGGTTTCCATTTTTCGTTCAAAAAGTGACTCAAGAAAACGGATTTATTTCTATTAAATAATGGATTATCTTAACAAATCTGAACAACAAATCATTCCGTCTGATCCTGTGTTATTCCACAAGCTCTAAAAACGACAGCGTTCACACTTTTAAATTTATTCTAACTTACGATAAATAAAATCCATGAGAGATCATCGCCCACAAGCCACCCAAGATTTATTGAAGAAACGTTCAACACAAGAGATACAAGAACGTGCACTGGAAATATCAAGCCTAAATCAAGAACTCAAAACGCTGCTTTCAGAAGAGATGGGGAAACATTGCCGTGTTGCAAATTATCGTGCCAATATCCTTATCCTTGAATGTGGCTCTTCATCATGGGGGGCAAGACTAAAATTTGAGAGGCTTAATGTAATGGCGGCACTTCGAAGAAAACGCTTGCCTTCTCTGATGACCATCGAAATAAAAATAAATCCTCGAATATCAGAAGAACATTTTATTGCTCAAAATAAAAAGAAAAATAAAAAAGAACCTTCAGGATTGAGCCCTGTCGCCGCAGAATGCTTGCTTGCAATAGCAGATCAGGCCTCTGATAAACTAAAAAAGAAACTCAAATCTATTGCGGCAATATCCATAAAAAAAGCATCATTATAATGCTTTACGAAAACGAAAAAGCCGGGCAGTCAAATACACCCGGCTTCATAAAATAGGTTAAGCCAGAATAATTCCAGGTTCGGAAAACGTGACAAAAGAGGATTTTTCATCTTCAAATGTTGCCCACTCCCAAGCTTCTTGATTGGCAAGTAATGTGCGAAGTAATTGATTATTCAGAGCGTGACCTGATTTGTAGGCCCTCATTTCCCCGATGATATTGTGACCACACATGTATAAATCACCAATCGCATCCAAGACTTTGTGTTTCACTAATTCGCTATCGAAACGCAAGCCTTCTTCGTTCAAAATACGGTAATCATCTAATACAATTGCGCAATCAAAACTGCCGCCAAGGCACAGGTTGCGAGATTGAAGGTATTCGATATCACGCATAAATCCGAAAGTACGGGCTCTGCTTATTTCTTTAATAAAAGACTGAGAGGAAAATTCTAAAACATGACTTTGCTGCTCTGCGTCAATTGCAGGGTGATCAAAATCAATAGAAAAATCTAATTTAAAACCGTTGTAAGGGAGTAATTCTGCCCATTTATCACCGTCTTCAATTCGAACAGGCTTTTTAATTCGAATAAAACGCTTCGGTGCATTCAAGGTTGCAATTCCAGCTGACTGCAATAGATAAACGAACGGGCTCGCACTTCCATCCATTATAGGAATTTCAGGGGCATCCACTTCAATAATGACATTGTCAATCCCCATGCCCGCCAGAGCTGCATTAAGGTGCTCTACCGTCGAAATTCGAACACCGTCATCGTTGACAAGTGCTGTGCAAAGCATTGTATCTCGCACGGAGGCGGGATCCGCCGGAAAATCTACAGGTGGGTTAACATCTGTTCGTCGATAAATGACCCCTGTATTTGCAGCAGCAGGCCGAAGAATTAACGTGACTTTACGACCAGAATGCAAGCCTACACCCGTCGTTTGAACAATCGTTTTTAATGTTCGTTGTCTAATCATCTGTTATTCCCAACTATAGATAGTTTATGTTTCATATCTGCGACTACTGCATGCTCCGTCAAAGCAAAAAAAAAGCAAACGGTCAGTAATGTAGCGTCTTTAGATAAAAAACACAAGCTCCGTCAACTTAATCTGCCTGCTTACGAAGAAATGCAGGAATGTCTAAGTAATCCTGATCCGGCTTCGATTTCGGTGCCACATTCGAAGTTGGCGTCTGCAATACTTGTGTCGGACGTCCACCTTGTAGAGCCGCTGCCATCTTATGTAACTCTTGCAAAGGCTGTGCCTTGTTTTCAACAATTGCGGCTTTTTGCGCAGCAGATACAAGTGTAATATCCGGCTTACGCTCTGAACCAATCCCTGTCGCAACAACGGTTACCCTAAGCTCACCGCTCATTTCAGGATCCATGGATGATCCAATCACCACCGTCGCATTGTCAGAAGCAAAAGCCTTCACTGTATTACCTACAGTTTCAAATTCATCCAAACGCATGTCGTAGCCTGCGGTGATATTCACAAGAACGCCTCGTGCACCCGCTAAATCGATGTCTTCTAATAAGGGACTTGAAATGGCCATTTCAGCCGCTTCTTCAGCACGGTCGTCTCCTGTCGCAACCCCGCTTCCCATCATGGCATGTCCCATCTCCGACATCACAGTGCGAACATCCGCGAAATCGACATTAATGAGACCTGGACGCGTAATAAGCTCTGCGATACCTTGAACGGCATTGCGCAACACATCGTTTGCTTTTCCAAAAGCATCCAATAAGGTGATCCCGCGTCCCAATACTTTTAAGAGTTTTTCATTCGGTATCGTTATCAAAGAATCGACATGCTTAGAAAGCTCTTCAATTCCTTGTTCAGCAAACGCCATGCGTTTTTTGCCTTCAAACGTAAAAGGCTTCGTCACAACCGCCACAGTAAGAATACCGAGCTCTTTTGCAACTTCGGCGATGACAGGAGCGGCACCCGTTCCTGTACCCCCTCCCATACCCGCTGCAATAAAGACCATATCGGCCCCTTCGAGTTCAGCTTTAATGGCTTCTCTGTCTTCCATTGCAGATTCACGGCCGACTTGTGGATTCGCACCCGCACCCAAGCCTTTTGTAATATCACCACCAATTTGGATAACAGTACTGACTGCTGTTTTGCGCAAGGCCTGTGCATCAGTATTGACGGTAATAAATTCTACACCCTCAATAGACTCACGCACCATATGTTCAACAGCATTACCGCCACCGCCACCAACACCAATCACTTTGATTACCGCGTCATTGGACATTTCCATCATCGGTTCAAACATTTGTTCTCTCCGTCATTCCTGTTCAGTTCAGGTTTAAAATTCTTTTTTGAGCCAGCCGCTAAACCTACTAAACAGACTTGAAACACTGCGTTTGGGTTCCGGCTCACTCGCCTCATTCAAAAGGTTGTTTTTGCCATAATGCAGCAAACCAACCGCGGTTGCATGAAAAGGAGCATTAACGTAATCAGTCAAACCAATAATTCCAGCAGGAAGTCCTACGCGAACTTGATTTTGAAAAACCCGTTCAGCACATTCCGTCAAACCTGGCATTTGTGCAGCGCCTCCCGTCAATACGATACCTGCTGCCAACTGATGTTTAACGCCTTGTACCCTAAGGCGCTCTTGTATACGCTCCAATTCCAGTTGTACCAATCCCAAAAGTTCGATACAACGAGGCTCAATGACTTCAGCCAACGTTTGCCGTTGCAAACTTCTAGAAGGTCTTCCCCCTACACTGGGTACATTGATTTTAGCATCTTTATTCACAAGCTCGCTTAACGCACAACCATGTTTTACTTTAATTTTTTCCGCATCGCTTAAAGGCGTTCCAAAAGCATACGCAATATCGCTTGTAATGACATTTCCAGCATAAGGGATCACTGCGGCATGTCGCAAAGCGCCACCCGTCCAAACAGCGATGTCCATCGTGCCACCACCGATATCAACCACGCAAACCCCTAACTCTCTCTCATCCACCGTGATAACAGCATGACTCGAGGCTAAACCAGAGAAAATAAGTTGGTCCACTTTCAAGCCACATCGCTCAACCGCTTTTTCAATGTTTCTCGCGGTGTCATTGTGACACGTGATAAGGTGGACACTCGCCTCCATGCGCACACCCGATAAACCAACCGGGTTCTTTATTCCTTCTTGATAATCAATTTTATACTCCTGAGGGATCACATGAAGAACGCGTTGTTCATCGCTGATTTTGACCGACTTAGCAGTATGAATAACCATATCAACGTCGTCTTGAGTGACTTCTTCATCAGAAATCGTTCCCATACCACGTTCAGTTTGACAATGTATATGCTTTCCAGAAAGCGAAAGAAAAACAGATCGAATTTTACAATCTGACATCAATTCAGCATCATTGAGAGCGCGATCTACCGACCTTACAACAGATTCTAGATCGTTCACACCACCTTTATTCATGCCCTGAGAAGGTGTACTGCCAACGCCAAGCACATTCACCGCCCCATCAGGCAAAATTTCACTCACTAACACCGACACTTTTGATGTACCAATGTCCAATCCAACAATCAACGGTCTGTCAGTTGTTTGTCTCATTCCAGCGACTCTCAGGTTTATTCTTCAATGGGCGCATCTGAAACTTTCCAGCCTACGGCAGCTCCAATGTCATAGCGCAAATCGACATATTGTATATCTTTGCCAAGGCTGTTTATCTCTTTAAAAAGATTTATAAATCTTTCTAATCTTTCATTTTTTGATTCTCGACCTAATTCAATTCGGATGCCGTTGCGGGTTAAAATTCGCCATGACCTTCGATCATTTAATGACAAATCAGCGATATCCAAATTTTTCAAAGCTAAAATCTTTTGCATTTCTCGTAAAACGTTTAACACTTCCTCTTCACTGCCTTCTGGTCCATGAAGAGAAACTAAATTGAGCGCTTTCACTTTTTGAGGTGATCCCTCAAAAACAGTCGCATTTACATCCAATAATTGCTCATCATTCCAAATGGCTTCTGGTTGATATTCAGTGACATGCACTTTTAACGTATCAGGCCACTGTTTTCGTACAGAAGCATTGGAAACCCAAGGCAGTTTCAATATGGCATGATGGATAACATCAACATCTTGAACCATAAAACTCTGCAATGGTGCAATTTGATTTACAGACTCCCGCACATCTTGTGGTGTCATATAGAGCAAATCACCTTGCGTCACAATTTTAGACAAGGGAAGTTGCTTTTCATCCCCCATCCAATGAATAACTTGAAGCAATAAATGAAGAATTCCTAAGATAACAACAACAAGAAAAAGCAAGCCCCCCCAATGTTGTTTTGAAATGCAGCCGTCCATCGGGGCGCTATTTACTTTCAAATTTGTCATCAAATTTTTTCTCCTCTTTTTTACGAATAAGAGGATTCATCGTTATTTTGCATCTCGAAAAATCTAAATATTATACCGAGCAGCTTACGGCGTCGGAAAGATTTACTTTAAATTCATCAATAAAGCAAAGATAAAATATATACAATGTTCAAAAATAACACGTTCATGCCAATCTGACCCAAGATCTTTAAGGATAATTGGAGTTTCATCTCGAACTCAGCGATTTTTTATCCAAACCTTGAGCCACCAAGGTTTTTGCAAGTTTACCTATATCGCCAGCCCCTTGTGTTAAAACGAGGTCACCCGCTTTAATCACAGCGCTTAAAGCGTCAGGCAAAGAGTCTAAATCAGGCACAAATATAGGGTCTATTTTCCCGCGTCCTCGAATCGTACGGCAAAGACTTCGCGCATCAGCTCCCGCAATGGGTAACTCCCCAGCGGAATACACATCGAGCATAAATAAAACATCGACATTTTCTAATACATTTGCAAAATCATCATACAAATCACGGGTTCGACTGTAACGGTGTGGTTGAAATATCATCACGACGCGATGCTCCGGCCAACCTGCTCTTGCCGCTTTTATCGTGACATTGACTTCTGTGGGATGATGTCCGTAATCATCCACTAGCAAAGCAAAACCATCGTCAACCGGAAATTCACCTAATAAATCAAAACGACGCCCTGTCCCTTCAAAATGAGCCAACGCCTTTAAGATTGCAGCATCTTCTACGCCATCTTCGGTCGCAACAGCCACAGCGGCAACGGCATTCAGAGCATTGTGTCGACCAGGAATATTCAATTCAATATCAAGATCCATTCTGTTTTTACGCAAAATTGTAAAAATGCCTTTTTGGCCTTCTTGACGGTAATTCTCTATACGTACATCGGCATCTTCAGCGAAGCCGTATGTGGTCATTTGACGACCAATCCGAGGCAGAAGATCGCGTACAACAGGGTCGTCGATGCATAACACAGCCTGCCCATAAAAAGGCAACTGATGCAAAAAGTCAATAAAAGTCTGTTTTAATTTCTCAAAATCACCGTTATAGGTGTCCATGTGATCGGCTTCAATGTTCGTCACAATCGACACCATGGGCTGTAAATGAAGAAATGAAGCATCACTTTCATCCGCTTCTGCAATCAAATAACGGCTGCATCCAAGACGCGCATTGGTCCCTGCGCTCTTCACCAAGCCCCCATTCACAAAGGTCGGATCAAGTCCTGCTTCTTGATAAATCAAGGTTGTTAAAGCCGTCGTTGTTGTTTTACCATGCGTTCCTGCAACCGCAATACCATGTCTATAACGCATTAATTCTGCAAGCATTTCTGCTCTACGCACGACAGGAATACGGGCCGCTTTCGCAGCAACTAATTCCGGATTGTCCAAAAGAATCGCACTGGATATCACAACAACACTTGAGCCCACTACATTCTCTTGTGCGTGTCCTATAAGAATTTTCGCACCCTTCTTTTTAAGGCGCCGTATAACTGCATTTTCTGACAAATCAGAGCCTGAAATCTCGTATCCTTCGTTCAGTAAAACCTCAGCGATACCGCACATTCCAGCGCCGCCAATTCCTACAAAATGAATTTTCCTTACACGGCGCATTTCTGGCACCATGGTACGTATTTTTTCCAATTGATGATGATCAAATTTGCCTATCACACTCTTCTCTTTATTTGATTCAGTTTGATTTTTCTAAATGAGCAATAACACTTGCTACGCGTTCAGCAGCATTGACAATTGCAACACTGCGCGCGGCCTCTGACATTTTCTGCAAAGAAGCGGAATCAAGTGATTCTAAAGTCTCAGCCAATAATTCGGGTGTTAATTGAGGTTGCTCTATCATCACAGCCCCGCCAACCTCAACTAATTGAGTGGCATTAAGCGCTTGCTGCCTGTCTTTATGTAAAAAAGGGACAAAGATTGCCGGAACTCCACCAGCTGCTACCTCTGAAACGGTTAAAGCCCCTGAACGGCAAATAATGATGTCAGCCCATTGATAAGCCTCTGCCACATCCTCTATAAATTCGGTCACAGCGGCATTTGTTATCTTTTTATGCAAATAACGCTCCAGGGTTTCGGATTGATTTCCTTTTCCTGCTTGATGGCGAACATGCACATCACGACGCAATAAGGCCAAAGCGTCAGGCACAAGTTGATTTAATATCCGCGCCCCTTGGCTCCCTCCCATAACAAGAATGTTCAATGAAGTCCCATCCTGATATATAGAGCGACTTAATTCACAAAGATCCTTTCGAACCGGATTTCCAACAACCTCTTTATCTGAAAAAGCACCAGGAAAAGCCTGTAAAACCTGTGTGGCGATTTTTGATAACCATTTATTGGTTAAGCCTGCCACCGCATTTTGTTCATGTAAAACAATCGGAACACCGCTTAAATAGGCCGCGATCCCACCAGGCCCACTGACATAACCCCCCATACCAAGGATGACATCAGGCTCCCAAGAAATAATGTATTGCCTTGCCTTAGAAATCGCTTTAAATAACATTCCGATAGAAGAAAGTTTTCCCATTAGACTTGCACCGCGAAGTCCTTTCACTTCGATAAAATCGATCTCAATTCCGTGTTGAGGTACCAAGTGGGCTTCCATTCTATCCGAAGTGCCTAACCAACGAATTTCCCAACCTTCATTTTGCAAAACAGCGGCAACCGCCAAAGCCGGAAAAACATGTCCCCCAGTGCCTCCAGCCATCACCATTAATCGCTTATTCTTTTTTTCGTCTTTTTTTATCATTTGTCATATTTCGCTGATGTGCTTGAGAGGTTGCAAGTCGGTATTCATAATCGCTCCGTAAAAGAAGCGCAACTGCAACGGACATAATCAATAAACTGGATCCGCCGTAACTCACCAAGGGCAAAGTCAGGCCTTTTGTTGGAATAATTCCGGCTGCAGCGCCGACATTGACCAATGTTTGAAACGCAAACCAAAATCCAATACCAAAAGCAAGAAACCCAGCAAAAAGAAGGTTACTTTCTAAACATTTCTTACCAATAAATAAAGCTTTAAACACCAAAGAAAAGATCATAACAAGCAAGGCGGCAAGCCCCATTAAACCAAGCTCTTCCGCCAAAACGGCTGCAACAAAATCGGTGTGGGCTTCTGGTAAATATTCTAATTTTTGTATGGAGTTACCCAATCCTTGCCCCCACCAATCACCGCGCGCAAAGGCCATGAGTGATTGTGTTAACTGATAACCACTGCCAAAAGGGTCTTCCCAAGGATCAAGAAAAGAGGTGACGCGGCGAACACGATAAGGCTCCGTCATGATGAGAAAACCGACCAAACCTAAGCCCGCGCCGAGTAAAGCACCAAATTGCCAAAGCTTCGCACCCGCAATAAAAAGCATGCCAACGGTCGTCACAAACATCACAACCGCCGATCCTAAATCGGGTTGAGCCAGAAGCAAGCCACTGATAAGGACCAACACAAAAAGTGGCTTCAAAAAAGCGCGCGCACTCTCGCGCACTTCGCCTTGACGACGTACTAAATATCCAGAAATAAATAAAAGCAAAGACAATTTTGCGATTTCTGCAGGCTGAATATTAATGATCCCAAAGGACAACCAACGCGCCGCCCCATTAACTGAATACCCAAAAAGTAAAACCGCAATCAATAAGCCAAGAGTGATAAATAAAAGCGGAACACTGAATTGCTGCCAACGCGACAATGGAATTTGAAGGACAATGGCTGCAACAAAAATCCCAATGACAAGGTATTCAGCTTGTCGAATTGCAAAATAAAATGGCTGATCTTCTAAACGCATCGAAACAGAAATAGAAGCAGAAGAAACCATCACAACCCCTGCCAACATCAAGCCCAAAGAGAGCCAAAGGATTTGTCGGTCATACAAGGCCTTGGGAGAAGAATCAAAAAAATCGCGTAATAAGCTCTGGTACTTTAATCTCAGCTCATTCATTCTCATTTATGCTCTTCGCTCATGGCTTTGTTTTTTGCATAAGTCGCGAAGGTGTCCCCTCGCACCATAAAATTTGGAAATTGATCAAGACTGGCACAGGCAGGGGACAAAAGAACCATGTCACCCGATTGTGCATTTTCAAACGCAATGTCTACGGCCTCTTGCAGGGTTTCGATTATCACAGGTGTGTCCACCAGCAAAGAAAAAGCGTCTCGGTCACGTCCGTAACAATAAAGAACGAGATCATGCTTTTCAAACACCGCTTTCAATGGGGAAAAATCCGCTCCCTTACCATCCCCGCCAACAAAAAGATGAAGGGTACCTTGTAAGTGAAGCCCATCAAGGGCCGCCAAGGTACTGGCTAAATTCGTCGCTTTCGAGTCATTCACCCAAAGCACTCCGCCATGTTCTAATACTTTTTGACAACGATGAGGTAAACCCAAGTAAGTCCGCATGGCCAACGCTTGCGCCTTTCGACAAATCCCAGCAAGATCAGCCAAAGCCATCGCCGCCAAACAATTTGCCACGTTGTGCCGCCCGACCAAGGCAATATCAGAAACAGGAAGTACTCGCTCACCTTTTGCTGTGAGCCATATTTTTTCCTCAAAGCGTGTCAGGGTGTATTCCCCACGCTCAAAACCAAAACTGACGGCAGGAAAACCCAAAGGCGGTTTTGTTTCAATTTGGTCTTCATTCCATATCGAAACAGCCGTTTGATCATAAATGCGTAATTTGGCATCACAGTAATCCTTCATCCCTTCATATCGGTCCATATGATCTTCAGAAAGATTCAAAAAAACAGCGCCTGACATGGACAAAGAATGTGTTGTTTCAAGCTGAAAACTGGATAATTCCAAAACATAAAGCGAATGATTAAAAGACAACATATCTAAAGCCGCAAAACCGATGTTTCCACCCACACCCACATCGATGTGCGCCTGTTTGGCCATTTCGCCCAAAAGACACGTTACGGTGCTTTTGCCGTTGGAGCCTGTGATCCCAAGCACTTTTGCATTAACATCTCGCGCGAACAATTCAATATCACCAACAATTTCAATACCTTTTGAAAAGGCTTCTTTTAAAAGTGGCGAAGAAAGAGGGACCCCAGGGCTGACCACGATTAAAGAAGCATCAAAGAGCCATTCTTTATTCCAACTGCCAGTATGAAGCGCAATATTCGAAGGTAATTGATCTTTCCCTGGAGGGTAAGGGCGGGTATCAATGACTTTTATTGTGGCCTGGGTCTTTTTTCGTAAAAAGTGGTTCACAACAGAAAGGCCTGTGATCCCAAGACCTATCACCACAATATTTTGATTTTTGATACCCATGTTCATTTATCGTACCTTCAAAGTGGCAAGTCCAATTAAAACCAACATCAAAGTGATGATCCAAAATCGAACGATCACCCGAGGCTCTGGCCAGCCCTTTAATTCATAATGGTGGTGTATGGGGGCCATACGAAAAATACGTTGCCCTCGTAATTTATAGGAGCCCACTTGAAGGATCACTGAGAGTGTTTCAACCACAAACACCCCGCCCATAATGAACAACAAAAATTCCTGACGCACCAAAACGGCGATCATTCCGAGGGCGCCTCCCAACGCCAAAGAACCAACGTCCCCCATGAAAACTTGTGCGGGATAAGTGTTAAACCATAAAAATCCAAGACCCGCCCCCACAATGGCCGCGCACACCACAACAAGCTCACCCGCATCTTTTATATAAGGAATATGCAGGTAGGCTGCAAAATTCACGTTTCCTGTTGCCCAAGCAATGAACGCGAAACCACTGGCCACCATCACGGTTGGCATAATAGCCAGGCCGTCAAGACCGTCAGTCAGGTTAACCGCATTGCTGGTCCCTACAATCACAAAATAAGCAAGAACAATATAAAAAAGACCTAATTGAGGCATCACATCTTTAAAGAAAGGAACGACCAATTGAGTGGCTGCCGTGTCTTTTCCGTGTGCAAAAAGGGCGAAGGCCGCCACCAAAGCAATGGCAGACTGCCAAAAATATTTCCAGCGCGCGACCAGACCATTGGTGTCCTTTCGAACCACTTTTCGATAGTCATCCACAAAACCAATCACGCCATATCCCAACATCACCCCAAGGACAGCCCAAATATAAGGATTGGATAAATCGCCCCAAAGAAGAACGGTGAAGGTGATGGCTGTTAAAATCATGATCCCCCCCATCGTCGGGGTGCCTCTTTTACTAAAATGAGACTCAGGACCTTCGTTACGCACCACTTGCCCGATTTGCATGATTTGTAAACGCGCAATAAGACGAGGACCCATCCAAAGAGAAAGAACCAGCGCCGTTAAAACACTTAAAATGGATCTAAACGTTAAATAATCAAAGATCCGAAAAAAAGGAATATGTTGCGCTAAAGTATCTGAAAGCCAATCTAACATCTCGCCGCCTCCTCTAACTCAGTCACTACATCCGACATCTTCATTCCATTTGCACCTTTAATCAGTACCGATATTTCGGGGGTCATTTTCATCTTTTTCACTACATTCTCAATTAAGGTGTCTTTTGTCTTAAAATGCTCCCCATGACAGTACGCACTTATTAGCGCACTTTCAACGCCATACGTCATCACTTTTTGAATAGAAGAATTAAACAGGTATTCCGCCAACTCTTGATGAACTGCGTGCGCATGCTGACCCATTTCCCCCATATCCGCGAGTACAATCACCTTTTCACCCGAGAAAGAGTCCAGTAAGTCAACAGCCGCTTTCATCGCCGCAAGGCTCGCATTATAAGTATCATCAATCAAACGGAATCCAAGACGAGGAAAGGAAATAGTCCCCCGCCCTTTTACAGAAGAAACACAGGCCAAACCTGCAATGACATCTTCTTGACTGATCCCATCAAGCTCAAGCGCCGCAGCCGTTGCTAAAAGCGCATTAGTGACATGATGCAGTCCGGGTAAATTTAAAGAAATAGAGAGAATACCCTTGGGGGAAACCAGTTCAAATCGACAAGATCCATCTTCTTTTTGAACGGTATTTTGCGCATAAAAATCGGCCTCTTTATTCTTTAAAGAGACCGTCTGTACACGTTTATTTTTAAGCAATGCAGGCCAATGTATTTCGTCCCAACTGTCAAGATTGACAATCCCAAGACCCCGCTCATTCAAACCTTGAAAAATTTCGCCTTTGGCTTTAGCCACGCCTGCCAAAGATCCGAATCCTTCTAAATGTGCAGACGTTAAATTCGTGACTATCGCAATGTCAGGTTTAACCAACTGCGTGGTGTAGGCGATTTCACCTTCATGGTTTGCACCTAACTCAATCACTGCAAATTTATCTGAAGGCGCTAAACGTAACAAAGTCAATGGAACGCCAATTTCATTATTAAAATTACCGTGCGTATACAAGGTAGGGGCTTGTAAAGACAAAATAGAAGCCAACATTTCTTTGACTGTTGTTTTTCCACAACTTCCCGTTATTGCAATGCTTTTTAAATCACACTGGTTTTTAAGCCAAGATCCAAGCGCCCCTAAAGCCTCTGTGGTATTTTCAACAAGCAATTGAGGTAAATCAATATCAAGTACTTTAGAAACCAACAAGGCAGCAGCGCCCTGTTCTTTAGCTGTTTCAACAAAATCATGGGCATCAAAACGGGCGCCTTTCAATGCAACAAAAAGAGCACCTTGAATGGCCCCACGGCTGTCTGTTGAAACCCGGTCAATGACTTTGTCTTCTCCAAGAAGCCTGCCCCCTAATATGGATTGCAATTGTTTTAATGAGACCGGTTTCATTCTTTTTCCTCTAGCAAATAATGCACGGTTTCGCGGTCGGAATAATGCACGCGCCCTGTTTTTAAGACTTGATAATCTTCATGCCCCTTACCAGCCACAAGGATCACATCACTTTCTGACGCATTTTCAAAGGCATAGCGACATGCTTTTTTTCGGTCATGAAGCACGATCGCATTTTTTGGGTTTTTCATTCCATTGAGCATTTGCGAAACAATGTGCTCAGGCGATTCAGAGCGCGGATTGTCATCCGTCAAGAGAACCTTATCAGCAAACCGTTCTGCTATTTCAGCCATCAATGGCCGTTTACCCGCATCACGATCGCCACCGCATCCAAAAACACACCAAAGCGAACCGCTACAATGACGGCGTAAAGCATGAAGGGCTTTTTCTAAGGCATCCGGTGTATGTGCATAATCTACGACAAACATGGGTTTATTCGGAGAATGATAAACCTCCATTCGCCCGATAACGGGTTGTAATTTCGGTGCCGTTTGAAGCAGTGTTTTTTTGTCAAAACCCAAACTCAATAAGGTCGCGAGGCTTAAAAGTAAATTCATCACATTGAATTCTCCAACAAGCGGCGCGCTAAATTCTCCCGCCCCCCATTGGGAAGAAGAAAAGGTCAAGGCCACCCCATTGCTTGCATATTTAACGGAGGTTAAATAGAGGTATTTTCGACTTAATGAACACGGCGCTTTTGCTGACATCGAAACCCCAATCGCATTTGGGATTTCATTTAACCAGGTGATCCCTACAGGATCATCTGCATTAATAACCAAAACAGGGGCGTCAAAGTCGGTCAAAAGGCGTTTTTTGGCTTGTGCGTACGCTTGCATCGTGCCGTGATAATCAAGATGATCTCGGCTCAAATTCGTAAAGACAACCGCATCAAACGCAATCCCATCAACGCGCTTTTGCACCAAGCCATGAGAAGAAACCTCCAAGGCGACATGGGTTGCACCCGCTTGATAAAAATGACTTAATTTTTTTTGCATTAGAACAGGATCTGCCGTGGTATTAATGGCAGGCTCAAGATCTAAAAGAAATCCATTTCCCGTGGTGCCCATCACAGCCGCTTTATAACCTAATAAATCAATCCATTGTGCCATCAACTGAGAGACCGTTGTTTTGCCATTGGTTCCCGTTACACCCAACAAGGTCATGTGCGAACTGGGATCTTGATAAAAACGCCCCGCAAGCTGTGAAAGGGATGATTTTAAAAAAGGGAAAGACACAATCGGCACGCCATGATCAAAATCGGCCTCTTGTATTTCAAGATAAAAGACAGGGTTATCATCGCCAGCATCCGAAATTACGGCCTGCGCGCCTGCGGCAATGGCTTCTTGAATATAAACACGAGCATCACGGTGATGCCCTTGAAGGGCAACAAAAACGTCCCCTGGCAGAAGTTCTCGATGATCAAGGATCAAATCATTGAGTGGGGTCTTTAGAAGATCATCATCGCAATTCAAGTCAGACCAAGAAGCCAATAAGGTTTTAAGGTTCATTTTTCTCATTTTTTTACTTTGACGTTTTTGCAATTTGCAATTGTGAATGGTGCGCATCGGGCGCAATATTGAGAAGCTGCAAGGCACTTTTCATGACCTCAGAAAAAACAGGCGCAGCGACTTGCCCCCCGTAATATTTATCCCCTTGAGGCTCATTGATAAGCACGACCAAAGCGAGTCGCGGAGAGCTGATGGGTGCAAGCCCTGCGGTATAACCGATGTATTCATCACCATACCCACCCGCTACCGCGACTTTCGCCGTTCCCGTTTTCGCACCCACACGATAACCAGCAACGGCCGCAGCCTTCGCGCTCCCGCCTTTTTCCGTGACCGATTCGAGCATTTCGAGCAACTTCTGAGCATTTTTACGAGAAACAACCTGCTTACCCGGAACGACTGCGTTTGTTTTTAAAATAGAAAGAGGACGATTTATGCCTAAACTTCCCAACACCGAATAAGCGCGAGCAAGTTGAACTGGCGTAATTGAAAGGCCGTACCCAAAAGACAAGGTCGCACGTTCAAAGTCTGACCAACGCGAACGGTCTGGGTAGAAACCAAAAGACTCTCCAAGTAAATTAATCCCCGTAAGGTCCCCCATTCCAAAGTTATTGTATAGACCCAATAAATCCTCAACCGGCATAGAAAGTGACAACTTACTGACACCGATGTTACTTGATTTTTTAAGAACATCTTTTAAGGTGGCCTTTCCAATTTTGGACGTGTCACGGACCCGCGCCCCACCAATAGACATCACACCGTTGCCTGTGTCAATGATGGTTTTTTCATCAACCACGCCATTTTCAAGTGCAGCCAGTATCACCAAGGGTTTTATCGTGGATCCCGGCTCAAAAACATCCGTAATTGCACGGTTTCTCATTTTAAAACTTTTTAAATCAGCCGTATTATTAGGATTGTAAGAAGGGGCATTGACCATAGAAAGCACTTCGCCGGTCCGTACATCAACCATGACCAAAGAGCCCGAGGTTGCGCGAAAATCAGCAACCGCTTGCTTTATTGCGCGATATGAAATGGCCTGAATACGTTGATCAATACTCAAGACAAGAGGCTTACCCTCTTCATGTTTTTCTGTTGATATATTTTCAACCACACGACCATCGCGATCTTTGCGCACCGTTTTACGGCCAGGGTCGCCACTGAGCCATTTGTTATAGCCACGCTCAATGCCTTCCAGTCCACGGCCATCAATCCCGGTAACACCCACTAAATGGGCACTCACTTCCCCCGTTGGATAAAAGCGACGAGACTCACTTTTCATGCCAATTCCAGGTAGATTCAATCCTCTCACGTAATGTGAAACAGCCGAGCCCACCTGACGCTGTAAATAAATAAAACGTTTGTTTTTATTTTTATTTATATTTTCAAACATTTGCTGACGTTTCAATCCCAAAACGTCCGCCAAAAGATTCCAACGTTCTTTTTCTTTTAATCCACCATTATCAAAAAGCACAACAGGGTCAAGGTAGACGGCATTGACGGGCACGCTGACGGCCAAAGGCTCACCGTGCCTATCACTTATCATGCCACGTGCAGAAGGAAGGGCTTTAACACGAAGAGAACGTAAATCGCCTTCATAACGAAGACGATCCGGCTCAATAACTTGAATGTATGCCGCGCGGAAAAGCAAAATAAAAAAAGAAAAACACACGAAAAAACAAATCAAATTAAATCGCCAGCGGATTAATGAGGGTTCCTTTTTTTTCGAGACTCGGCGGTTTTTCTTCTTATTTCCCTTTAGCATTTATTGGCTCACTATGATTTCATTGTGATTTTCTGGGCGGATCATCCCTTGCTCGGCAGACGCAATGCGCTCAATTCGACTGTGTTCCGATAAGGCATGCTCTTCCAAAAGCTGGTTACGCCATTCCACCTCCAAGCGCTCTCGCTCCATCAAAAA
Source organism: uncultured Enterovibrio sp. (assembly GCA_947040595.1). Taxonomy (GTDB): domain Bacteria; phylum Pseudomonadota; class Gammaproteobacteria; order Enterobacterales; family Vibrionaceae; genus Enterovibrio. The sequence goes on along the minus strand of CAMRBZ010000001.1, from coordinate 16,219 downwards.
TTGATCATGAAGCGCAATCTCCGTTCGCGTATGCTGGGTGATGTAAATGACAGATAAAGCGGAAACAGCAATGAACAGCAATAACAATAAGGGCCAGCGTCCATTTTCCATTAGATCCTGTGCTATCTGCCTTGAAAGCCCTGGATTTGCTTGCATTATTCACCCATTTTTTCAGCCACACGCAAGACAGAACTTCTTGAACGTGTATTCATATCAATTTCATTTTCTGTGGGTTTTAAGGCCTTCCCCACCCCTTTCATTTTCGCTTTACCCAGCGCATTAATTTGCGTTTCCGTTAAGGGCACCCCTCTCGGAACAAGGGGCCCTTGCGTTTGTTTTCTTATAAAGCGCTTAACCAAACGATCTTCAAGAGAGTGAAAACTTATCACAGACAAGCGGCCTTCAGGGGCAAGCACATTCAGAGCACCATCAAGGGCCTTTTCTATTTCTTCAAGCTCACTGTTGATGTAAATTCGGATCCCTTGAAAAGATCGTGTCGCTGGATGTTTTTTCTCTTTGGTTGAAACCACATTGGCAATCAATTTGGCCAATTGATGTGTTCTATTCAGTGGGGGATTATCGGTATTTTCTCGAAACGCAACGATGGCAGACGCAATGCGCTTTGCAAAACGCTCCTCACCAAAAACCTTTAAAACCCATGCAATATCATCAGCTTGAGCTATTGAAAGCCACTCGGCAGCCGACATGCCACAGCTTGGGTCCATTCGCATATCCAATGGCCCATCGCGCATAAAACTAAACCCTCGCTCAGGATCATCAAGCTGAGGCGAAGAAACCCCCAAGTCCATTAAAACACCGTCAATTTTTCCTTTCAAACCCAGATCATCGACATAAGATTCAATAGCAGAAAAGGGACCGTGAATAATCGTAAAGCGGGAGTCTTCAATTTTGGAGGCTTCTTCAATGGCTTGTGGGTCTCGGTCAATACTAAAAAGACGCGCACCGTCACTCAAACGTGAAAGAATTTCACGGGAATGCCCACCACGACCGAACGTGGCGTCGATATAAATACCATTTGGCTTAAGTGCAAGACCTTCAATGGACTCACGAAGAAGAACAGAAATATGTGAAAATTGATCTGACATTTTTTAGATACCTATAACGAAAAATGATCCAACTTCTCACTCAATGCATCTTGGCAATCAGCTTGAAGTTGAATATCTTGATCGATTTGTTTTTGCCATTTGGCTTGGTTCCACAATTCAAATTTATTTAACTGTCCCACCAAGATGGCTTTGCCATTTAAATCGGCGTAATCACGCAGGGCCGAAGAAATCAAAAGGCGTCCCTGTCCATCCATCTCACACTCAAAAGCATGCCCCAGCAATAAACGCTGCAACCTCCGCTCTAATGGATTAAGGCTAGATAAACAAGAAAGCTTGGCTTCAATACGTTCCCATTCAGGCAAAGGATATAAAAGTAAGCAGGGAAATTGATGATCGATCGTGCAAACAAAAAGACCATGACAAAGGCTTGCGAGCTCTTCTCGATATCGTTTTGGTAATGAAACACGACCTTTCGCGTCAAGTGAAATGACGCTGACGCCCCTTAACATGATCCAAAATTCCCTTTTAGCCCAGAAAAAACCACTTTATTCCACATTTCAACACGATAAGTGTACGTAGCAGCGAAAAAGAAAGTCAAGCCAAGCAAAATCACAAACAGGCTCGAAAATTTATAAAGTTAGAGTTATTTCAATTGGTTACATCAAATATTCAATGCGCTTTTAAATCAAAAACAATTGCAAATAAACGTCGCGCGCATCGCAAACATTTAAAACTAAAAAAGGCGAGCAAATGCTCGCCTTCTTCATATTTAGTGAGTTGGCCTATAAGCCGGGTTCTGTACCGTAAACGGCGGTAACCATTCGTCTAGGCCTGCAATCACTCACAGGCTCAAGCAACCTACCCGTCCCCAACGCGGGTCGCGCCATTAGGGACCTATTTGGTCTTGCTCCGGGTGGAGTTTACCGTGCCACGAACTGTTGCCAGACGCGCGGTGCGCTCTTACCGCACCCTTTCACCCTTACCTGTGCAGTGTTTTTCCTTTCGAAAAAACACGCCATCGGCGGTTTGCTCTCTGTTGCACTGGTCGTAGGCTTTAGCCTCCCAGGCGTTACCTGGCACCCTACCCTATGGAGCCCGGACTTTCCTCCCCTCTATTCAGTATTCAATGAATACGAACAAAGCAGCGATTACCCAGCCAACTCGGGGCCGATTATATAGAAATCCCGAATACGAATCCAGCCCAAACTCACGCCTTATTCATCTATATTCTCTAATCCCCATTTATAAAGGGCATTTTTCTTCACCGCAAAAAGCTCCGCTGTGATCGCTGCTGCTTTTTTTAAAGGAAGATCTTTGGATATCAAACGAAGCGCCTTCCTCGCTTCCAAAGGTAAATCGTCCTTATTTGGGCGATGACCCGCAACAAGTAGAACCATTTCACCGCGCACCCGATTTCTGTCTTCACCAAGCCAAGAAATAAGTTCTCCCAATGGCGCTCCGTGGATGGTTTCAAAGGTTTTTGTTAATTCTCGCGCCAGCACCACCTGTCGGTCTGCACCCAACTCGTGCAACATGTCATTTAAGGCATCCAAAATGCGATGAGGCGATTCATAAAAAATCAAGGTCCGTGGATCGTCGGCAATTTGAGCAAACTTATCGCGGCGGCCTTTTGTTTTTGGGGGTAAAAAGCCTTCAAAGGTAAAACGGTCCGAAGGCAGCCCCGAAGCGCTTAAAGCCGTAATCACAGCACAAGGCCCAGGCAAGGGAATAACTTTGACATTCTGTTGACGACAACGTGACACTAAATGGTAACCTGGATCAGAAATCAACGGCGTACCAGCATCAGAAACGAGCGCAACAGAAAGACCGCTGCATAATTTCTCAATTAGGAACTCCATTTTTTGTTGCTCATTATGATCATGTAAAGCAACAGTTCGGGTTGTGATTCCAAAATGAGACAATAATTTACCTGTATGGCGGGTATCCTCTGCAGCAATGATATCGACTTGCTTAAGCACCTCAATAGCACGCAAAGTGATATCCCCTAAGTTTCCGATCGGTGTCGGTACGATATATAAAGTTGAGACATCAATCCCGGTTGAAGTTTCATCTGTCATTTGTTTCAAAACCCTTCGGCGATTATGATAGAGGGCAACATGTTACGGACAAAAGATGTTCATGCGTAAAATAACCCATAAAAGCAAAAGTCTATCACGACTCATCTCAGCGATCGCGCTTGCTGTCGCGCTTTCCTCATGTGGCACAACATCGAACAGGCCACACTCCACCTTGTATGACATAACCGCCCCCGCGAAGGAGTCTTCTCAATATTATTTAAAACAAGCAGAAAAGACACAAAATGAAAGCCAAGCAGATTGGTATTTACTGGCATTGAAAGCACTCACCAAAGAAAAAAAATACAGTGACGCTACCGTTCTTGCGCTTCGCTTAGCGAAAATGCCCTTAAAACCCTTGCAACTGTCTGAATGGCAATTAAGTCGTGCGAGCTTATTGCAACTCACAGGGAAAATGCAAGCCGCCATCGACAACCTAAAATTCAAACCGTCATGGACTCTGCCAAACATTCAATACGAACGCTACTTTTTACAAAGTGCAGCCTTGTACAAGGAACTTCGCAACTACCCTGCAATGGCCATGTCTTTGGCGCTGGCGACCCCTTACATTTCAGATACCGATGCAAAACAAAAAAATTGGGATACACTCTGGAACCTATTAGAGCGCATCCCACCGGACGAACTATCAAAACTCTTAACGAGCAAAAACAAAGAATTATCCGGCTGGGCCACCTTGTCTAAAATAATGCGCGATTTTTCCTTTAATCCCGTGCGTCAACAAGAAGCACTCAAAAAATGGCTCAATGAAAATCCATTGCACTCGGCCAATATCTATATGCCAATTGGCTTGTCTTCCCTGCAAACGATGAAAATTCATCGCCCGAAAACCATCGGGGTTTTGCTTCCTTTAACCGAGAAATATGCAGATCAAGGCGAAGCCATTCGAAACGGGATCATTCAAGGAATGCTGGAGGATGTATCAGGGAAAAAACCCAAAATTCTCAAGTTCTATGACAGCAACGCCGCCCCCATGAAAAAAATCATTGAGGACATGAAACAAGACAAAATCGAATTTGTCCTTGGCCCATTACAAAAAAACAAAGTAAATGAATACCTCAAACTCAGTAACGAAACCTTCCAAACGTTGGCAATGAACATGCCAAAACAAAATACAAAGAACGCCTCCAATACCTGCTTCTTTACCCTCTCCCCAGAACAAGAAGCAAAGCAAGCCGCTCATTTTATTGCCAAGAAAAAACACCGTCATCCTTTGATCATTGCGCCTAAAAATGAATTTGGTCAAAGAGTCAGTCAGGCTTTTTCAAGTGAATGGAAAAAACAAACAGGGATCCCCGCTGAAATTTCCTTGTTTCAAAATCAAGCGTCCATGCAAAACGCAGTAAAAGAAGCGTTTGATCTTTCTGGAAGCCAATCCAGAATATATAAGATGAACCAATTGCTTAATCTCAAGCTAAAAGCCGAGCAACGCAGCCGACGAGACATTGATGCAGTCTATCTTATCGCCAGTGCAGATGAACTCACCCTACTCAAGCCCTTTATTGAAGTGGCGATTAACCCAGATGCAGACTTGCCCGATCTCTATACCAGTTCTCGAGGCAATAACAGGGTGCGCGGTGTGGGCGAGCTTGGTGAACTGCGAGACATTACTTTTACAGATGTCCCTTTAATTGTGAATCCCAATGATCCGCTCTCAATCAAGCATCATCGGATTTGGCCAAAACAAAGCAATGATATTACTCGACTTTATGCTCTTGGAATGGATGCTTACACCTTAATTAACGCTTTGCCTGAGATGAAAATAAATCCTTATTATCAATTAAAAGCGCAATCGGGAATCTTATCACTTAACAAACAATGTGTTATCCAACGAGACTTATCGTGGGGTAAATTTGGGGCCCAAGGCTTTGCCCCCATTAAGTAAAAAAGACACAGGAACCCTCTATGAACAACAAGCCTGTCGCTTTCTTGAGCGACAAGGTTTGTTTGTCATTGATAAAAATGTCAGACTAAAATGCGGCGAACTGGATATCATCATGCAAGATGGTAGCTGTATCGTCTTTGTCGAGGTAAAATTTCGCAAAAACATAACGTACGGAGGGGCTACTTCAAGTATTTCAACAAAGCAACAGCGCACTTTGTTAAACACCGCCCACCTTTGGTTAGTAAAACAAAACCGCTCAGCAATACACACCGAGTTTCGTTTTGATGCCGTCGTTTTTGAAGGTACATCAGACGCAGTCAATTGGATTAAAAATATCTTCTCTGGATGAAGGGTAACCGATGCTAGAAAGCATTAAAGAAAGTTTCACTGAAAGCATTCAAACACAAATTGCAGCAGCAGAGCTCCTGCCTGAACCCTTATCTAAAGCAGCAATGATGATGGTGCAATGCTTATTGAACGGAAATAAAGTTCTCTGTTGTGGAAATGGCGGCTCAGCTGCAAACGCACAACATTTTGCATCCTGCCTCCTTAATCGCTTTGAAACGGAACGCCCAAGCCTTCCTGCCATTGCTCTTACGGCAGACACGGTCACCCTGACCGCCGTTGCAAATGATTATCACTACGAAGAAATTTTTTCAAAACAAGTACGCGCATTTGGACAAAGCGGAGACATTCTTCTTGCCATCTCCAGCAGTGGAAACAGCAAAGACATCACAAAAGCAATGGAAGCGGCACTCACCCGTGATATGACCATCGTCGCCCTCACAGGCAAAGACGGGGGTGAGATGGCGGGTTTGCTCGGAGAGCAAGATGTTGAAATTCGCATCCCGTCACAGCGTATTGCTCGCATTCAAGAGGTTCATCTTGTCACCCTGCATACTCTTTGTGATTTAATTGATCAGTTTCTCTTTCCCACTCACGGAGAATAAAAATGAAAAAGGCGCTTCTCTTTTCCCTCACCTTGAGTCTGAGCGCCTGCGCCGTTCTTGATGTCCAAGATTCTCGCGATACGGCATCAGAATGGCGAGACCGACAAATCCTCATTGATGTCGCAAGCAAAGTCAATAAGCCCGCTTTTCAATCAAAATCAAGGATCAATGCCGCCTCTTACGAAGGTCACTTATTGCTTATTGGTCAAGCCCAAACCGATGAAATCAAAAACAACATCCTAGAAAAGATAAAAGAAATAAAAGGAGTCAAAGAGATTTACGATCAAATTCGAATCCAAGCTCCCGTTTCGCTTTCTGTCGTCAGTCAAGATACTTGGTTGACCACCAAAGTAAAAAGCGCCTTAATTGCCAGTAAAAAACTCCGTGAGGCCAACATCAAAGTCATCACAGAAGACAGCGAAGTGTTTTTATTGGGTTACCTAACAAAAGAACAAGCCACACAAGCGGCTGAAATTACTAGAAATATAAAAGGCGTCAAACAAGTCATCAAAGGTTTCCGGTATATCAACTAAACGCCTTCACTTTTCGCCGTTCTTTGTAAAAATGCCTTACGCGAGCTATTTTTATCAAAAATCCACGTTTTATTCATTTTTAAAATAACCACAAACCCTTACTTTATCTCGCTTTATGTTACAAAACTGTATGTTCATAAAAGTTCGGTATACCATTGAGGTTTATTTTATTGTCTTTAGCCCACATATAATGATCAGAATTAAATCATTGATGCACGCAAATCCGATTTACGCGCTTCATCTTTAATTCTCCTCATCATATGAAAAACATGCATTAAACAATGAAAAGGAAAAAATATGACTTGGCAACTGAAAGATCTCAATACCCTCTTGACAAAGCATGATGGCTGGACTGTCACTCAAACTCAAGAAACATTGTGCTTAAAAAATGAAGACGGCATCGAAGCCTTTTTAGCCGTTGCGGGAGAACAAATACTTGTCGAAGCATTACTTTTTCCTCAAAAAGCAGTGAAAGACGTTTCAGCCCTAAATGACACGATATTACGCACCCATAAGCTGTTTCCTCTCAGCACCCTTTGCATCAACGAAATAAACGGCGAGAGTTACTACGCCGCATTTGGCTCTCTTTCGTCACAATCTAAAGCCGAAACTGTGGTCATTGAAGTTGCCACTTTATTTCGTAACATCGAAGCTTTTCTTGAGCTGTACCAAGACTATCTATAAGGAACCCTGTAATGAGCATTTGGAAGAAATTATTTACCGCCATTAAAGGTGGTGCGACAGAAGCAGCAGAAGCCGTTGCTGACAATCAGGCTTTGCGTATCTTGGATCAAGAAATCCGTGACGCTAAAGAAGAACTTCGCCGTTCAGACACGGCCTTGGTTGGTATCATAGCCAAACGCAAACTGGCGGCACAAAAAGTGGCTGGCTTTGAAAATGGCATTGCAGAATATGAGGCGCATGCACGAGGCGCAATGGAAAAAGGCCAACAAGAACTAGCCTTAGAATGTGCCAGCCGTGTTTCAGCCCTTCGCGCTGAACAAAAAGCAGAAAGTACCTATATGCAACAATTTGCTCAATCAGAAAGCACCCTGAAAACCAACATTGCTCAAGCCAAAGATAAACTGCGTCAACTAGAGCAACAAGTGGATGTAGTTAAAGCCAACGAATCAGTCCAAAAAGCCCAGGCGGCAGTTTCAAGCACCAACCTTGGGGCAAGCGCGAAAATGCACACCGCAGTGGAATCCCTCGAGCGGATCAAAACACGCCAACAAGAACGCCAAGCTCAATTTGAAGCCGCAGCGGAACTCGACCAAGAGCAATCAGGAAGTAGCCTTGATAAAAAACTCATTGACGCAGGGATAACAGGAGGCCAAGGAGCCTCTGCAGAAGATGAACTGGCTCGAATTTTAGGTAAAAAATAACCTGAACCATCAAAAAACAATATCTTGTATTGTTTTTTATCCTAAAGACACTTGAAAATGCAAATAAGCGGACCCCATGAACATCTAAAAATGATGTGAGTGGGGACAATCCCCTCAAAAAACCTGCATATTCAAAAATGACGGATAAAAAAATCCTTAAAATAGAGATACCCAAGACCATTGAAAATGCGTGTAGGCAGCAAACGAGTGAAGGCCCTGAACATAGATCGACTCTGTGATTGGCCTGAGCGAGAGCAGCCAACACCCACGCAGTTTCAAAGGCGACGGGTATACCACCCTAAAACCCAACACTCAATTCATTCACCACTTGAATGTATTTTTTAAATTATGAGCAAAAGCAATCTTTCAACAGGATCTTAATGCCATGATTTACTAGCATATACCCACGATATTTGAAGATGCCCTGAGGCGGAAAAAAAGCCCTGAGCATAAGCGGACGATGTTATTGGGCGAAGAGCGCGGCTAATTCAGCTGGATTGAAAAGCAACAAGTAAAAAAAAAGAAAGAGAGGAGTTTGGTATGTTCGATTGGCTAAAGAAAAAAATGCAAGCGCCCACACCTGAAAAACCCAAGCCACCTGAAGTCTTAGGTTTAAGATTAGGCGGAGCAATAGAGCTTGATGACTTAAAATTCCGTTTAATGGAACCCTTATTAGTTATAGAAAAAGCCACTCGCACGCAAATCATCAAAGCCGTAGGCGAAGTCAAACTGGACGCACAAACACGCTTATTGCGCTTTTATACCGATGACGATGGTTTTATACAAGTATTGCAATCCGGTTCATCCGATGCAGACGTCACCGAAGTCAAACTGTTTTATTTTTACGAAACAAAACCCATTGATACAGAGGCCCAATGGAATGCTTGCCTCAGCAACGAAATTGTAAAACCCGTTTGGGGCTTGTCCGGTTTTACTTACGAAAAAGTGTGGGATAACACCCAACCTGTTGCAATGAAAGAAATAACTTGGGCAGAAGATGAAAGTACCTCGACAACCGATCAGTTTGTCATGGTGTATGAACGCCAAGCAGGAGAAGATGTTTTTGAGTCTTTACTCATTTGCGCAGAAGAAGCCATCCAAGATCAGAAGCCGGAACGAAGCCTTGTGATAAGTTCCGGTGTTGCACTCTCACCCACAGACTTTACCGTAGCAGGATAAGCTGTGGTCCCTCTTTTTAGATAAGGAAAAGTTATGTCTCAATTGCTACTTTCGCTGGAAAACCTTGGCTCATTTGCCCTTTACCTTGGTTTATCCATTTTATTTTTGATCATTTTCAAATTCGTCTATATCCGCGTTACGCCCTACGATGAGTGGAAATTGCTCAAAGAAGAAAACAACATTGCAGCGGCCATTACTTTATCTGGCGCCTTTATCGGTTACAGCCTTGCAATCGCCAGCGCAGCAAAAAATTCGGTTAATTTATTGGATTTTGGTATTTGGGCGGTTGTTGCCCTTGTTGCTCAAATTCTTGCCTTTTTTATCATGCGCTTTGGTTTTATGCCAAAACTGGTCGAGCGTATCCAAAACAATGAAATTCCTGCAGGTATCGTCATGGGGTCGATGTCCATTGCCATTGGCATACTCAATGCTGCATGCATGACATACTAAGGGGCGAAACCATGAAAAGAAGCCGCAACGTCAAGCTTGCTCAAATGAAAAAAAGCTGGCTCCCCGCAACGCCTTCCATCACGGTTGCTGCCATCGTGTTTGTTTCTGGTTGCAGTGAAGGTGCCCAAGAAATGAATATTTATTCTGGAGTCTCAGAATGCATTAAAAACAATCCCGAACAAAGTGAACAATGTAAAACAGCCTATCAAGACGCCCTAAATGAAGCCGAAAGTACAGCCCCAAAATACAAATCAAGAGCCGATTGCGTCGCTGAATTTGGTGAACAAATGTGCGTTCAGTCTTCTCAAAATAATTGGTTCATGCCTGCGATGGCTGGGTTCATGTTTGGGCAAATGATGAACAATCGTTCATATAATCACCAACCTATTTTTACATCCACAAACCCTCGTAGCCGCCATTATGGAGGCTGGAGTTCCTCCGATGGGTATTCTTATGGAAAAGTAGGAAAAAGCTCGAAAGTTTACGTCCCAAGTGATCAATTCAAGAAAAAACCGGCAGTCACAAAAACAATATCACGGGGTGGCTTTGGCTCAAAAGCTGCAGCAAAATCAAGCTGGAGTCGCTCTTCAAGCAAAAGCTGGGGCGGTTAATGCATCAGGATGTTTATGGCCTGTAATACCTCGGCAGGCCACGTTTTTTTACCTCTCTTTTGATCTTTTCGATAATGAGTTTCATTCATGCTAAGAGTCAACACCCCCCCTCGTCCAAACTGGAAAACACAGGCCCAAGAATACGGATTCAATTTTCACACGCTTTACGGAGAGGCTTATTGGGATGAATCGGCCTATTACCAATTTACCTTAAAGCAAATAGAAGAAAACATTGAAGCTCCGACCGAAGAGCTGCATCAAATGTGTTTGGAGGTGGTCAACCATGTCGTTCAAGATGAAAACTGGTTAAAACGATTTCACATTCCTGAAATGCACTGGCAAGGTATTTTAGACTCATGGAGAAGACGCGATCCTTCTCTGTATTCAAGGCTTGACCTCGCTTATGGCGGAACAGGCTCAGCCAAACTCTATGAAAATAATGCAGACACCCCCACATCCGTATTTGAAACCGGTTTTTGGCAATGGCTTTGGCTTGAAGATAAAGTAAACAAAGGCATAATTCGTCGAGATGCAGATCAATTCAATCTCTTACAAGAATTATTGGTTCATCGCTTTCGTACCCTCAAAGAAAAATCCCCGCACCGCCCCCTTCATTTTGCTTGTTGTAAAAATACATTAGAAGATCGCGGCACCGTACAATACATAGAAGATTGCGCCAAAGAAGCGGGTATTGATTGCCGCTTTGTGTATATCGAAGACATCGGTCTTAATACAAATGGGCAATTTACAGACATGAATAACACCCTTATCGAGTGGATGTTTAAGCTTTATCCTTGGGAGTTTATGTTCGAAGAAGAGTATGCTACGCATTTAAACAGCGCAAAGGTCAACTGGTTAGAACCTATGTGGAAAAGTATTATTTCAAACAAAGCGTTACTTCCTATGCTTTGGAAATTATTTCCAAACCACCCCAATTTGCTTGCCTCCTATTTTGCAGATGATCCTGCACGAAAATCCCTCAAAGAATATGTTGTTAAACCACTTTTTTCTCGAGAAGGAGCAAACATTTCGATATTTAAAAATGGAAAAGAAACCTTGTCAATTGACGGACCTTACGGAGAAGAAGGCATGATTGTTCAAGCCTATCATCCTCTTCCAAAATTTGGAGATAACTACACCCTTATCGGCAGCTGGCTTGTCAACGACAAAGCGGCGGGGATCTCTATTCGAGAAGACAAGTCGCTCATCACACAAGATATGTCACGTTACCTCCCTCATATTATTTTGGCATAACGATATACCTGTCGCCTCTGAAACTGCGTGGGGGTTGGCTGCTCTCGCCCAGGCCAATCACATACTCCATCTATGCTCAGGGGGTTAACTCGCTTGCCGCAGACGCGTATCTTCAAGTCTCTTGGGTAAAAAATAATGCGGGGAAAAGAGAAAAGTATCGTAACCATTTAATTGCACAAAAAACACGCAAGCATTGAGCATGTATTCGTTATTTCACACATAAAAAAATAACATTGTTTTCTAAGCAAGATTCCAAAACCTTGCTCATTAACCCGTATTTGAAGGTAAGACTAGGTGAACAATGTGCCTTTCAATTTTAATTTCAAGATCTGATTTTAAAGAATCGATCTTGGGTGTGGAATGAGGGAATTATCGCACAAAACCGAGTTTTAAAAAATGAGAGCTGAATCGTTACAAAGTATTAAGAAGGGATAATAATACCCTTCTCCTTCAAAAGTCTGTATTGGCTTTATTCGCGATTTCAATCATAGCGTGATGAAGGATCGTTAATGGCCAATGTGCCAGATTTTCAAACGTTCAGGGTATTTACAAAGCCGTTGGTTACTGAAAAACGTTTCCTAAGGAGAAAAACAGTTAACAATAAAAATTATTTTACGACCGTCAGTGTCGGAGGTCCTTTTGGCCTTTGTGTTTCATCTTCTGGCTCATCCATGATCAGAGACTCTGAAGGCATTTTGTCGTTGGCTTCTTCTTCCTCAAGTTCACGTTCTATTTTTTCTAATTGCGCTTCATAAACAGGCTCAGAATCAAACATGGTTCCAGAGCCATTTTCACGTGAATAAATCGCAACTACAGCATAAATAGGCACCGCAATGGCCAACGGATTCCCCCCAAAGCGAGCCGTAAATCGAACGAACTCATTTCCGAGGTCTAATTCAACCACGGACTGAGGGGCAACATTTAAGACGATTTGTCCATCTTGAACGTATTCAAAAGGCACATCAACATAAGGCAAGGTCGCATCAACAACCAAATGGGGCGTAAAATCATTATCCAGTAGCCAATCATAAAACGCCCGCAATAAATACGGGCGGCGAGGCTTAAGTTCAGCTTCATTCATCATTGCACCAAACGCATTTCTCGTTCTGTTTCTGTTAAAGAAGCCAAGAAAGAATCACGGTCAAAAACGCGTGTCATATAGGTCTTCACTTCTTTGGAACCAGGACCACTTAAATCAATTCCCATTACAGGCAAACGCCACAATAATGGAGCCAAATAACAATCTACCAAACTAAATTCTTCACTCATGAAAAAGGGATATTCTGCAAATACTGGGGCTAATTCTAATAGCTCTTCGCGCAATTGACGACGAGCACGATCCGCTTCTTCTGCATTTCCTTTTTCAATTTTTTCTGCATGAATATACCAATTGCGTTCAATACGGTACATCATAAGACGACTGTTACCACGCGCAACAGGATAAACAGGCATCAAAGGTGGATGTGGAAACCTTTCGTCTAAATATTCCATGATGATATTGGCGTTATATAAGGCCAATTCACGGTCAACCAAGGTGGGCACAGTATTATAGGGATTTAAATCAAGTAAATCCTCTGGTAGGTTAGTAGGATCGACAAGCTCAATGTCGTAAGTCACCCCCTTCTCAGCAAGAACAATACGAACCTGATGGCTATACATGTCTGATGCGTCAGAATATAACGTCATCACCGAGCGTTTATTGGCAGCAACAGCCATTAACCCCTCCAGAATTTTTATCTTAATTAAATAACGATGGAAATATATTTCCCATCATTGATCAGCGACTCACTAGATTAACCGATCAATGAACATCACGCCAATACTCTTTCTTAAGGAAGAGAGTTAAAATAAGAAAAACAAGCAGAAAACCGATGACCCAAAACCCCAATCTCTGCCGTTCAAGTTTCATCGGCTCTCCAGAATAGGCAAGAAAATTAACTAAATCTCGGACACTTGCATCATATTCATCCGGACTCAACTCACCGTTTCCAAGAGACGCTATCTCAGTAAATTCTTCTATGTATTCCCCATCAACCAAAAGTGTTTCATATCTTTTGACCGGTGTCCCTTGCAAAGACTCTAAGACATACGGCATGCCCACATTAGGAAACAAAGCGTTATTGACGCCAAAAGGACGGGCCCCATCTGCATAGAAGGAACGCAGATAAGTGTATATCCAATCAACACCTCGCACTCTTGAGACCAACGTTAAATCAGGTGCCGGCGTTCCAAAAAACGCCGAGGCATCTTCAGGGGTTATTGCATTTGTGATCAAGTCTCCAATTTTGGCATTTGAGTCAAAAACCAAATTTTCCATCATCAAAACTTTCGGTATTCCCAAATCTTCAGCAACACGTTCATAACGTTGATATTGCGTTGCATGGCAACCTAAACAATAATTCATGAAAATTTTTGCCCCTCTTTGCAAAGAGGCTTTATCCGTTAAGTCATTTCTCGCAGCATCAAGTGGAACGCCATTACCCGATGCCATGACCCAAAAAGGAAAGAGTGCGATAAATACAAGGAGTCTTTTCTTCATTTGAAATTAACCCTCTCTGGTAAGGGTTTTGTTCCCTCATTTTTGCTGTAAAAAAACAACAAAATGAAAAACATAAAATATCCAAAACTAAAAACCTGCGCCATAAAAGTATAAAGGGTTGTCGCAGGCAATGAACCGAGAATACCCAAAGCAACAAAAGAGATCACAAACTGTATAATATTGAGCAAATGAAATGGGCTACGATAGCGAAATGATCGTACTTTACAACGATCCAGCCAAGGCAATAAAAAGAGCATTAATATAGAGAGCCCCATCAGTCCGACCCCGGTCAGCTTGTGAGGAACGGCTCTTAAAATGGCGTAAAAAGGAGTGAAATACCACACAGGGGCAATGTGCTCAGGTGTTTTGATTGGATTGGCCGCTTCAAAATTAGGGGGTTCTAAAAAATACCCCCCCATTTCTGGATTAAAAAAGATAACGTAGGCAAATAAAATTCCAAAAGCGGCAACACCGATAAGATCCTTCACCGTTCCATAAGGATGAAAAGGGACGGAGTCAATGATGTCGTATTTTTTCTTGTAATCTTCATGGAATCTGAAATCACTCTGATATCCAGCCCTTTTTGTCCCTTTCGTCAGTTTGGTTTCTATGCCGTCAGGGTTGTTTGAACCCACCTCATGCAAGGCCAGAATATGCAAAGCCACTAAGACCAATAAAAGCATCGGCAAAGCCACAACATGAAGGGCAAAGAAGCGATTTAATGTCACACCTGATAAAACATAATCACCCCGGATCCAAAGAGTGAGATCATCGCCAATCACAGGAATCGCACCGAACAACGAAATAATGACCTGAGCCCCCCAGTAAGACATTTGCCCCCAAGGCAATAAATACCCCATAAAAGCTTCCGCCATTAAAAGCAAGAAAATGATCATACCAAAGAGCCAGAGCAACTCTCTCGGATTTTGGTATGAACCATAAATCAACCCACGGAACATATGCAGATAAATCACCACAAAAAAAGCCGACGCCCCTGTCGAATGCATATATCGAAGCAACCAACCATACTCAACGTCACGCATAATGTATTCAACAGACGCAAAAGCGCCTTCTGCAGAAGGGTTATAACTCATGGTGAGCCAAATCCCTGTCACCAATTGATTCACCAAAACCAACATGGCAAGCGAACCAAATAAATACCAAAAATTGAAATTTTTTGGCATGGGGTATTCAGATAAATGCTTTTTATAGGCCTTAATAACAGGCAGGCGTTTTTCTATCCAATTTAATAAATTTGTCATTATGACTCCCCCTCATTCGTGCCCACTAAAATACGATCTTCATTTATGTAGGTATAAGGAGGGACCACCAAATTAAGAGGTGCAGGAACACTTTTAAAAACACGCCCCGCCATATCAAATTTAGAACCATGACATGGGCAAAAAAAACCGGACTTAACCCCCTTCACTTCTTTATTAAAACTGTCAGGAAGATAAGTCGGTGAGCATCCAAGATGCGTACAAATGCCCACAGCAAGGAAAATTTCAGGTTTGATGGAACGGTAAATATTCTTAATATATTCAGGTTGCTGTGGCTCAAGTGATTCAGGATCGCGCAACATATCAGCAATGGCACTTAATTCATTTAAGGTTTCAGCACTGCGCCGCACAACCCAAACCGGCTTACCTTGCCAAATAACACGGATAAGCTGACCTTCTTCTATTTTACTGATATCGACTTCAACAGGTGCTCCCGCCGCTTTCGCCTTCGCGCTCGGACTCCATGATTTAATAAAAGGCACGGCCGTAAAAGCGACCCCAACGCCGCCAACGACGGCCGTAGACAAGGTTAAAAAACGTCGTCGCCCTAAATTCAACGGCACATTGCTCATTCCATATTCTCCCATGTGCTTTCGCCATAGACTTGCACATCGCAAAATAACGCGCTAATGCATCCTAGCTCTTTTTTATCCCTACTTTAGAGTCAAGTATCCCTTCATCAGAATAAAAGCGGTCAAAAACAAAAGAACTCTGCTCCGTCATTTCAACAGCAACCATTCAGACCGAGAAGAAAAAAAGTGATCTCCTTCATTCAGCACCATCGTTTCTTTAACAATGACGATTACGTTAAAAAGAGTAGGAGTCGAGAAGGAAGCTAAACAGATAAACTTGGGGTTTTTATAGCAATTGAGAGAAGGGTAACGGTTTGTTTTATAGGGAAGCACACCAAAAGATTGTTCTCCTCAAAAATATCAACAAAATATTCCAATTTACAAAGAGTTAATATTGTTATACCTGTCGCCTTTGAAGCTG